>NZ_BAAIYG010000005.1:0-333071 GCF_057543335.1 Brevibacillus sp. YAE8
CGCAAACGTACTGCTTCGCTCTTCGTTGCTTCGTCATATTGCTGCTGTTTTTGCCCTTTACGTGGCGGCATAAGAAAATCCCCTCCGGTCAACAGTGTTGATCTCATCATACCATGAGGTCTTTTTTCACTGTCTACCATGAGGGGATAATACCACCTCGACAGTGGGATGGCGGTCTTTTCACCTGCTCGCTTCAGCCTGAGACTTTGACTTGCAAAGGAAGCCCTTCCTTATAATACAGCTCGGGCGACAGCAGGATAAAGAAAATATGGACGTTCTGGAAACCTTGCTTTTGCAAAATCCGGTTCATCGTGCTGGCGATCTGGTCGTGCTGCTTTTGCTCCCGGGGAAACATCATGATTTCAAGCGACAACGGACTGTTCGTCAACTGCTCGACCAGAAGCAGCTCCAGCTTGACTTTTTCCTGGCTCACTTCCGCGATGCGGGCAAACTCTTCTATAATAAGGGGCGATACCGATTGCAGCTTTTCTTTTTCAAAGCCTTTAAAGCGAAGAAACGGCAAGTCAATTCCTTCTTTCCGGAACAGGCGGCCAGCAACAGCAACGCACGCCGAAGCTGTTCCCAAAATCATTACCTCAGTAATTATAAACTACAGTCTATTTCTGGATCAACGAAAAAAGAATGAAGAAAAGTGAAGGCGAGCAACTTGGTTGCCCCTATACTTACTAAGAATCTTATCCATTCTTCTCTGTACAAAAAAAGGACTATATCCAGAAATGACTTTCTCCTTGCGCACTTGTGGTGGACGTACCACGATAGGAGGTCAAAAGTCTGTCAGATATAGCCCATCCATACTGTTTCCAACGCGTTTCAAATCATGCATGATGTTTCGTGAACTGCTTCCTAGTATAACGCAAATACAATACTTAATCAATAAATAAGTTTCTTAAAATTCAATCAAAACTCTCTGTCCTGACCCGTGCATAGACGATCGCGAATGGTGACACCGTACAAATGGCAGACACCAAGCACATACGGGAGGCTACCATGAAGCTAACGCCGATTATTCCTTTCGAGCCGACGACGACGGATGACATCGCGGATGGCCCCGACTGGATTGCGCAAGTCAAATGGGATGGGATCAGGCTGTTGACGTACTACGACGGCAACTCGGTCAAGCTGTACAATCGCAAGGCTAACGAGCGGACTTTGCACTACCCGGAAATCGCCGCAATCTCCGAATACTGCCGGGCGCAGTCCGTCATTCTCGACGGCGAGGTCGTTGCGCTTGGTGCAGATGGCAAGCCTTCTTTTTACGAGGTCATGCGCAGGGACGGTCTGCGACGGATGGAAAAAATCGCAGCCGTAAAGCGTCAGGTCCCCATCTTCTACATGATTTTTGACGTCCTGTACGCAGACGGCGAATGGGTCACGGCCTGTCCGCTGGCAGAGCGCCAGCGCCTGTTGCAAAAGCTCATCTCCCCGACGCCCACGGTGCAGCTCGTCGACAATTTTACGAGTGGCCGGGAGTTGTTTCAGACGATCGAGCAGCAAGGGATGGAAGGCGTCATCATCAAAGATTTGACCAGCACGTATGCCATCGCCGGAAAAGATGCGCGCTGGCAAAAGAAAAAAAACTACCGGGATTTGATCGCGGTGGTAGGCGGAGTGACGATGCGGGATCAGACGGTCAATTCCTTGCTGCTCGGGCTTTACGACGCCAAGGGCGCTCTCTGGTATATCGGCCATGCCGGAACCGGAAAGCTGACCCACAGCGATTGGCGCAGCTTGACCGAAACGATTCAGCCGTTGATCCAGGCTGACATGCCTTTTCATAACAAGCCGGAGCGCATCAACGGCACCATCTGGCTAAAGCCGCAGCTCACAGCCAAAATTCAGTACGCAGAGTGGGCAGACGGGCACTCCTTGCGCCAGCCGAGCATCCAGGGCTTCGTCGACTCCCCTGCCCGCCAGTGCACATTCGAAGCGTAAACCGCAGCACCAGCATACAGGCGGGCAAAACGACGGGCCTTACTGCCGAAAACTGCCTTGCTGCTTGGGCCGCCCCAGCCTTTGCTTGCCGTGGTTGAGGGCCTGCATTTCTCCGTAGCTGGTCAACACCCCGATCACCAGGAACACGATGTAGGCGATGGCCGTCGCGATCCCTGCCGCCGGAGATTTGTCCCGCAGCAGATCCCCGACCAAGATCGTCAGGAAACAGCCTGCAATGCTGAATACTCCCCCCCACACCATCATCCGGTAAAAGCGGTGCAGCTTCGTGCCTCGCGGAATCAGAGCCTGGCCTTCTTCCCGTTTTTTCCGGCGGGCGACGATAAACAGAAACAGGAGCAGCGGCACCTGAAAAAGCACGACAAGCAGCGGAAAGCTGTAGCTGATGAACTGGTTGATATCCGACACCTTGGGAAAGGCGAGCAGCGAGGTCACCACCATGAAGCAGCCGGTGGGCGCGTTGTACGTGTTGTAGTGCAACTGTCCGCCAAACGATCCTACGCCCACGAGGAAGGCCAGATAGGCGACGATGACTTTAATGCTGAACGCAGGAAACCACAAGCTGAACAAAATCATTTCCACCCGGTCGAGAAAGTCCGTCAGGTGAATTTGCTGCACGAGAATGTAGATCGGAAAATTGAGTCGGCCCGCAATGACGTAGCCCATCACCCCAAGGAGAATCAGCACCGTAAGCGTGGTCGTGAAGCAGGCGATCATGATTCCGTGCTTCATGGCGGTAAACAGGAGACGCGGCTCGCTGCTGGCGTGCAAAAAAGCGCCAAACAGCAAAATGTCTCCGTAAACGCCGATCGGCAGCAGGTTGCTTATCGTAATCCGATCCAGGCTCGTGCTCAAAATCGGCTCCAGCCGCTCGATGCTGTACTCGTTCATCAAAAGAAAGTAGAGCAGCAGGCACATGATGAAGTAGGCGGGAAAAAAAATTTCGTTGACCCTCGCCGCCACCTCCAGGCTCGTTTTGCCGTAGTACATCAACAGAAGAACGAACACAAGCAGGATGATTTCCAAGGGCGTCTCCGGCAAGAGGGAGATATGCAAAAAGTCGGCAGCCCCTTTTATATCGAGGGCGAGGATCACCCAAATATAAAACAGGATCAAGCAGTTGATAAAGCCGCCGAACCATTTGCCGCAGATGATGAACATGATCTCGAACAAGTTTTTCCCCGGGTAGGCGCGCACAAGCTCCGACAATACATAGGCGACGAGCAAGGCATAGCAAGCCGGAAGAATTTGCGAGAACCACGAATCCATCTTGGCGACCTGCACAACCGACCGCAAAAAGCTTATCATCATCCCTGTCATCAGCAGACTTCCGACCAGCCAGGCGATTTGCCGATGATTGACGACTTGCTTGTGTATCATGCGCTCCCTCCTCTACAGGATCTGGTCGATCCACATTTTCACCCGTGGCGTGAGGATGTTCAAAAAAAAGTCGGTTGGTATCATCCTGGTATGCTGAAATTGGATCGCGTACAATCCGAGCACGGAAAGGGCGTAAATCGTATAAATGACGATTTGCTGCCTTCGCTGCATCTGCTTGCGCTTGAAGAAAAAATCGAAAAAGGAAAACACCAGCATCAGGATTAACAAACATAAAAACAATCTATTCATTCTCGCGGTCTTCCTTTGTGATGTTTTTCGTCGTTTGCCCGATATCTTCGACGGCCACCTTGGAACGGATCGTGAACGTAATTTCCGGCAGTTCTTCACTCCAACGGTCCCGGTACGTTTCCCGCCACTCCCGGGGGAATTGTCTGGCCATAATAAGGCCCATTCCAATTGTGTCCGTCCGATACTTTTGCATTAACTGCAACGTGTTCTTCACGCTGACCTCGACCTCTTTTTTGAGCATGTCCTCGATCATCGCAATGTTCTTTTTATGCTCCAGATCCAGATTCGTCATGTTCTCCACTATCACACTTGTCGCGTGCACCATGATGTCGTAATGGACCCGCCCTTTTTTCAAAACAGGCTTGAGATCGGCCTTTCCTTTTGAAAAGTAGAAGGTCAGCCGGCCTTTGTCGCCAAGCGAGAGCACGACAGAGAACGGCATGAAGTTGCGCTGAAACCAGCGAAGACCTTTGATCGATTCGGCCTTGGACACATACACGAGCTTGTCACCGCGAAACAGGCCGATCCCCGTAAACTCGACTTCCTTCGACTTGCCTTTGGGATGCGAGTCAACGGGAGCCAGCACCGGGAGAAACGCATCAATCCCGGGTGTAGTGAGCATCTGTGCAACGTCTTTGAGCGATACGGAAATCGCCTCCATTTTCACCAACTCGCGCATCGCCTCCCCGGAAAAGCGTTCGAACTGCGGCTGGGCATTCAACAGCTCGATCCCTTTGCCTTTGGTCATGACGAGATAAGCGGTCAGCCGATTTTCGGGAAAACGGGCCACGATGTCCAATACGTCGCTCATCCCCTCCTTGGCCAGTTGCTCGCCGATGACAATCATCCGGTGGTGGGAATAGTACAGCTCGCGAGACATGCGCGACTGGATCATGCTGTTCGCTTCCCTGATCGTCTTGCCGACGGCTGAGTCCACATAGTACGTCTTGTCTCCGCTCGTCCCGCCTCCCCCGCCAGACGTGGAGCCGAGACTGCTGACCAGCGGAACCTGCACGGACAAGCGATAATGGCCGTTTGGCTCCTTGTCCATCGCCATTGCAATCACGATCGCCATATCGTTTACTTCCCGCCGATCCCAGCAGCCTGACACCACCAGCATTCCCATCAGCAACACGACAATCGGAGTGAGACGTTTCACGCTTTGCCCTCCTCGTCTGAATTCCCGCGGCTCGTCGTTCCTGCGTGCCCTCCTCTTTGCTGCACCTGGTTGGCAAAGTTTGCGTTCATCCGCCTCGCATCTCGAATCCCGAGAAAGCTGGGCCGCTTTTCCATAAACGACCACGGCACCCGCACCAGAACATCCTTCAAGTCTCCAACGGACATCGGGGCAAGCGGAGACAGGTACGGGACGCCAAAGGAGCGCAAGTTAGCCATATGCCCCAAAATGAGCAGCACGCCTACCAAAATGCCGTAAATGCCGAGAATAGAGGCCGCAATCATCAGCGGGAAGCGCAGCATTCGCAGCGAAATGGCCGCATTGAAGTGCGGAATCGTAAAAGAGGCGATCCCGGTGAGCGACACGACAATGACCATCGGCGCGGAAACAATCCCGGCTTGCACGGCCGCCTGTCCGACGACGAGCGCCCCCAAAATACTGACGGCCTGCCCGACCGTTTTCGGGAGGCGAATCCCCGCTTCACGCAGCGCTTCAAAGGCAATTTCCATAATGAGCGCCTCCACGATCGCGGGAAAAGGAATCGACTCGCGAGCTGCGGCGACGCTCAAGAGCAAGGTCGTCGGCAGCATTTGCTGGTGGTACGTCGTAATCGCCACGTACAGCGCAGGCGTAACCAGCGCAATAATCAGAAACAAATAGCGCAGCCAGCGGAGCAGCGTCGTCATCTGGAAGCGCTCGAAGTAGTCCTCGCTCGCCTGCATCATCATCCAAAACGTGGCGGGAGCGATCAGCACCATCGGCGTGCCATCGACAAAAATAGCGACGCGCCCTTCCAAGATCGAAGCCGCCACCGTGTCCGGCCGCTCGGAATACATGAGCTGGGGAAAGGGCGAATAGACGTTGTCCTGAATCAGCTCTTCGATGTAGCCGCTCTCCAAAATGGCGTCGATGTCGATGTTGCTGATGCGTTGGGAAACCTCTTCCACGACTTGCGGGTCCGCGATGCCTTCCAAAAACGCGACCACGATGTTTGTATTCGTCTCTCTCCCCACGACCAGCGACTTCATTTTCAACCGGGGCGTGCGCAATTTGCGCCGCAGCATCGACGTGTTCGTGCGGATGTTTTCAATGAAGCCTTCCCGCGGCCCGCGCACGACGGCTTCTCCCTCCGGCTCGTTGACCGAGCGCTTTTCCGCACCGCGGATGCCCAGCGTGAGTGCCTCGACATTTCCGTCGACCATAATGCCGGTATCGCCGGACAGCACAGCCTGCAAAAGCTGCTTGTAATCGTTCACCCGCGCGATTTGCGAGACGGGCAGCAGCGCTTCTTCGATTACTTCGATGTCGTCATCGCCCTTTTCCATCACCATGAGCGATTTCAGCGCCTGGTTCACTTCGGCGGTATCAATCAAGCCGTCTACAAAAATCGCGGCCGCACGCGCACTGTGTTTTAGCCTAAACTCGCGGATGACAAAATCCGAGCAATCCGAGAACAGCTTTTTCAACACTTCTACGTTGTCATCCAAATCCGGAAAAAGCGCAATGCCTTCCATCTCAAGCAAGCTGCACGTATCAATCGTCTCCAGCAATTTTTCGATTCTGCTTTTTTTCCTGAACTCCATCTCATCACCAGCCACTGGAAAGCTAACGGTATTATGGGTGATTTACTGGAAAGATATGCAGTCCGCCCGTGGGCTGCATATCCGTTTCGCGAACGGGAGAAAGTAGGAGCACATCTACCGCCCAAAGGAAGGTGCCATCGTGGCGAATGCAACCAAAGAATACGAGCTGACTATCGGCGGTCATGCCATCAGCATTACGAACCCGTACAAGCCGCTCTGGCCGGAAGCGAATGTGACCAAGCTAGATTATTTGCGTTACCTCCTGACGGTGGCGCCGCATCTCTTGCGCTATGCCAAAGACCGGCTGTTAACCGTGATCCGCTATCCGCACGGCATCCACGACAAACATTTTTATCAAAAAAACATTCCCGAGTACGCCCCGTCCTGGATTCAGACGCACACGTGGGAAAACGTCCGCTATGTGCTGTGCAACGATGAAGCCACCCTCATGTGGATGGCCAATCAGGCGGCGCTGGAATGGCACGTTTCCTTTCATCTCGCGGCCGACGAGACGCCGACCGAGCTGGTGTTCGACCTCGATCCGTCCACGGAAGACTTTGCTGTCGTGATCGAGGCTGCGCTGCTCGTCAAGGAGCTGTTGGACGAGCTGAGGCTGCCCGCCTTTGTCAAGACTTCAGGAGCAAGCGGCCTGCAGGTGTACGTCCCGATCGAGCTACGCTATACGTTCGAGCAGACGAGACAGGTCGGGCAGTTTATCGCTTCGTATCTGGTCAACAAGCACCCTTCCTTTTTGACCATCGAGCGCATGGTGAAAAATCGCGGGGACAAGCTGTACATCGACTACTTGCAGCACTGGCGCGGCAAAACCCTTCCCGCTCCTTATTCGACGCGGGCCAAAAAAGGGGCGACCGTCTCCGCCCCGTTATTATGGGAGGAAGTGCCCAAGTCTCATCCCAGCGACTACACCGTACACACCGTTCCGCCACGCCTGAAAGAGAAGGGAGACTTGTTCGCCGCCGTCTCCCGCCCGACCACAAGAGCCTCCCTCGACCCGATCCTCGACTTTTTGCGCTTTCAGTAGGCGACCTATTGGAATCCCCCTGTCCAGGTATGCTATACTGTGCACAGACGTTTGAGGCAAGGAGGCATTTTCATGATTGATCCGATCGCGATTTCGCTCGGACCCCTTAAAATTCACTGGTACGGCATCATCATGGGGTTGGCTTTTTTTCTGGGGACTTACCTCGCGAGGTACAATTCCAAACGTTCCGGCATTGATCCCGATCACGTCCTGAACATGGTTGTGTTGATTATCCCGGCAGCGATTGTGTGTGCCCGCTTGTATTATGTCGCATTCGAATGGGCGCAGTACAAAGACAATCCACTGGACATCTTCGCGGTCTGGAAAGGCGGCCTGGCGATCCACGGCGGGCTGATCGGGGGAGTTCTCGCGGGAACGTACTACATTCGCAAGCACAAGCTTCCCTTCCTTCGCCTGGCTGATGTGTTCATGCCCAGTGTCATCCTCGGTCAAGCCATCGGCCGTTGGGGAAATTTCATCAACCAGGAAGCACACGGCGATGTAGCCTCTGCGGAATTTATGGCGAAGTTTCCCGCTTTCATCCGCGACCAGATGTTTATCGGCGGACAGTATTATCATCCGACGTTTTTGTACGAATCGCTGTGGAACTTGCTCGTCTTCGGCATCCTGCTGTTCATGCTGTATCGGTTTAAAAAATTCGATGGGCAAGTTTTGTTCAGCTACATGATTCTTTATTCCATCGGCCGCTTTTTCATCGAAGGCATGCGTACAGACAGCCTGCTGATCGCAGACACGCTGCGGGTCGCACAGCTTGTCAGCCTGAGCCTGATCGCCCTCGGGGCCATTCTGATGCTGGTCTTCGCTCGCAAAAGCAAGCAGTCAGGCCATTCCCACAATTCAATGGAATAGCAATCGGGACAATCCTGTACAACCACTCTCGCCGCTTTGGCAGAGTGGTTTTTTGCAGTTCGCTCGTCTGAATTGTCGCAATGCGGGAAATAACTAGAAGACAGGAGGGATCGCAGATGGATGACGGCATTTTGGAGGAATATCTGGACCGTCTGGTGCGCATACATTTTGCCCCGGACATGATCGGGCCAGGCTTGCCCGCCTACGCGGAAGGCAAGCTGTTCGACTACAGCCCCAACGGCATTCTGATCGAGGAAAAGGACGGCTCGCTCGACTACATTCCTTTTTCCGCTGTACGGCTCGTGCAAATCAAGCCAAAAGCCAGCTTGTGGGACCGTTTGACGGGTTTTGGGTAAGCAAAAAGACACCTCGCTACGAAACGGTACGTAGAAGGTGTCTTTTGTCTTTTGTATTTTACAGGAAAACGTCGAAGACAACGTAACAGGCTGCGGCCAACAGACCCGTTACCGGGAGCGTAATGATCCAGGTAACGACGATGCGTCCAGCCACTCCCCATTTGACTGCGTTCAGCTTTTGCGACGCGCCTACACCCAAAATTGAAGAGGTGATGACATGTGTCGTACTGACCGGCAGTTTCAAGGTAGTAAAGATTGTGATAATCAAGGCAGATGACAGGTCGGCCGAAAAACCGCTGATTGGCTTGATTTTCATAATCTTGCCACCCATGGTTTTGATAATGCGCCAGCCGCCGAAGGAAGTCCCCAGCGCCATGGCAATCGCGGCGGACAGCTTGACCCACAGCGGGATCGCAAACTCGCCAGGCTCCTGCACCAAAAATCCGCCAGAGAGCAAGGCCAGCGTGATAACCCCCATCGTTTTCTGGGCGTCGTTGGCTCCGTGGCTGAAGGATTGCCAGGATGCAGACAACACTTGCAGCATGCGGAAGTTGCGATTCGTTTTATGGTAATTCATGTTGGCGACAATCGCGGAAACGATTTTGATGACGATAAAACCGATGACAAACGCGACGATCGGCGAAATGATGAGCGCCTTGACGATCTCAATGAAGCCTTCCATGTTGATCGAACCGAAGCCGGCAGCTCCTACAGCGGCACCTGCAACGCCTCCGATGATCGCATGCGAGGAAGAGCTCGGGATACCGAACCACCACGTAATCAAGTTCCACAAAATCGCGGCGGTCAAAGCTGCCAAGACGACAACCAGTCCATTTTCCAGCTTGAACGGGTCCGTGATTTTGCCCCCGATCGTCTTCGCTACACCCGTGTACGTCAGCGCGCCAATCAGGTTGAAGAGCGAGGCGATAACAATGGCTGTCCGCGGACTCAAGGCCCGGGTCGATACTGAGGTCGCAATGGCGTTGGCCGTGTCGTGAAAACCATTGATAAAGTCAAAACTCAGCGCCATGACGACGACAAGTACGAGAATAACAACCTCTGGCGAAAAATCAGGCATTCTTTAACACGATCCCTTCGACCAGGTTCGAAACGTCCTCGGCAAAGTCAGCACAGTCTTCTAGCTTGTCGTAAATTTCCTTGAGTTTGATCGCTTCGATCGGATTCGCATCAGGCGAATTCAGCAGATCGGATACCATTTTGCGGTAATTGGAGTCGGATTCATGCTCCAGATCTTTGATTTCCCGCGCGATTTTCGATACTACCTGATGATCGAGCTTGCGCAGCGTGCGAATCAGCTCAATCAGCTTTGCCGAACATTTGACCAAAATGTTTGCTTGTGCCAAAACGCGCGGCTCCGGCTGACGAACTTGATAGAGATACATGCGATCCGCAACACCGTCAATGTAATCGATCATCGAGTCCATTGTATGTGCGAGCTGGTGAATGTCTTCACGCTCAAGCGGAGTGATAAAGGTAGAATTCAATTCGTTCATAATGCGGCGAACGATCTCATCCCCTTCTTTTTCAACAGCCTTGATTGCCTTGACTTTGGCTTCCACATCTTGATAGTTTCCTATCATTTCATAAAAAAGATGAGTCCCTTTGTGCACCGTGGCAATCTGCTGTTCAAACAGATCAAAGAAGATATACTTGTTAGATTTCAACATACGGTCCTTCTTCACTCCTTTGGATAAATCACACCTAGACGATTATATCGAAAGATATTGTTGACGTAAATTTAAATTCAAGGGCAAGTGTGTAGATTTTTCTTTAAAAAAATATTAAGTTTTTGTAAATCTCCTTTACAATCCGCAAATAAAAATAAAACACCCGTCTCCTTGAGCGGGCGACAGGTGTTAGTCTTGCCATCTATTCTCTTCTTTATTGCGTAGCGACTACCATGCAATCTTTCTTTTTCTTCGCTTCGTACATGAGCATATCCGCCTTGTGCGTCAGCTCCTCTGCCGTAGCCGCATGCATCGGATAGGAGGCGACGCCGATGCTGACCGTCACGCCGGACAGCGTCTCGCGAACCTGCTCCTGGATCCGCTTCCCGATTGCGAGCGCCTCATTCGTATCCGCATGCTTCAGCAGTACGACAAATTCTTCGCCGCCCCATCGGCCGACCGTATCCTGGTTGCGCACATTGGCTTGCAAAATGGAAGCGAATTGGCAGAGCAGCCGATCCCCTTCCATATGTCCATGGCAATCATTGAATTTTTTGAAATTATCCAGGTCGATAAATAAAAGCGTAATCGGATAGTGCTGATTTTTCGCCTGCCTGATCTCGCGAATCAGCCTGTCCAGAAACCGGCGATTGACCAATACCCCCGTCAATGAGTCGTGATAGGCCATTTGTCGCAGACGATTCACGTATATCCCCAGGCTGTATCCGGCTGCCATCTGGATGATGGCCACCAGCACGACAAACCGCATCGCCGACTGCTCATCAGGCAGCCCGCATACGATAAGCCAAATCCATATAATAAAACAGGACACACCCATGCCAATCCAGCGTGAGTCCAAGGTACTCTCCACCTCCGGCCCATCCATTGTAGCAGCACCATAAGTACTTTTCTGTTACATAAGACCTAAACACTTTCCTTAAAACTAGGCCTTGCTTCGTGCTTGCAGGAATATTTTACCTTCCTTTCCGTCACGGTTCAAGCACTATTCTGTTGAATGCCCTGATGGGCGAACAGAATAACTTGCTTTCTCTACTTTCATCGAATTTTCCCACTTATCCCAACCCTCTTTTTTTTCGTATAATGGGTAAGCTATACTTTCAAAATATGATTGATCGATAGGGAGGAATTAACCGAATGGTCTGGCTTCAACAAATGATCGCCCGCTACGACACGACGATCTGGATTCGCGTCATCGGGACGGTCCTTACAACTTTTGCAGGCTTCATGCTTCGGCCGTTCCTCGCCTTCTATCTGTACGACAGGATGGACGGAAATCTGCTCGTGGCGGCGATGGTCACCAGCCTGCAACCGCTGACGAGCATCATCTCCGGCTATTTTGCCGGGAGCCTCTCCGACCGCTATGGCCGAAAGCCGCTGATGATCGCCGCACTGGCCATTGAAGCGATCTCCATGGCCGGTTATATTTGGGCGGAATCTATTTTTGCCTTTGCCACGCTTACCGTCTTGAACGGGATCGGAGCCTCGTTGTTCTGGCCAGCCGCAAGCGCCCAAATTACCGATGTCGTGCCGGAGGAAAAACGCAGCGAAGTATTCGCGCTTCTGCACACCGCGCTGAATCTCGGGGCCGCCGCTGGCCCGCTGATCGGTGTCGCCATCTATAAAGTCAACCCGGCGATTGCGTTTGGCATCTGCTCCTGTATGCTGTTCGTCTACGCGCTGCTCCTCTTCTGGAAGGTCCCGGAGACGCTGCCCGACCACATCCGGGCACAGGCGAGCCGTTCTGCCAAGACGGACCAGGCTCCCCGGCTGAAGCTGGCCGAGCATCCTACGCTGATCTGGATGACGCTTGCCGCGGTGCCTGTGTCGCTTTTGTACTCGCAAGTAGAGATCATTTTGCCGCAGCATTTGCGCACCCAGTACACCGACTTTCTCAGCGTCTTCGCTACTTTGATGACGATCAACGGCGTCTTGGTCGTCTGTTGCCAGATTGCGATTGCCAAGTACGCCGAGCGCTTTCCTGCTCATTGGGTCATTCTCACCGCCTACCTGTTTCTCGCCTGTGTCGGTTTCGGCTACGGCTGGGCGCCTGGCTTTCTCATTCTCGTGCTCGCCGAAGTCCTGTTTACGATCGGCGAGATGCTCTACGGGCCGCAAATTCAAAAAGCGATCTCCGTCATGGCCCCGGAAGAATATCGCGGACGTTATTTTGCGATCTTCGGCGCGAACTGGGGCATCACGGGCACGATCGGCCCGAGTGTCGGCGCCGTCGCGTTCAAAGGGATCGGGGGCGCTCTCTGGTTCTCCATCCTCAGCCTGCTGCTGCTCGTCGGCGGCCTGTTCCAATACCGCTTTGTCAAAAAAGCGACGCAGACGGAGCCTGCCGAAAGTGTCCAGTCGCTTTCGAGCTAGAGCACTGTGTCCATTCCAGCCTGTCTGCCAAACGGTGGGGTTGCCAACGACTCGCATGCAGGCTTTTTCTTTTTTTCGAGATAAACGGCTACGCTGCTAAGGATATTCGCCGATTGCTGCAATCCGGCAAGCATGCGGCTCCCGCCATGCTCCAAGCCTTCGTAGTACTCCCGCTCGGCCTTTTCAACGGCTTCTGTTGTCCAGCCGTTTTCATGCGGTACGACGATCTCCTGGGAAAACGTCATTTCGCAGCCGCCCTCCACAGAGGCGAGCACGACGGCAATCCGCTCCTGTGTATCGCTAAATTGCGGCAGTGCAAACGTAAACACCAGCAGATGGGCGGATGCGATGAATTGGAATCAATTGGAAGGGGAAACATAGTTGTACATTATGAAACAACGGGAGTGAAAAAGTGTATGCCCCGTATCGAATCCGTTGCGACAGCAGTACCGCCGCATGAAGTTTCCACGGAAGCTTCCATGCAGCTCGCCCGTCATTTTTTTCAGGATGCTTTTCCCGATATTGATCGGCTCCTGAACGTTTTTGCCCACAGCCATATCGAAAAACGGCACTTTTGCATGCCGTTGGACTGGTTTTCCAGCGACCAGCCGTTTGCCGAAAAAAACAGGCTGTACATTCAGCACGCAGAAGCGTTGTCGCTTGCGGCTGCGCGAAAATGCCTGCAAAAAGCCGGGCTTGTGCCAACCGATATCGATTGTCTCGTATTCGTCTCCAGCACAGGGATTGCCACGCCGAGCATGGATTCCCGCCTGGTCAACAGTCTCGGGCTTCGCTCCGATATTACGCGGATTCCGCTGTGGGGACTGGGCTGTGCCGGGGGAGCGATGGGCTTGTCCCGCTCGTGCGAGTACGCCGGAGCCTACCCCGGGCGCAGGGTGCTGCTCATCAGCGTAGAGCTGTGCGGGCTGACCTTTATTCGCCAGGATTTGTCCAAAAGCAATCTCGTGGCGACTTGTCTGTTCGGGGATGGAGCAGCAGCCGTCGTGGTCAGCGGCGACCATGTCCAAGCCTCGGCAGAGGAAGGCGCGCCCCGGATCCAGTTTCGCGATGCCCGCACCACGACGTGGCCGGATACGCTCGACGTGATGGGCTGGGAGCTGACAGAGCCGGGGTTGAAGGTGATTTTTTCCCGCGACATTCCTACGTTGATTCAGACGTACATGCGCGAAAACGTGGAAAGCTTTTTGACGTCGCACCAGACGACCGTGGACCGTCTGCGCCACTTTATTTTTCATCCGGGCGGCGCAAAAGTCTTGAACGCGTACCAGTCTTCGCTCGGCATTGATGCCGAGGCGACGCGCCACTCCGAAGAGGTGCTGCGCCATTTTGGCAACATGTCTTCGCCGACGGTGCTGTTTGTGCTGGAAAAAAGCATGGAGCAAGCGTGGCAGCCGGGCGACCGCGGACTGGTTGCGGCGCTTGGGCCGGGGTTCAGCTCTGAGCTGCTCCTCTTGGAAGCGAGGTAGGCGCGATGCTCTTTTTCGTCACAGTCATGGCTGCCGTCTGCCTGCAACGCTTCTGCGAATTGGTGCTGGCCGCGCGAAACGCCCGCTACGTGTGCGCCCTGGGAGGCGTCGAGATCGGCGCGGGCCATTACAAATACATCGTGCTGATGCATGTTTGCTTTTTTGTCAGCTTGATGGTAGAAGTACTCGCGACAGGCAGTGCTTCGGCGCTGCCTCCGTGGTGGGGGTACAGCTTCGGCCTGTTTTTGGCGGCCCAACTGCTCCGCTACTGGTGCATCCAGAGCCTGGGCAGGCGTTGGAATACGCGGATTCTGGTCATTCCGGGGGAAGCGCCGCTCCGGCGCGGTCCGTACCGCTGGCTTCGCCATCCGAACTACGTCGTCGTGGCGATCGAGCTGTTCACTCTCCCGCTGACGTTTTCCGCCGTGAATACCGCTGTCGCCTTTACGCTCCTGAATGCCTGGCTACTGCTGCGCGTGCGCATTCCGCTGGAAGAAAAAGGCGTGTATGAAGGCGAAGAATCGTCATAAAAAAAGTCTATGGCACAAGCCACAGACTTTTTTCCTGTTTACAGGTTTACGATGGGACGAATGGAGGAAAAGAACAAGGAATACGTTACTATAAGTCCCGTGAGGTGGAGCCAGCGTGAACCGTACAAATATCGTAGAGCCTCTGGAAGCAAAGCGCATCATCGTGCGTGACTTGCTCAGCCTGATGAAGACCTTGCCCAATCAGGACGATGCCGCCAGCGTTCAGACATTTCTCCGCTACCTGCAAAGCTTGCTCAGAATCAAGCAGGTCATCCCGCCGGTGGTCGAAATCATGACGCTCATCAAAACGGACAAGCCGATCCTCTATCATTCCGCTCGTCGCTCCATCATGTCCTCCAGCAATTTGCACATGCTTTTCCAGATCGAAATGGATGTTGAGCTGGCACAGGAGAGACTGTCTCAGTACGATAAATAATCGGGCTGCCGGGGTTCTACTTCAAGTTTTCCGGATTGAGGCACTCCAGCTCGGGAATGACAAAGCGGCCGTCTTTGCGGATCAGGACGCCATCAAACCAGATTTCTCCCCCGCCCCACTCCGGACGCTGGATGGAAACCATGTCCCAGTGAACCGACGACTTGTTTCCGTTGTACGCCTCATCGTAACATTGACCAGGCGTGAAGTGGAAGCTGCCGTCGATTTTTTCGTCGAACAAAATGTCTTTCATCGGGTTGCGGATGAACGGATTGACCCCGATCGCAAACTCGCCGATGTAGCGCGCGCCCTCGTCCGTGTCGAGAATTTCGTTCAGCCGCTTGCTATGGTTTGCGGTCGCCTCGACGATTTTGCCGTCGCGGAAGGTCAGGCGAACGTTTTCAAACGTAAAGCCGTGGTACGGCGTAGGCGCATTGTGTGTAATTGTGCCGTTGACAGAGTTTTTCACCGGAGCGGTGTACACTTCGCCGTCCGGGATGTTGCGCAGACCCGCACATTTGACCGCCGGGATGTCCTTGATCGAGAAAGTCAGGTCTGTATCCGGCCCGACCAGACGGACTTCGTCGGTGCGGTTCATCAGGTCGACCAGGCTGTCCATCGCCTTGTCCATTTTTCCGTAATCCAGATTGCACACCTGGAAGTAAAAGTCTTCAAACGCCGCCGTCGACATGTTCGCCAATTGAGCCATGGACGGGTTCGGGTAGCGAAGCACCACCCATTTTGTTTTGGGCACGCGGACGTTCATGACTGGCAGCTCGTACAAACGGGAGTACAGACCGAGCTTGTCTCCGGGAACATCTGCCATCTCATTGATGTTGTCGGCTGCGCGGATGCCGATATAGCCTTGCATTTTTTCCATGAGTGCCACTTCGCTTTCCGCCATGACCTTCAGTTGCTCCTCGTTGCAGTTCATCGCGATTTCACGGCTGATCGCCGGATCAATCTGCTGGACGAACGGGCTGCCTCCCGCCTTGTAAATCTCACGGACGAGGGCAGATACCAGTTCAGGCGTCTTCCCTTTGGCGTTAATCAGGATGTTTTCCCCTGGCTGTACGCGGACGGAATAGTTCACCAGGTTATAGGCCAATTGCTCCAAACGAGAGTCTCTCATGCGTGACACACCCTTTTTTAATTTTCTGATTCCAATTGTATTCTTGCCGATAAATCTCTGTAAGTCAATAAAATTTATTTTATCAAAAGCACAAAATAACAAGCCAGCTTTTTCCCCTAGACAAAAGCTGGCTTGCTCCCGTGGTCCAGCGCGGTGCTATTCGCTCTGCTCGCTGTCCTCGATCGTCCCCATCTTGTACATGTCGCTCACCTGTTCCTGTGTAGCCGCGAGTCCTCCTGCTTCTTCCTCTACCTGATACACGGCGCTTTCCATCTGCCCCGTCTCACTCAGTTGCTGCGTGGGGCGGTTTTCACGTTCTGCCATCGCTTTCTTCCTCCTTCTAGCTGATTTTCGGTATAGTGTGCGTCAGGCGCTCCCGATTTAGCCATTTAGCCATCGCAGAAAAGAAGAAGCCGCTTTCGCGAACAGACGAAAAAAAACGCCTTGCCCGTTGCGGCAAAGCGTCTTCCACCGTTATTCTTACTTGTCTTTGTCAGCCGAAACATCTGGAACCATCAAGGACCAGCCGGTTCTGTTGGTCACATCTTGCGTAGAGTTGCGTCCGATGACGATGCTCTCATCTTCTTTTGGCAATGCGGTCCAACCGCTGTTTGGCGCTTGCACGACCTGGTAGTTGTTCGTGGAAACGAACTCGTCTTCTACTGGCATTGCCATCCAGCCACCGTTGGACGTTTGCACCACTTGGTAACGGTTTGTCGAAACGAATTGATCTTCAGCCGGCATTCCCATCCAGCCGCCATTTGCCGTTTGCACGACTTGGAAACGATTGGTGGAGACAAACTGGTCTTCTGCTGGCAAGAGGGACCAACCGGACGTCGAGGATGCGTCAGGAACAAATTGGCCGCTCACGAAAACGTATTCGTCTTCCCCAGGAAGCTTGACCCAAGCTCCTTGAACGCCGTTTCCAGGTTGTGGCTGTTCAGCTACGGGTGCAGCCGTTGGAGTTGTTGTTGTCGTCGTTTCAACTGCTGGCGCAGGAGTTGTCGCGGAAGCTTCAGTTGCATTAGCGGAAGCTTCTTCTGCACAGGCTGACTGTGCAAACAGCGCCGCTCCGAGAATCAAAGAACCCATCATCAATGTGCTGCTTTTTTTCATATGTGTACACTCCCATTCGCGTAGTACACACATTGTCCGCTGAAATGTCCCCCACCTGCTACCCTGATGGCAACGCTACATGCATTGCTTCATTTTCCGCAAGAAGTACGTAAACTGCTCCAATTCTTCGTCGCTCAGGTTTTCCAGCAGTTTGCCCACCAGTGCTCTTCTCTGGCACAAAAGCCCCTCCAGCATAGGGACTGCCTTTTGCGACAGCGTGACCCATACGACTCTCCGGTCCAGCTCGTCGCGGACCCGGTCGATGTAACCGGCTTTCACCAGCCGATTGAGAGCAATCGTAGTCGCACTGTTGGATTGCTTCAGAATGGTCGCCAGTTCGGAAACTGTGCTTCTTCCTTTTTGATGAAGCACTCGCAGCAAAATAAATTGCTTGGGACTAATCAGCTCTTCCTCTTCCAGCCAGTGGCTGATGAAGAAGCGAGCCATCTCGACAAATGCTCGATCCAGTTCCTCAATTTTACTGGCGCGGGACATGTCGCTCACAACATCACCTATTTTCAGAAAGTAAATAATATAAGTACTTTTACTATAAAACTATATAGCCTAAGTACATGAAGATCAATAGACCTTCCAAAATTATTTCTTTCCTCGAAAGATATGTATGAGCCGGAACAAAGTGTTTACTACTTAATATTTTTACTGTAAAACTTATATGCAACATCATCTTACCGCAAACAGGAAAAACTGACAATAGGCGAAGATGGCAAAATCGTGACAGCAGCTTTTGGGCGCGCCCTCCATTAATTTCCTTGAATCTTATTCCGTATCCAATCGTATTGCATGTATAATAGAAAGGCAGTCCCAAGCGCAGGGCGTTCTTTTGCCCACGGCAATCTGTTGCCAGCGAAACCATGTACATAGGAGATCAAGTTGATGGAACAAACCAAAAGCACAGCGAAATGGAAAACCGAATTGCTCGACTGGTTGAAATCGTTTGTTTTGATTGGCGGTTTGACTGCCTTCATCTACGTGTTCGTCATGGCGCCCTACGTCGTGCAAGGACGGTCGATGGAGAGCACGCTGCACGACCGCGAACGGGTCATCGTCAACAAAGCGATTTACTATCTCAAGGAGCCGAAACCGGGCGACATCGTCATTATTCACCCGGATGCGAGCGGCGACAACTGGATCAAGCGCGTCATCGCTGTCGCAGGCGATACGGTAGAAGCGAAAAACGACCAGGTGTACGTCAACGGCCAACCGCTCAGCGAAGAGTATTTGGCCAACAACAAGCTGCAAGCTTCGGCGGCTGGCGTGACCCTGACCGAAGACTTCGGGCCGATCACCATTCCGGAAGGCAGCGTTTTTGTAATGGGAGACAATCGCAACAACAGTATGGACAGCCGGGTCATTGGCCCTGTCAAGCTCGATCATGTAGTCGGTCGCGCGGAAGCGGTCTACTGGCCGTTGTCGGACATCCGTCTGCCAAAATAACCGCCTGCTACCTAGCTGGGCAGTCGCATACGAAAAAGCCGCTCTTGCACGTGAGCGGCTTTTTCTTTTCCCCTTTTATTTTTGCGCCGTGGCGGTTGCGGACAAGTAATCCTCCAGGGTAAGCCCTGCCGCCGTGATCTCTCGCGCCATTTCTTTTCCGACGTAGCGCAGATGCCACGGCTCATAGGCGTATCCGGTCGTGTCTTCCTTGCCTTTCAGATAGCGGATGATGAAGCCGTATTCCGCGCAATGCTCCGCCAGCCATTTTCCTTCCGGCATTTCGCCAAACGACTCTTCCAGCCTTGTTTTCGCATCTGCCCCCGACACGTCCATAGCCAATCCGGTCTGATGCTCGCTTTTTCCTGGAACAGCGCTGTACGCAGCAGCATGCTCTGCGCCTTGTGTTCGCACATATGTCTCGTACAGCGATTTTTGCGTCTTGTACGAGCGGTAGCCGGACACGGCGTACAGCTCGATGCCGTCCTGCTTGGCGGCTGCGAACAACTCTTCCAACGCTTGTGCGGCTTCTTGGCGCATCAACCGTTTTTCCACTTTTTCATCGAACGGAAACGGCACGTCAGGCTCCACCAGATCAGGCGGAATATAGTCAGCAGGCAGCGCCCGCTTCTTGTTCACAACAACGGCGAGATCGGTCGGGTTTGTCACCGTCGGGACCCCGTTGACGTCTTGGATCGTTTCGGCCAGGGATGCCTGCTTCGCGCGAGGGGATTCTCCCTGCGCCGGCTCTGTTGTATTTGTTTGCGTACCGTCTTTCGCTGTTGCCGTATTTCCCGTCGGCTGAGACGGTTGGTGGGAAGCGAGCAACCCATCCAACGAAGGGGCTTCACATCCACTGAGCAGGGCTACTGATAGTGCGGCGACGATCGCAAGACCATTGGTGCGATTCTTTTTCATCATTGATCCTCCTGGTTCCATACAGACACATATGTTCTGCTTTACCTTACCATGGAGTTAGACGAAAAAAAAGGACGGATAGTCACGCTTTTGCTTGCACAGTTTCTTTTGCGATCGATTGAATCAGCTCCGGCAGCCACGAATCGAGGGCCGCGAACGCATAGCCTGCCGCCGCTGCCTTGCTCGTGTCCATGAAAAAAGAATGCGGGAATCCGAATGGCGACTGGTGAGCCGGGTCGGTCTCTGCCTCAATGCGCGCTGGTTTGCCCACGGCTTGCGAAATCGTGTCCAGCAAAGCTTGCAGCGTAATCGTGCCTTGCGAGTTGGCGTTGACGGGGCCAGTAAAGGCGTCCGTGCCGACCCAGGCCAAAAATTTGGCCGCCTCCCCGGCGTGAATAAAGCACATGACAGCTTCCGGGTTCACAAGCCCGATCGGCTGCTCCTGTTGTACGTGCTCTACGTGAAAATGCAGGCGGCGCGTATAATCGTCCTCCGCGAGCACGATCGGAAAGCGGACGGCTGCCACCGGAAAAGCAGCGGTCTGGAAAAATACGGCTTCGGCTTGCCGCTTTCCTTCCTGGTAGCTGACGCCTTCCCGTGTTCCCGGACGGAGCGGGTACGTGCACGGGTCAAACGCTTCCTCTTTTAACGCCTGATCGGAAAAATCGTACACCGACAGCGTCGAGGTCAGCACGTATTTGCCTACTTTGCCGCGGAAAACTTCGCAGGCGTCCACGGCATTTTGATAAGAGTAGCAAATGTTGTCGTAGACGATGTCCCACTGTTGCTCCCCGGCTGTAGCAAGCGCGCTTTTGTCGTCGCGGTCGAGCGTAAGCCGCTTCACCTGCGGCGGCAAATCCGCCTCCGCCAAGCCCCTTGTCGCTACCGTTACCTCTGCGCCAGAATCAGCGAGCAGTTGCACGAGACGTTTGCCAAAAAACGGGTTCCTCCGAGTACCAGTACCTTTTTCATTGAAGCTTCCACCTTCCAAATTGGTTTTGTTTACTTCTTCAACTCGATGACCCGTTCGCTTTCATCCCAGGTGACGGTGAACCCGAGCTTTTCCGCGACTTTTTTCACAGGGAGGTACGCCACTCCGCGTACGGTAATCGCATCTGCCCGGAAGTCGGCGCTGCTTTTGCCCAAACCGAGCAGCAGCTTCTCCGCCTGCACATAGGCAATGCCATCCACGACCAGCTTCTGTTCCGCCAAAAACGGGTACGTCTGCCCGTTTACGGCAATGGCAAAAGGCTCGCCCGGCTCATACGGCACTTCCTCCGGCTCGGCAGCCGTGTAGGCGATCGCGTCGACGCCAAGCACCGTGCCTTCTCGCGTATCGTCTGCCCCTCCGTACATCTTGCCTGTTTCAAAATCGTAGACGATCGCCTGAACATTGCCGATATCCGCAGGCTGCTCGGCAAAGACGTGGCCTTTTGCCATCAACTGCAAGATGACGTCCTGGTCAATCCCCGCCTCCCAGGAGACGTTCGGATAGCCGCTGGAAAAAATGCGGGGAGCGCGAATAGCGTCCTCGATGTTCATGCCGTGGTCGATCACGTTGAGAATCGTTTGCGACACAGAGGCGATAATCGTCGAGCCGCCCGGCGAGCCAACGGCCAAAAACGGCTGCCCGTCTTTGAGCACGATCGTCGGCGTCATGCTCGAGCGGGGGCGCTTGCCTGGCTCCACCTGATTGACGCCGCCCGGAACCGCGTCAAAATCCGTCAGCTCGTTGTTGAGCATGAAGCCGTAGCCCGGCACCATCACGCCGCTTCCAAAAATGTCCTCAATCGTGGTCGTATAAGAGACGAGATTGCCCCATTTGTCCATGACGGCAAAATGGGTCGTCTGTTTCACGGGCGAGCTGTCGAGCATTTTGATCGCAGCCGCAGGCTTTTGTCCCGCGTCGTACTTCCACGGGTCGCCAGCCGTTACGTTCGCGTTGGCCCGGTTGTCGTCGATCAGCTTGCGCCGTTCCTTTATGTAATCGTCGTGGAGCAGTCCTTGCTTGGGCACCGGATAGACGTCCTCGTCCGCCATGTACGCCGCCCGGTCAGCGTAGGCGAGGTGGTTGGCCTCGATCAGATGGTGCAAATACGCTACGGAGCCAAATCCGTCCTTTTGGTTGTCGTAGCCTTCCATCAGCTTCAAAATCTGGATCATGGTCAAGCCGCCCGAGCTGGGGGGCGCCATGGAAATCACCTCGTAGCCGCGAAACATCCCGCGCACCGGCTCCCGTTCCTTGACCTGGTAAGCCTTGAGGTCGTCCATCGTCATTTTGCCGCCTGTGCGCTGCACCTCTTCGACGAGCGCGCGGCCAATCTCGCCTTTGTACAAAACATCCGGCCCTTCGTCGCGGATCAGCTTCAGCGTCTTGGCCAAATCGGGCTGGACGAGCATTTGCCCTTCCTCCAGCGGACGGCCTTCCGGCAAGAACACTTGCGCGGCTGTCTTGTGCTTTTCCAGCTTGTCGCGCGACTTGGCGATGTAGTCCGCCGTCACCCAGTTGACGCGAACGCCTTTTTCGGCCAGCTCGATCGCTGGCGCAAGCACGTCTGCCAGCTCCCACGTGCCGTACTCCTCAAGCGCCTCTGCCACGCCGAGCAACGTCCCCGGCACGCCTACTGCCTGACCGCTGGTGTGCCGCTGTTCAAAAGGAATCGGCTGCCCGTCGGCCTGTAAAAACATGTCGGCTGTCACATTTGCCGGGGCTACTTCCCGACTGTCGATCACCGTGATTTTGTTCTGGTCCTTCAAATAGATCATCATAAAGCCTCCGCCGCCGATTCCCGACATGTACGGCTCTGCCACATTGAGAGCCAACTGGATTCCGGCGGCGGCGTCCACAGCATTTCCCCCCTTGGCCAAAATGTCCCGTCCAACCTGCGCGGCCGCAGGGTGGGAGACCGCCACAATGCCTTTCGTGGCGCCATCTACGCCAGCCGGAACACCGGGCACCTTTGCCCATGCCAATTGGGTCAGCGAAAAAACGGAAACGAACGAGAGGGCTACCATCATCTTTTTGTTCATAAGATCCCCCCTGTTTTTTTCTTCCTATCCTTATTATTATAATTTTCAGCATTTTTCCAGGTCAACCCATCTGCTCTCTGACAGACGAAAAAACACTCTTCCGCAGCGAAGCCAGGTTCCCCGCTGGAAGAGTGTCTCTATTCAAAAGCATTCGCTTACCGCTTACGGCAAGATGACCAGATTGCTCACGACTGGTCTTTCTTTGCCGTCCGAAGGCTTGTTCAAAAGCTTGCCGTTGTAGTAAAACGCGCTGGAGCCGCCGCCATCGAGATTGTACGCGTCGACGACGTGGAATTCCTGCAGCTTGCGTTGCGCTTCTTCCAAAGTAACGCCTTTGCTCCAGCCTTCTCTTCTGCCGTCGATGACGATGAGCAGCAAGTCGCCGTTGTCAAAGTGCCCGATGAGCGTGCGCGGCTGGCGAGTGTTGGCCCAGTCTCGAGGAATCGGCAGCCGTTTCCCGTCCTGCAGCAGTCTTGGCAAAAAGCTGGCCCCTTGCAAAATGCCTTGCTGGGTAATTTGCGCCTGGGTAGTAATTTGGGTTCCCACTAGGTGGCCTTTGTTGTTGAATCCGACGAAGCTCAGATTCGAATTGTTGGAAAACGTGCGAATCTTGCCGTCGACAACAGTAATGCCAAGCGGCGTCAGATTGCCCTTGCTGTCGCTCATGAAGCCGCCTGCGTTGATCGCCAGGACAGCTCCGGTGCGCTTCCCGGCATGGCTCGTCGTCTCGCCTTTGCTTTTGACCGAGTTGTTGGCAAGCACCATCTTCAGTGCGCTTGGGTCTTTCAGCCGGACCTTCGCCATGTACCCGCGATAGCCCGCTTCCTGCAGCGAGTACACTTTCACTATTGATTTGTTGCCGAAGGACTGCCCGATCGGGTCGCCGAGCATGTTGGACAAGATCGCATCCAGCACATCTGCCGACTTTTGCGTCTGCGATCGGCTCGTCACCAGCAGGTTGTTGATGTGCTTGTTTTGCTCTTCGTACTCTTTTTGCTCCTTCTTGGCGCGGTCGCGGATGTCCGCTACGACCGCTTCTACATCGCGCAGCGTTTTCTTCGTGTCGTCCAACTGCTGTCCCAGCTCGTCCGCCAGTTGTTTCGACTGTTCGGAAGCGAGCTTCAAGCCTTCCGCCTGCAGCTTGTCCGCGGGATTGGTCAGGGTGAGGGCAAGCAAAAAGCCGAGCGCTGGCGCCAGCAGGAACAGGAAAAAGCGATTGACTTTACCAAGCACGGGCTGCATCCTCCAGTTTTTTCAGCGATGCCTTCAAATCGACCAGTTGCTTGTTCAACTGGTCGATCCGATCCTGGAGAGCTTCTTTTGTCTTGTTCGTCCCGCCAATCGTCTCACCCGTCAATTGCAGGTCTTCTTCCAGATTGCCAAGACCCGCCTGCACGTCTTTCATCTCTTCCTGCACCAAAGCCAGTTGTTCGCCCAACGCTTTCATCTGCTTCTGATTGTCTTCCTGTATCTGATCGATGCGCAGGTTCACAAGTTGCTGCTGCTTGTCCAGCGTATGGGCAGCATAGGCGTACCCGGCATAAGCAAGTCCCGCCCAAACCAGTACAGCCAGTACGATTGGCAATAGAGGCCGCTTGCCTTCTGTTTGGGAGGGAAACAATGCCTGAAACAGGCTGCCTCGTTTGCGTCTGTTCGCCTGCTTCCCGTTTGCCGGGAGTGGCAGAGTAGTAGACGAAGTCGATGACGCTCCCATGTATTTGTCGTTCATCGGCTCCCTCCTCCTTTCTGTGACATAGAGTGAGGTTTTATTATATCATAGTTTATTTTTCGGCAAGGCTTTTGCGAAAATAGTGGAAATTTTGCTCGAAAAAAAGAAGATACCGCCGCTTCGTGCCCTTGACGGTATCTTCCAAGGCTATTTCCCCAGGCTCCACTCGCTTTGCAGCGTGCGGTGCAGCCGCTGCAAAAACAGAATCGGCTCTTCCTGCCGCGCCTGTTCCTCGCTGTATTCCAGCTTTTTTTGCAACAGGCGGGCGATTTCTCCCGCCAACTCAAGCTTTTTGGCTTCCGCCAGCGAGGACTGCCGCGCGATAAAAGTCGAAAGCAACTGCCAGTCCTCGCGGGTGAACGCCTGCTTTTGCTGCTCGCTCAAAGCAAGCGGCTCTGCCAGTGCCGCTCCCTGTTTTTTCGCCTTTCTGTTCTGGAACAGAGCGGTGCGGCCCCCGCCTTCGACTACGACGATCGTTCCTGCGACGAGGTCGCCGATGCGCTTGTCGCGAGGATGAAAAAAAGAGACGAGCGCTCCCAAAAAGTAGCCGGACGGGAGAGTGTCCACGATGCGGAACAGATTGCGGATCGTGGAGGACAAAAACGTCGCCGGCTGGCCGTTGTCGCGGATGACGCGAATCCCCATCCACTTTTTCCCGACGGTCTGCCCCGACCAGAGCGCTTCCAGCAGCAAAAAGTAGCCGAAGTTGAGCACGAAGAGCAGGAGGATGACAACGGCGATGGCATAGCCGTCACTATCCAGGAAAAAAATATCTTCTTTCCCAAATAAAACTATACCGATTACAATAAATACAGTAAGATTAACCAGGAGCAAAATGACGCTGTCGATCAACTGGGCAGCGGCCCGACTGCCCAATCCCGCTGTCTGGAACCGCAGCATCACATGCTCAGGGGTGACAACGGACGCTTCGCGACCTGCCTGATTCACGGATGGATTTTCATTCATGTCGGTTCGCTTCTCCCTCTCGCAATTCTAGTAGATAAGGAGGCCTTATCCATGGATATCACTTCATTTTGGCACAAGCATAAAGCCTCTTGGGCCGAACTGGAACAACTGGTCGAACGGTTCACCCGGCAAGAGCGGCAGATTACAGCCGCAGACATTGACCGTCTGACCCATTTGTATAAAAAAGCTTCCGCCCATCTGGCGCTCGTCCGCTCGTATCACCCGATGGATGAAATCACGCTCTACCTCAACCAGCTCGTATCCCGCGCCCACAACCTGACGTACAAGCAGCAGTCGGGAAGCTGGCAGCAACTGCGGCACTTTTTCGGCGTCCATCTGATCGGGCTGATGCAAAAGCGGATCGGATTTATCGGCATGGCCGCCCTGCTCTTCATCATTGGCGGCATATCCGGCTTTGCGGCCGTGCTCGCCGACCCGCTCAACCTGTACTACGTGCTGCCCCAAGGCATGGCCGAACAGATTGATCCTTCGCGACTGGGGGAAGGGCACGATGCCATCAACAGCCCTGTCATCTCTACGATGATTATGACCAATAACATGAAAGTAGCTATTCTCGCTTTTGTCAGCGGGATTACATTCGGCCTCGTGCCGATCTACGTCCTGCTGTTCAACGGGCTGCTCGTCGGGGCATTGGCCGCTGTCTACTATCAGGCAGACAGCAGCTACGCTTTTTGGGCGTACATCCTCCCGCACGGCGTCATCGAGCTGACGGCGATCTTCATTGCCGGAGGGGCCGGCTTGCACATGGGCTACCGTCTGCTCGTGCCCGGGCGCTACGCCCGCAAGTATCAGTTTTTGGAGGCGGCGAAAGAATCGGCCCAGTTGCTGCTTGCGACCCTGCCGCTGTTGTTCGTGGCGGGAGTCATCGAAGGCTACATCACGCCTTCGACGCTCTCCCTGGAAACGAAGTACCTCGTGGCGGCGGCCACGTTGCTGCTTTTGTGCCTTTGGTATGTTATCGGGCGAAGGCGCCAGGCTCACAATGCCTCTCTCGCCTTTATTTCCAAATAAGCATTTATCACCGTCAGCGTCAACTGATCGGCCGGCACATCGAGCACCTGGATGCCCGCGCCGGTCATTTTTTGTTGAAACGCCCTGCGGTCGAGCTGGAAGCGCTGCGCCACCGATTTGATGTAGGCCAGGCGGCTGTTTTCGACCGGAACCCGCGTCCATTCGTGCAGCAGCGGGTCCGCCTGCGAGAGCAGCAAAAACAGGTGCGAGCGGCGCATTTTCCATAAATAGCTGGCGAGCAAGTCTTCCACCAAGTAATTTTCCATGTCCGAGAACAGCACCATCAGGCTGCGCCGCTTTTGCTGGCGATGCATAAATTCCAGTGCCTTGGCCGGATCAGCCTCGACGAAGTCATGGGACAAATCGTAGGTGGCTTCCAAAATCGTGTGCAAATGTCCCATCCCGCGCCCTGGCGGTATGTACGTCTTGATCTCGTGGGAATAGGCCAGAAACGCCACCTGATCTCCCTGGCGCAAAGCGACCGCAGCCAGAGTGAGCGCCGACTCCAGCGACTGATCGAGCCTGCTCTGGTTGTTCAGCTCGACGCCCATCAGCCTGCCGCAATCGACGAGAATCGTAATGACTTTGCCGTGCTCGGGCCGATACTGGTTCGTCATCAGCCGCCGGGAGCGTGCCGACGCCGACCAGTTGATCGTGCGCGGATCGTCGTCCGGGACGTACTCGCGGATCGCGTGGAACTCAGAGCCAGCCTTGGCCCGGCGCAATATTTTTTTGCCGTCGACAATCAGGCTCTCCTGCAACGAGTTCAAATAGCCGCGAACTTGCGACAAATCGGGGTAAATTTTGATCGTCTGCGGAAAGGAAAAGCGGCTCTGGCGGTACCACAAGCCGATTTTGCCGCTCCAGCGCAAATACAGCCAGGCAAATGAATAGTTCCCCCGCTCGCATCCGCGCGTCTGATAGGCGATGCGCGACTCGCCGCTTTCCATCCTGCCCGAGATCGGCCCTGCTTCCGCAAAAGAGTGCGGCAAATCGTCCATGAGCACGTAGGAAACCGTCTGGCCGCTTCTGTTCGTCATTTCTACCTCGACCAAAAACGACTGGCCGATGTCGCTCTGCTCGGGAAGCACGCGGCGCAGCTCCAGGTCTTTGCGCTTGGGCAGCGTCAGCCAGTCGAGCACGCTCGCCACACAGACGAGGCCGTTGTACAGCCAGAAAGCCCCGTACCCGGTGCCCATGAAAAAGCCGATGACGGCAATCGGGGTGCCGAGCAGCAGCAGTACGAGCAGCCGCTTCGTCGGCAAAACGAAGCGATCTGCCAAAAAATCAGCGAGGAACCGGAATAGCGGCCAACGTCTCTTCGATGATGTGGTCACTGGTGCCCCCCTCCAATTCTACCTGGGGTGACAGGATGAGACGGTGCCGCAGCGCAGGCCGGGCCACCATTTTCACATCATCCGGCGTCACGTACTCGCGGCCGTCCAAAAGCGCCCAAGCCTTGCTGGCCAAGAGAACCGCAATCCCGGCACGGGAACTTGCCCCGAGCAGAAGTCGTTTCGTTTCCCGCGTCTTGCGAATCAAGGTCGTAATGTACTCAAAAATCGAATCGTCCACGACGACGTCCTGCAATTTGCGCCGCTGCTCCAAAATGTCGTCCAGGCTGCAGATCGGCGCTTGCTTCGCCTCCTGCCCGCCTGTGTGCCGGACGTGCTGGACCAGAATCTGCTTTTCGCTCTCATGCGACGGATACTGCATCGTCAGCTTGAACAAAAAGCGGTCGAGTTGCGCCTCCGGCAGCACGTAAGTTCCTTCGTACTCGACCGGGTTTTGCGTGGCGACGACGAAAAATGGCTCGGGCAACGGGTACGTGACTCCGTGAATCGTCACCTGGCCTTCCTCCATCGCTTCCAGGAGAGCCGCCTGCGTTTTCGGCGGTGTGCGGTTGATCTCGTCCGCCAGCAGCAAATTCGCGAATACAGGGCCTTTGATCGTCTCAAAGCGGTTGTCCTGCATGTTGAAAACGACATGGCCGATAATATCCGAAGGCATCATGTCAGGCGTAAACTGGATGCGCCTGCTCTCTCCCCCGATCAGCCCCGACAAGGTGCGGACCATTTTGGTCTTTCCGATCCCTGGCACTCCCTCCAGCAGTACGTGACCGCCAGCGAGCAAGGCGGCCACGAGCAGCCGAATGTTTTGCCGCTGTCCGACCAGTTCTTTTTCCATCTGTTGCAACAATTGCTCCACGATTGTTATGTCACTCCTTCATCAGTTGCGTAATGATCTCATCCAGCAAAAGACTGTCTGCCAAAAGCCGCTTCGCCGAATATCCGGTTCCGCTGCGGGCTTGCTCCAGCCGATCCAGCAGCTCGGCAAGCCTGGTGACTGCCTGCTCGCTCCAGCGTAGCCGGGCACAGCGCAAAATCTCGGCGCGGTCCGCTTTTTGGTGAACGCCCCAGCGATCGTGCATCAGTTGGCGCATATACGCTTCCCTATGCGCCAGCGCGTCACGCGCAAGTCCCCGGCGCTCATACCAGCTCGACACGGCTAAAAGCGTCTCGTCCCCCCGGCGAACCGTCCACTCGCGCAATGTGTAGACAGGGCCAAACCGCTTCCCTTTCCACCAGACGAACAAAAGCAGCACGACGGCCAACTGGACGAGCGCTGCCACCAGCCAGCCGGGATAGATCGCCAAAAGCCCTGGCTTCTCCTGCAGCCCGTGATGGTATTCGTCCACCCAGATCGCGGACCAGTTTTTTTGCAAATGCGGCCACACCGCCTCGAAGTGAGACAGCTCGCCAATTTTTCGATTCGTCAACCAATCCGGGACCAAAAAGTACGAGATGCTTCCGGCTCCTACCTGGACTTTTCCCGCAAGGATTCCTTGGTCGTCGTAAAAAAGCGGCTCCAGCCCCTCCGCCTCTTTCCATCTGGCCTGTGTTTTTGCCTGGCCCAGCAGCCCTTCAGCGAGCAACTGCCCCTGCACATTTCGTTCCTGGTTGCCCTTCTCTTCCATATACTTCGCTTCAAGCGGCAAGCCGGCCCACAAGATCGGTCGCTCGGAGAAAACAAACAGGTCGTTTCCGCCGCTGGCCCATGCGAGCAAGTCATCCTGCTCGTTCGCGCTCAGGTTGTCCGGCTCGACGACAAGCAGCGCCTGGCCCGCTGGCTTCGGCAGCAAATGCATCGGCTGCCGCCACTCCTTAACCTGGCTGCCTTTTTCCTCCAGCAGAAGCAGCACCGCCTTGATTCCGTCCGGCTGTGCCGACGATGCCAGATAAGGAGGCAGTTTCGTGGCTACAGGCTTGACGATAAACCATCCGACGACGACGAGCAGCACGATCGCCACGCTGATGCCCACGCGATACGTTCTCAGGCTATTCATGCTGTCCCTCCCCGTCCAAAATCTGCGCAAGCTCGCGGATGCGCTCCAGATAGTCTGCTTTGTCCACAGCTACCTGCCCGTACCAAGCTTGCTCGAACGCCCGGGCATAGCGGCGAAACAGCGCCTTCGCCTCCGGGTGGTTGGCCTCGATTTCGTCTGCGTACTCCCAGTTCGTCTTCCACTGTTCAATGCGAATCCACGACTGTTTTTGCATGTAGACGAGCAACGCCAAAAACAAGGAACGTTCGCCCTCACGCCATTCTCCGCGGTCGGCACACTCCTGTGCCTCCCGCAAGTAATCGGCATGAGAGCGGATTTTTTCACCGTGGACAAACAGGGACGCCTTCCGCTTTTGCTCCCATACCATTCGGCGGAACAGCCAGAAAATGACCATCACCAGCAAAAGCGCCGCGACGACCAGCACGACCGTCGATGCCGTCGTCGCCGCACCCGAAGGAATGTCCGACCACGAAAACAGCCTGGCAAGCCATTCGAGCAAAAAATCGCTCACTCGCACAAGCCAGCTCTCCCCTTCCGTGTGCAGGGCTTGAAATTCGTCGCGCTGCAAAATTTCCTGCAAATGCTCCTTGTCGGCTGCCCAAGGATTTGTGCTATTCATGCGCTGCTCCCGGCTCCTGTGTAGAAGGACGGTCTGCTGCCTGCTCCAACTGCCTGTTCATCAGCTCCTGCAGGTCTGTTCCATCTTTTCGGACGCGCAAGTCGAAGTAAGCGAGCGCATAAACAATCGCGATCCACGGCATCAGCAGGCAACTCAACACGACCATGATGATCTGCGAAATGATCGACGTCCCCAAAATTCCCATGATGGCCACCTGGATGCCGCCGGAAAAGATCGAATACAGAAGGCTCAAAACAATGAAAATCGCAAATAGCCTCCAAAAATTTCCTTTTGTCAAATGCCAGCTTTTCCCGATGCCGACGCCGCCCTTTTCAAACAGGACAAGCGGCAAGTAAAAGCTCCATCTGAGCAGGAAGTAGCCCGGCACTAGAAGCATGCCGATCAAAAACAAAATGTAGCCAAACAAAAAGACAATGATGAAGAGGAACGGATTGAACTCGCTTCCCGAGTCAAAAAACGTGTCAATCGAATTGCCGGTAGCCATCACGAGCAAAAAGCCGATGAACAAAAACACGAGGGCAAACCCGAACGTCACCGCGAGCATGAGCAGTCCGTAGACGAGGGTGCTTCCGACAAGCGGCCAAAAGCGTCCCAATGCGCCTTTCAGCGCGGCCTTCAAATCAACCGTTTGCTGCTCCCATACAGATTTCGTCAGCAAGGTGGCGCCCGCAATCAACTGCGGATAGGCCACGACCATCGTCAGAGGCGCGACCAAAAACACATACAGCAAGAGCAGGCCGACGTTTTGGGTGACCATCTCTTCCTGCCCCCCAAACTTTTCCCCCATCGATTCCCAAAATTCCAGTCCTTCGGTATCCTGCATGAGTAGCGGTACACTGCTAAGGTCGACCAGGAGTAGCTGTTGTAAAAGCAAAAACGGGCCAAACCAAATAAGAGCCAGAAAAAAGTACGCCCCAAAATGCTGGCGATATACGTTAAAGCTTTTGTCCAATAGCTTCCCCACTCCCATTGGGGTCATTGGCATTTGATTCATGGTGAAACCTCCATCTCTCTTTTTGAGATTACCTGAATAGTATACACGATTTTCCATTTGTTTTTAAAAATTTCCGCTAAATTCCCTAATCATTTCCTGCCTGATTTTTCTTGGCAAGGGTATTTGTCCATTTCTCTCCGTTCCGCGCTGAATATGATAAAGCATGACAGTAGGAGGTGCATTCTCTTGGGATCTGCGAAAAAGAAGACACGGGCGAAGTCAGTCTCCCGCAGCAGACGCCGCTCGTCTGGCCAGGCGACCAGGCGCTTGCTCGACAGGCTGAACCGGGTCGTCCGCCTCCATGTGCGCGCCCCGAATGTAAAAGTCACCACGCCCGCTCCCCACGTGTCTGTCACGAGCGCCACGCCCACCGTCCAGGTCGAGGCGCCGATCGTCCAGTTTGAAGCACCGAAACCGCTCGTCATCCCCGCCCCGATTGTCAACGTGGACGTAGAAGCAGAAGACACGCCCGAGCAGGAAAGCGTGGAAGGGCTGCGAAAAGAGCTGTACAAATGCATGAGGCAAAACAGGACAGTCGAAGTCATTCTCACGTCCGATTGGGGACCAGACAGCCGCCCTTACCGGGTGGGGCAGCTCACAAGAGTCGACGACGGCATCATCGAGCTGAAGCTTGACGGAAGCTACGGCAGTTGTATTCTCATCCCGCTCAACCGCATTGCCGCCATCATTCCCGACGCCCCTCCGCCGGAAGCAGCCGCCGCCACAGACGAAGCGGAAGAGACAGCGCCCGTCACCCTGAAAGTAATCGAAGGTTCAGCCAAAGTACTTTGATTTCTTCGCCTCGCTTCGTCCTCCCACTCCTGCTTGGTTTTCACCATGCGCCAAAAGACATTGGCGCTTCCGCTTAAAAAGCCGGGAGTGGGGGAGCCGCTTTTTTCCGTCTTTGCTTGCACAGCTTTTGGACAAGCTTGTGGCGAGCTTGTGCGCCTGCCTGCCGCAGGCTTGTCCCTTTCTCCCCCGCAAGAAAAACGGACCAAACACCCACTTCTCCCCTCTCTCTCGAAAAAAGTGGGTATTTGCGTCCTGTCAGCTCACGCTACAAGTTCCTCCATACGTCCAGCACTTCCCGGGCCACGCGCTCCCACGTAAACCGCTGTTCCGCCAACTGTCGGCCGCTGTTCCCCATTCTGCGCTGCAGGTCGCGGCTGGACAGAAGCTGCTTCAGTTGAGTGGCAAAAGACTGCGGGTTTTCCGGCTCTTCGACGAGCAGGCCGTTTCCGCCGATAATCACTTCCGCATTGCCCCCGCGTTTTGTCGTCACAAACGGCAGCCCTGCAGCCATCGCTTCGTAGTGGACGCGGGCGAGCGGCTCCTCCCATTGCGAAGGACAGACAAAGATATCGCCTGCCCAAAACCAGTGGTGGATGTTCTCTGCTGCCACATAGCCTGTCGTGATGACAGGAATCGGCGAACGATCCGCCAGCGCGCGCACATAGGCGACATAGTCGCTGATTTTATCGACGCCGTACCAGGAGCCTCCGACCAGCACAAGCGCGATGTTGGATTCGTAGGCCGAAAGCTCGTTCATCGCCCGCACGAGGATGTCCGCCCCTTTTTTCGGGGTCAGTCTGCCGACGAACAAAATGACCTGCCTGTTCCCGATGTTGTGGGCAGCCCGCAGCTCCTGGCGAATTTTTCGTGCAGCCTGCGAGCTCTCCCACGGGACGAACGTCTGTAGATCGACACCGGAATAGATCGTGCGCAGTTTCCCTTGCGTTTCCGGGTAGAGCGACGCAAGGACGCGTCCTACATAATCGCTGATCGTGATGATCGTCGACGTGTTGGCGATGGCGCTCGCCGCTTCCGCCGGGGGAATTTTCGCCGCATCGAACATGTCGTTGTGCATGCTCAGTACGATCCGTGCGTTCGGGCATACTTCGCGAATCAAGGGAACCAGCCGCGGTCGGTTGAACACGTGAATCACATCGTATGCATTCGCTCGCAAAAACGCGAGAACTTCCTGGGCGTAGATTTCGAAGACACCGTGTCCATTCACACGCGCATAGCGAACATTTCGCACACGTTCGTCCATGGCGAGCGTTGGGTCCGACGTCCCTAAAATGGTAAGGTCGTGATGCTTCCCGAGCGTATCCGCGATCCCGGCTATATACGTCTGGATGGCACCGCCCCGTACCGGGGGAACGGGCAGCTTTTCCGTACAGATCATGACTACCTTCATCCGAATTCTCCTTTCCTGACACTACTCATCGCATGTTTCTGCCTGTTTTTTTTGCTTTCACCGCGCGCGGCTTCTTTGCCTGATTACTGGTCAATTTGCGGCTTGGAGCTGCTGCCTTTTTGTAAGGATGCTTGACGGCTGCATGCTGAGTGCCTCGGGGAGAACTGGACCGTTTTGCAAGTTGGGTTCCTGTTTTTGCTTTTTCGTTCGACTTGCCAGTCTTTTTGAGCGCTTTTCCTGCGGGCAGCTTGGCGCTTGCTTTTTTGGCGACCGAACTTTTGTTCAGAACGGTTTTCTTGCCCGTTTTGCTTGCTGTTTTTGCCGAGCCGGTTGACGCTGCCTTTTTCTTCACTGGCTTGCTCCCGGCTTTTTTCACAGTAGCTACTATCGGCTTCAAGCGCTCGCTCTGCCTGCTCGCTGGCGTCGTTGTCTCTGCGAAAGGCAGCTCGGGATTAGGGAAGAGCACGACATCTGGCAGCTTTTCCTTTTCCTTTTCCTTTTCCTTTTCCTTTTCCCGTTTCCCGCTTTCTCTTGCTGCTTCAACCCGCCGTTCTTCTTTGACTGGCGGCTTTTTCGCGGCCACAGCAGTTCGAACAGGCTTACTTTCTTTTTCGGGGAGACGAATAAGCTTTCCGGGTTCCACATCGACTGGCTTGCTCTCACCTTTTGCCGCCGGATTTGGCGAAGCGAGCTGCCAGTTTGCCTGATCTGATGCACTCGCAGGCGTTTGGCGCACGGTCGTGGCCGGGACGGCAGCCTGGGTGTAATCGCCGGGCTGGTACTGGCTGATGTCTTTCGCCAGCTCCGCCAATGCCTGGTCTTTTGTCTGGTCGGTGGAGAGGATTCGCTGCAGGATGGCCTCTGCTTCCGTGTTCAAGAACGTGACAGGATCGTAAAACATTTCCTTCAGATGCTTGTAAAATTCATTTGGCGCCGCCAGGTCGATCAAAAGCACCTCAAATGACTCCCGATCGAGCGGGTTAGCCCGGTGATACGCCTCGATCATTCCTCTCATCCACGTCAAATCCCAGACACCCATGTCGTCCATTGTGCTTGTAATCAGCTTGCGCAGGTCGCGGAACGGCAAATCGTAAGCCACACCGTCCAGGTCGATGACCCAAAGCCCGCCTGGTCCATTCTGTCCATTGGACCAGCCATAGTCCTGATGAACTACTCCCCAGTGCGGTTCACCCATCTGCACCATTCTTGGATAGGCAGATGCCTTCAGACGCTCCAGCGCATCCAATGCTTGTCGCTCATACTTGTCTACGACAGATAAAATCGAGTTGCTTGCGGTCGTCTCCCGATAGGCTTTTGCCATCTCACGCATCCAGCCGATTTTTTTGGCAATCTTTTGATAGTAGTTGGGCCAACGGTACAGGCGGGAAGAATTTTTCGCCCCTTGTGGCGGCACGTATCCTTTCGAATGTCGATGAAATTCTCCCAGGCCGAAGCACAGCTCCTGCGCTCCTGCCAAGTCTACTTTGGTCGCTTGCGTAAGGGCAATCCAGTCCGTGACAATCCACAGCTTTCCGCCCTTTTCCACGAAGAGCTTTCCGTCTCTGGCCGGAATGAGCGCGGGAACTCTGGCCCCCTGTCTGACGACGTATTCCTGCAAGCCAACACTGTAAAGACTCCGCTCCGGTGTGCGGTGCAGCACTTTCAGACTGCGCGGCCCTTTGTCTGTCTCGATCCGCCAGATCGCGCCGCCTTTGTCCGGCTTCGAGGTAATCAGCGTCTTGCTGCTGACGGACATCTCGTATTCTTTCATGACGAGCTCCGCGATCGCATCGACTTCCGGAGGTACTTGCATATCCCAGTCGACAGGCGCAGGTTGGCCGTCGTCCCGGGTGTCCCATGGCTTGATGACGTATTGTTCCATTTCCTTCCCCCCCACGTTCCTTGTTAAAGCGCTCACCTTCTTCCTAAAATATTCATGCGCGCAGGTTGACGAAACGGACAAATACCCTTGGGAACTTGCCAATTCCACGCGCGAAAAAGCGGCCGGACCTGCGCACAAAGGACGCAAGTCGGGCCGCTTTAGCCGATCATCAATATTTCCCGAATGTCATCTTCGCTCATGGAGGAGATCGCTTCCTCGCCTGGCGCTATGACTTCCTCAATCAAATGCTTTTTCTTTTGCTGAAGCTCGTACATTTTTTCCTCTACCGTCCCCTGCGCGACCAGCCGAATGACCTGGACGACGTTTTTTTGCCCGATGCGGTGCGCCCTGTCCGCCGCCTGCTCCTCTACAGCCGGATTCCACCACAGATCGTACAAAATGACGGTGTCGGCTCCGGTCAGGTTCAAGCCTGTTCCCCCGGCTTTTAAAGACAGGAGAAACAAGTCGCCCTCTCCGTCGTTAAATCGGTTGCACAACTCGATGCGCCGGGCGGCTGGCGTGTTGCCGTCCAGGTAAAAAAACGGGACGCCGTAAGCCCCAAGCTCTCGTCCGATGATCGAAAGCATTTCCGTAAATTGCGAGAACAAAAGCACCCTCCGCCCCGCGCTCCGGCATTCCTCCAGCACTTCCAGCAGTTGCTCGAATTTGGCCGAGCTGCCTTCGTAGCCTTCCACGAACAGGCCAGGATGGCAGCAAAGCTGGCGAAGCCGGGTCAAGCCGGCCAATATTTTGATCCGGTTTTTGTCAAAGGTGCGCTCGTGCAAATGTTTGGCGGCCTCCTGCTGCAACTGCGCCAAGTACGCGATGTACAGCTTTTTTTGCTCCGGCAAAAGCTCGGTGGCTTGCAGCGATTCGATTTTTTCCGGCAGCTCACGCAGCACCTCGGTTTTCAGCCTGCGCAAAAGGAACGGCCGCGCACGCCTGGCGATGGCGTCTCGGGGCAAATCCTGAAATTCCTTGCGCCCGGGAAACAGTTGTGGAAACACAACGTCGAAGATCGACCACAGTTCCTCCAGCCTGTTTTCGATCGGCGTCCCCGTCAAGGCAAAGCGGTGCTTGGCAAAAATGCGCTTCACGACCTGCGCCGTCTGTGTCGCATAGTTTTTGAACGCCTGCGCCTCGTCCAGAATCAGCGTATGGAACGTGCGCTGGGCGTACTCCGTGTAATCTCTGCGCAGCAGCGGATAAGACGTAATCCACACATCGGCATCTCCCGCTTCCTTTCGCGCCTGGTTCCGTTCTTCCTTGCTGCCGTCCACGACGCGCACGCTCAGCTCAGGAGCAAACTTGTGCAGCTCGTTGCGCCAGTTGTACAAAAGCGACGCAGGCGAGACGATCAGCACCGGCTGCTTTTCGCGGCGAATGTCCGGCAGCTTGGCGAGGATGTACGCGATGCTTTGCACCGTTTTGCCAAGGCCCATATCGTCCGCCAAAATGCCGCCGAAGCCGTAGTGGGCGAGCGTCATCAGCCACTGGAAGCCGAACTTCTGGTAATCGCGGAGCACAGGCTGCATCGTGTCCGGAACGTGGAAGTCGAGATTGTCCGGGTTGCGCATATTTTCCAAAAAGCTCCGCAGCGCCTTGCCCAACTGCACCGTCTTGCCCGGCTGGGACGAATCGAGCAAGCGCAAGCCGCGAAAGGCCGGGAGCGCAAAGCCGTTCCCGATCCATTCCGCCTGGCGAATCCCCAGCTCATCCAGGAACCGGTTGATCTGTTCAAATTCTTTTGTATCAAGCGGCAGCAGCGCTCCTGTCGGCAAGCGGTAATATTTGCGCTTTTCCTCCAGCGCCTGCAGCAGTTGTTTGATTTCGGAGGGCGGAAAGCCTTCGATATCGAAGCGAACCTCCAGCCAGTTCGTCCGCTCGTTCACATCGGCTTTCACTTTGGGCGGCGCGTGCAAGGAGTGCAGCCGCAGCTTGACCGCCGTCGTCGCATACACCTTGCACCATTTTTCCAGCTCGGAGACGGTCTGGTGCAAAAACTCGAACTCGGCTTCCTCGTCTTCAAGGTAATACCCCTCTTCGGTCCGGGTGAACGCGCTGTTGTCCATCAGCTCCAAAATGCGCTGCTCCCGCTCGCCGTCGCGCAGCAAAATCTGATCGTTGCGGCGCTGTTGCCCATTCGTCTCTTTTGCCAGCGGATTGATGACGATGTCGCCATACTGAAACTCCAGCCCGGCCAACAGCCGCTCCCGTACCCGGTCCAAATAGAGCCGCGCCTGCAGTTGCGTCTGGACGATCCGATCGGCGACCGCCTGCGCGATCTGCACGCTGCCCAGCTTCATCAGCCCAGGGACGACCCTGGTCATGAACGACTCCATTTTCTCCTGCGGAACCGCGATGTCCTCGCGCTGATGCGCCTCCAGCATCTGCTTGAGCTGCGCGAGACTTTTGCACGCGTCAGCGGACTGCCGCATCCAGACGCCGCCGTGCAGGACAAACCCGTACGCCTCCAGCACGGTCAGCTCGGCAAGCCCGTCCACTGTCAGCCGATACTCGTTTTCGCGCTCCCCCGCATCGAAGGCGAACTGCAGCGGCACCTTTCCCGTCTGCGCCTGAAACTGCTCATACGTGCGCTCGCCCTGCTGGACGCGCACACCGGGAGCCTGCCCGAGCAAATCGAACAGCTTGTCCCAGGCAAACGGCGGCAAAATCAACGTGCGCTCCGTCCCCACCGGCTTTGGCTCCTGATAGCCGTAGCCAGCCGTCTCCCGATACAGCTTTTCATGCTGGAACACGCGGATCAGCTCCTGGAGAATCGCCTCCTGCTCGGGCAAAAAGCGGTGGCTTTCCGGGTCGTAAGTAAAATGCGCGGAAAAGACGGTCGGCTGCCTGCTCTCCAGCCGCTTCAAAAACTCGCGAATGTTTTTTACGACGTACAGCCGCTTCGGCCCCAGCTTCAGTTCAAGCCCGATTATCGATTTGCGAAAGCCATACGGTATCACTTTGCAAATGATTTCCAGCTCCAGCAACGCTCGCTGGTCGAACAGCGCTTTTCGCGTGCCTATGCTGTGCGGACGCGGCTTGCCGAACAGATCGAAAATGCCCTGCGTCAGTTGCGCTTCGCTTGCGGCGGAGCCGTCCGCACCCGGTAAACGCGTCCCCCGGCTCGCCTGTGGCGCCAAATCGTCCGCTGACAGATCGCGCATTGCCAAAAGAGCCGCCGCGATATGCTGGCAGTATTGTTCATACGAATGCAGCGTCGGACAGCTACACGCCGCCACGAGCCCTGCCTCATCCAGTTCGAGCATCACCCGATAGTCGTGGCTGCCCGCCCGCACGGTGGCCCGGACGCGGGCAGGCTCGGGCTGGAAGTGGTCGATGCTCACTTTTTGCGAGCGGTAAAACGCTTTTCCCCGTTCAAAGGAGAGTCGGCCACACCATTCTTTTATCATTTGCTGGCTGATTGAAAAGCTCATTGCCCCTACCTGCCTCATCTTCGTAAAATATGTTTCATGATAGCAGATTTGGAAAGCAAAAAGATACGCCTTGGCGAGAGGCCACTGTCACACAGACACGGCTTGGCATCGCCCAGTTGCCTAAAATTACGGAGCCGTTGAATCTGCTCCAAGAAACCGTCGAAGATGACGTGGAGCAATTGCGAATTTCAGAAGATCAGGACGCGCGAGTTGGCCACAAAAGTGCGGATTCCTCGTTCTTTGGATACAAGACACATCTCGCCTTGACCGAGGAACGGATCATACGGCGGCCGTGGTTACGACAGGAGAAAAAAGCGACGGCAAGCAACTCCAGGCACTCATTGAGAAAAGCAAGGCAGCGGGCATGAACGTGAATTGAAGCCAAGAATAGCGAACTCAAGCATAGGCACGGGTATGATGTAGCTACATCCTCGGGCTTGTTAGGTATGGAGCTGCAAGGCGCTATGGCGATATTCGCGGTTAATCTCAAGCGTATACTGAAATTGGCGGACTAAAAAAAGGGAAATGCAGTAACAAAAAAGCGACACCTGCCAGGAAAAACGGAACAGGTGTCGCTTATTTTTTTACAAAAATCTCAGATCACCGGCAAAACCTAAGTTCTTCAGTGGCCTCCTTGGCGAGCGTATCTTTTTTTCGTATTTAGCAAGAAATCAGTCTTCGTCCTCTTCATCGTCGTCGTCTTCCAGGACCGGGTCCTGATTTTTGGAGAAGATCCACTTTTTCTTGGTGCCGTCCTCGTACTCTACCTTGACTTCGATCTCTTCAATATATTCGTCCTCACCAACAGCGTCACGCAAATACCTCAACCAATCCATGACTACACCTCCTGGTAACGGATGATGACATGCCTGTCGTCAGCGGCTTTTCCGTCGACATTGATACTATATGACAAACGTCTTTTGCCTGGCATGGTTCACTGTCCCTTTCCGCCGCGCAAGTTTTACCCAACTTGCCGTCCCCGTTTCCCGCCCTGCTCGTTACATATTTGCATGGGGACTGGACAAACTTTGGATGGAAACGTCCGTGCTACCGTCATGACTTGGGATAGGAAAGGAGTGCCAGAATGATGAAACCACGCTACAAAAAGCTGCTTCACGTTGGCGCCATTCTGCTTTTGGCGTTCACCCTGCCGCTGCATGCGGCTGTCGCCCATCAGGACCATCCATACCATTTCGGCTTCAAAAAAAGCAAGAATGGACAGCTTCCTTCGATCAACGAAGAAGGCTTCAAAAGCATTGTAGATCGGCACGGCGCTGTTTTTTTGGGAGACACGTCGAAAAAAGAGCTGTATTTGACATTTGACAACGGGTATGAAAACGGCTTTACCCCGGCGATCCTGGACACGCTGCAAGCGAAAAAAGTGCCCGCGATTTTTTTTGTGACGGGCCATTACGTCAAGGAACAGCCTGAACTGTTGAAGCGGATGACGCAAGAAGGCCATCTCATCGGCAACCACTCCTGGAGCCATCCGGACATGACGACCGTGTCCAACGAAAAAATCAAGGAGGAGCTGACACGGGTCAGCGAGGCAGTCGCCAAAGTGACCGGACAGGCGAACATGCGTTACCTGCGTCCGCCCAGAGGCATTTTCAGCGACCGCACACTCGCCGTCAGCAAGGAGCTGGGCTATACGAACGTATTTTGGTCGATCGCCTACAAGGACTGGGATACAAAAGTGCAGCGCGGGGCGAAGTACGCATTTGACAGCGTCATGAGCCAGTTGCATCCGGGAGCCGTGATTCTCTTGCACTCTGTTTCCAAGGACAACGCAGATGCGCTCGGGTCCATCATCGACGAGGCCCGCAAGCGCGGCTACGAATTTAAAAGCCTGGACCAGTTGCCGCAAAAGCAGGCTGGCACTCCGTAAGCTTTGACAAAGGGCGGGTCGCAAGCTCTCCCGCGAAACAATTGTGTGTCGACTAGAAAACTTGGCTGTGCCAAGCGATTGGCGCAGCTTTAGTTGCCTTTATACTGGACAACAATCTTATCCATTCTTAATCTGTACAAAAAAACTCCCGCTGCCTCGTCAGTTTCAGACAAGGGCGGGAGTTTTTGCACACATTCCGTTTTACGATTATTCGCGATCCAACAGGGAAGCGCCAGCAATACCCGGATGAGTCATCTCGAACGGATCGAGAATCAGGTCCAGCTCTTCTTCCGTCAGGACGTTGTACTGCAAGCACAGCTCGCGCACCGATTTTCCGGTCAAAATCGCTTCGCGCGCAATGCGGGCAGCCGTTTCATAGCCGAGATGCGGGTTGACGGCTGTGATGACGCCTACGCTTTTTTCTACGTATTCTTTCATCCGCTCGCGGTTTGCCTCGATTCCTTCCAGGCAATAGCGCGTAAAGGCGCGGAATGCGTTGTCCATGATGCTGATCGACTGCAGCAGGTTGAAGACCAGCACCGGCTCCATTACGTTCAGCTCCAGTTGACCTGCTTCGGAAGCGAGGCAAATGGTGTGGTCGTTTCCGATTACCTGGAATGCCACCTGGTTAATGACCTCTGCCATGACCGGATTGACTTTGCCCGGCATGATCGAAGAGCCTGGCTGGCGCGCTGGCAGCGAAATCTCGCCCAGTCCCGCACGCGGTCCGGATGCCATCAGACGCAGGTCGTTGGCGATTTTGGACATGTTCATCATGCATACTTTCAGCGCTGCGGATACTTCTGTGTACGCGTCCGTGTTTTGCGTAGCGTCTACGAGATGCTCCGCCCCGACGAGCGGGAAGCCGCTGATTTCCGCCAGATGCTTGACCACGGTGGTAATGTAGCGCGGGTCGGCGTTCAGGCCTGTCCCGACAGCAGTCGCCCCCATGTTCACTTCGTACAGGTGCTGGCGGGATTGCTTGATCCGCTTGATATCGCGCTCCAGCACGCGACGATACGCTTCGAACTCCTGGCCGAGACGGATCGGAACGGCATCCTGCAAATGCGTGCGCCCCATCTTGATGACGTCATCGAACTCTTTTGCTTTTTGGCCAAAAGCGTCATGCATTGTCTCCATGGTCACGAGCAACTTTTCCAGCAAATCGAGCGTCGCGATGTGGATCGCCGTCGGGAAAGCGTCGTTGGTCGACTGCGACATGTTGACGTGTGTATTTGGACTGAGATGGAAGTAATCTCCTTTTTTCTCTCCGATAAGCTCCAGACCGCGGTTGGCGATCACTTCGTTCGCATTCATGTTAATGGATGTTCCCGCACCGCCCTGAATGGGGTCCACGATGAATTGATCGTGCCATTTTCCGTCAATGATCTCCTGCGCGGCTGCCACAATCGCATTGCCGAGTCGCGGATTCAGACGGGAAACCTCCATGTTCGCAAGGGCCGCCGCTTTTTTGACCATTGCCATTGCGATAATCAGGGAAGAATGAAGACGATACCCGGTAATCGGGAAGTTTTCTGTCGCCCGCATCGTTTGCACGCCATAGTAGGCATCTACGGGAATTTCCTTTTCACCGAGAAAGTCTTTTTCCGTGCGAAATGTTTGTTGTACCATTCTTATCAGACCAGCTTTCTAGGAATAGTGGTTACTGCTACCTCCCCATTTTAGCACAGATTCGAAGTGGTATGACCAGTAGTTTGTAACACCGTACGGCTTTTTTACGTCTTACCAAGTGAACAGCTCCACCCACAATCTCGACAGAATCGAGGGATACTATGAAAAAGCTTCTTTTCGTCTTGTTGACAGTCGGTCTGTTGCAAGGCTGCACGAGCGCTCCGCCTGCGCAGGAAAATCCGCCTGTCACGCAGCCGGAAACGCCAGCCCCTGCCCAGCCGCAGACTCCGGCAGAACAGCCGCCTGCCGAGCAGCCGGAAACGAAAGAAACCGTCTATGCCAATGATATTTTTCGCAATGTCACCGTGAAAAAAACAGGGGAGGATACATTTGAAGTAAAAGGGCAGGCGCAAGTGTTCGAAGCCGTCGTCAACTACGTCGTGGAAGACGGGCACAACGAGCTGACGCAAGGCTTTTTCCAAACCTCTGCCGGAGCTCCGGAATGGGGCGACTTCACGCAAACCGTGAAGGTGAAAAAAGCCGAACCGAACAGCACGCTCATGCTGATCCTGTTTGAAGTGAGCGCGAAGGACGGCAGCCGCCGGATGGAGCTAATCATTCCGTTGCCAGAGGAATAGACGCTTCGCCGACGCGAGATTTTTTCCAGTTTTTTCATTCCCTCTCTTCCATGTTCATGCCTGTCCGTTATAATGAGAGAGATTCATGATACGTGGGGAGGATGACTGTCGGATGAAGAAAACTGCCTTGCTCGTCGTCGATGTACAAAACTTGCTCGTAGAACACTGCTACCAGGGACAACAAATCGTCGAGCGGATCAAACGCCTGATCGCGGAGGCGAGAGAACGCGAACTTCCCGTTATCTACGTGCAGCATCATGAAGCGGAGGAACTGGTTTTCGGATCGCCAGGCTGGGAAATTCCCGCTTCCATCAAGCCGGAAGAAACCGATCCGGTGGTTCACAAAACAGCGCCAGACTCTTTCTACGAAACAGGCCTGCACGACAAGCTCCAATCGATGTCCATTGAAAAGCTGATCGTCGTTGGCTTTCAAACCGACTACTGTGTGGATACGACGTGCAGAAGCGCCATTTCTTTGAACTACGATGTGACACTCGTCAGCGATTGCCACTCCACCGTAGACTCCCCCGCCCTCAAGGCAGCCGACATCATCGCCCATCACAATACGACTTTGCACGGCTTTGGCAGCCCGCAGCATACCATTAGGGGCAAAGATTCCGCATCGGTTTGGGAAGCGTAGCTTTTTTGGCCACGAAAAAAACCATTGGGGCGATGACTCCAATGGTTTTTTCGAAAAATCATAACCCTCTCGCTTGGAGAGGGTCATGATGCGTCAGACTTCTATCTATAGTGTGTGGCAACATGCTGACTTGCGTCGTGCTGCTACTTTTGCTCGCTTTGTTCTTCCTTGTAGCAATCCATGCAAAGGGCACCATTGTTCTCGATCTCGTAATCTGTCAAGCGAGCCTGGCAAGATTTGCACTGTTTTTCCGTGAGCACCAAGTTCAAGACTATATCTCCTCTCAATGATGTACGTTAGTCTAGTTACATTATAACCGATGATTGATATCCGCCAAGCAAGCTTGTGTTAAAATTTCGTGAATTCTCTCAATTATACATAGAAGCTTGCGAAAGCCTTTCCGCCAGGCCCCTACAGCTTGCGCCGAACAAACATCCCCCAGGGAGGATCAGATGAACTCGCCTTCTTTTTCGTTGACCATTTCCGGGGAGCCTTTTCAGCTTTTCTCGCTCCCGCACCTGCTGGCTCTCGCGGTTACCCTTGGCCTGCTGCTGCTTTTGTACCTGTTTCGCCGCCAGTTGCAAGCACCTGCGGCCAAGCGCGCCTTTCGGTTTGCTTTGGCTGGCGTGCTGCTCTTGTCCGAGGTGGCTTTTCAACTCTGGCATGTGCTGACGGATAGCTGGTCGGCTGCCTATACGCTGCCTTTGCAACTGTGCAGCGTCACGCTCCTGCTGTCTGTCATCATGCTGCTTGCCAGAAGCTATCGCGTGTACGAGATCGCTTTTTTTGCCGGGATCGGCGGCGCAGCCCAGGCACTGCTTACGCCCGAGTTGTTTTATCCGTTCCCGCACTTTCGCTTTGTGCATTTTTTTGTCGCCCATGCCGGGATTATTCTCGCCTGCCTGTACATGACGTGGGTGGAAGGCTGTCGCCCGACTTTTCGCTCCGTGCTGAAAACGATGGGGTTTCTCAACGCGCTTCTGGTTGTGGCGCTCGTCGCGAACGCCTGGACAGGCGGCAACTATCTCTTCGTCTCGCGCAAGCCGGACAATCCGAGCCTCATCGACTTTTTGGGGCCGTATCCGTGGTACATCCTCTCGCTGGAAGGGGTTGCTGTCGCGCTCTTTTCGCTTTTGTACGTGCCGTTTTGGCGGAAAACGCCCGCCTCCGTCCCTGCCGAGCGGGATTTGTCGTCGTGACCCGCGTCTTTCTACCCTTGCTCGCGCACCCACTCGGTCACGACTTGCAAAAAGCGTTTGGCTGCGGGCGACTGCTTGCTAAACGACGTCGCCGCCACGCCGAGCGAACGGTAATGCTCGCCCGCGAGCGGAATCATGCGGATGTTGGGCGGCAGGCAAAACAGGATCATTTCCGGGAGGATGCTGATGCCCAGCCCGTTTTGCACCATGGCGATAATCGCGTGGTCGTCCCCTACCTCGTACTTGACGCGCGGCTGTAGCTGATACTGCGCAAGCAAGCGCTGAATGTCGTTGTCGCAGCCTTCTTTCGGCATGATGAACGTTTCTTCGGCCAGGCGGCTCACATGCACCCGCTCTTCCTGATAGAGCGGGTGTTCGTCTGTGACGAGCAAGTATAGCTGGTCTTTTTTCAACGGAATCGACTCCAGGTCTTCTGTCGTCGGCAGCGAGACGAAGCCCATGTCCACTTCGCCCGTCTGAATCCAGCTCTCGATTCCGTCGTAGTAGCCTTCGAACAGCTTGACCTCGATGGCGGGATACAAGTCCTGAAACCGTTTGAGGATGCCTGGCAGCCATTGCGTGGATACGCTGGTGAACGTCCCGATCCGCACCGTCCCCACCTCCATGCCATTGATCGCGTACACTTCCTGCTGCATCCGCTCCTGCGCCCGCAACATTTCCCGCATGTACGGCAGCAGCCGCTCGCCGTTGCTCGTCAGGCTGATGCCGGAGCGCCCGCGCGTCAGGATCGAGAAGCCGAACTCCCGCTCCAGGCTGGCGAGGGCGTGGCTGATGGCGGACTGCGTCAAGCCGAGCATTTCTCCTGCTTTTGTCAGACTCCCCGATTCGATGACGGTGACAAACACTTCGTACTTGCCGAGACTCACGTCGCTTTGCCTCCTTTCTTTTTCATTAAATCCTTTCATGAAAAGCATGATAAACATTCATTTTTCTTATTCAAACAATACTCTTATACTGAGTATGACGCAACGCGATTTCTTCATGGTTAGCCTGTTTCATGCGGGCAAGGAGGCTGGAAATGAAACCGCAAGTAAAAGCCGATCTGGCAATGCTTCTGGTTACCCTTTTTTGGGGATCTTCTTATTTGTTCATGCAAATGGGGCTGAAGGATTTGGAAACCTTCAACCTGATCGCCATCCGCTTCGGCATTGCCTTCGTTCTCGCGGCTGCCATTTTTCACAGGCGGCTGCGCGGCACCAGTCGCAAGACGCTCGGCCACGCCTTTATTCTCGGCACGATTTTGTTCGGCGTGTTTGCCACGGTCACAAACGGCGTCAAATCGACGACCGCTTCGCAAGCCGGATTTTTGGTCAGCCTGACGGTGATCTTCGTCCCGCTGCTGTCCATCCTGCTGCGCAATCGGCCGGAAAAGCGCGTATTTGTCGGCGCCGGACTGGCGATGGTCGGGATCGGCCTGTTGACGCTCAGTTCCGAGTTGCACATCAGCCAGGGGGATTTGCTGTGCATTGCCGGAGCGCTCTGCTACGCGACGCACATCACCGTGACGGGCAGATGGGCTTCGTTTTCGGACACGATTCAACTCGGCATTTACCAGCTCGGTTTTACTGCCTTGCTCGGCCTGCTGTTTTCCTGTTTGTTCGAATCGCCTGCCCTGCCGCATTCCGCAGAAGGCTGGGTCGCCGTGCTCGCTCTCAGCGTCCTGTGCAGCGCGATCGGCTTCGTCGTCCAGACTGTCGCGCAAAAATATACGACGCCGACGCATACCGGGCTGATTTTTTCGCTGGAGCCTGTCTTCGCCGCCCTGTTTGCGTTTTTGTTCGCGGGCGAAATCCTTACCGTGCGCGGGTATATCGGCGCAGCGCTCGTCTTAGTCAGCGTGCTGATTGCCGAAATCGACGTAGTCAAATGGCTGCGGAGCAAGCGGCAGACGAGGCTGTCGGCCTGACGCGTCGTCTGGCGCAACATTGGGCGCATGGGAAAACAGTCCAAAAAACCGGCTCCGTATGCGAAAGCCGGTTTTCTTGTCGTTTGGATGGCGCGACCTGTTTTTCCTATTTGTTGTAGACGACCTTGCCGCCGATGACGGTCATCACGACCTTTGTGTCGAGCAGCTCATCCGGGTCGATGGCAAACAAATCGCGGGAGTAAACCGTCATGTCCGCGTATTTGCCGCGCGACAGCGTTCCTTTTACGTGGTCTTCGTTGGTGACTTGCGCTCCGCCCAGCGTAAACAGATGGAGCGCTTCCTCCATCGTCAGCTTTTCCTGCGGGAGATAGCCGTCGTGCATCTCGCCCGGAGCCTTGCGCGTCACGGCGGCATGGATGCCGAGCAGCGGGTTGATCGGCTCGACTGGCGTGTCCGAGCCTGCCGCACATATAATCCCTTGTTTCATCATCGTTTTCCAGATGTACGAATGCTGGATGCGTTCCTCTCCCACCCGGTCGATGACCCACGGGAAGTCTCCGGCGAGAAAACGCGGCTGGATGTCGGCGATCCGGTTAGGATGGTTCAGCCGCGCCAGCAAGTCCGGGCGCAAAATCTGCGTGTGAATCAGCCGGTCGCGATAGGCTACAGCCGGGAACTGGTCGAGGCTGTCGAGTACCATTTCCAGCGCCTTGTCGCCAATCGTATGTACGGCAATCGGCATCCCCAGCTCGCGGGCTTGCCGCACCAGCTCGGTCAGCTCCTCCTGCTCGTGCACGGGATAGCCGCTCGTCGTCGGATCGTCCGCATACGGCGCGGACAAGTAAGCGGTTCTGCGGCCCAATGCCCCGTCCGCAAAAATTTTCACCGCGCCAATCTGCACGTGGCTATTGCCGGAGCCTGCCGTCATGTTCAAATCACGCAGTTCGTGCATGTGCGGGTAGTAGACCAGCAAATGGCTGCGCAGTCCAAGCCCCTCCCCGTTGACCAGCTCGTCGTACAGCCGGTACGTTTGCGCCAGCCCGTTCAGCTCGCGCAAGTCTTCGGTATGCGCCCCTGTCAGGCCGTGCTCCATCGCGTAGCGAATCGAGCTGCGCAAGCTGTTTTTCAGCGTCTCGTAGCCAGGCTTGGGGATGTGCTTCGTAATCAGGTTGGACGCCGTCTCCAAGAGCATGCCTGTCGGTTTTCCTGTGGCCGAATCGCGCACGATCACGCCCCCGGCCGGAACCTCGATGTCCGGGTGGTAGCCGCACAGCTCCAATGCCCGGGAATTGACCAGGTTCGCATGTCCACAAATGCGCGGCAAGAAAATCGGGCAATGCGGCGCTACTGCGTCCAGCTCCTCGATCGTCGGGATGCCGCCGCCGTCGACAAACAGGTTCTCATCCCAGCCAAAGCCTTGTACCCATTCGTTCGCGGCAGTTTGCTCCGCCTTTTGTCTGATGAGGGACAACATCTCGTCCTTGGAGCGCGCTGTCCGCAAATCTAGCTGCAAAAAGGTCAGTCCGAGCCAGCCGAGATGCAGGTGACTGTCAATCAGACCCGGCGTTGCCGTGCAGCCATGCAAGTCAATCACCTGCGCATCGCTTCGCCCGTATTGCAGCAGCATGTCCGCGTCGCTGCCCAGATCGTGGACCAGCCCGTCCCGCACGACAACAGCCTCCACAAACAAATGTCTCGAATCTCCCGTGTAGATGCGGCCGTTTTTGAAAATGGTCGTCGCCATGTTGGTTCCCCCTTGTGAATTGCGATCCTTCGCTATCCCTCTCCTTATTTGTTTGCCAATCACCTTTTTCCTTCCTATTCTGAAAAAAACTTCGGCTTTCTGCTTCCTGGGCCGCCAATAGCTGAAAGCGTTTTCTAAATCAAGAAAAACCTGGTACTTGCTTTGCATCCTGTTGAAAGCTTGCCAGGTGGGGCACGTTATGTTCATGGCCCACTAACGAAGCGGGGTGATCGTATGCAGCAAAAAACGAAGAACCGCCTTTCTGCTCTTTTCCAGCCGCAGAACAACAGCTTTGCGAAATCGGCGGGCGCCGCTTCTCCCGAGCAGCACAAGCCGGGGGAGCTGGACAGCCAGGCCCGGCTCCTGCTGCTGGTGAACGGACTGTTCATCGCCGCAGGCTCGCTCTCCGGCACGTTCGTGAACGTCTATTTATGGAAGGTAAAAAGCCAGTTTGCCCCTATCGCCTGGTTCACATTTGCTACCCATCTGGCTGGCGCCCTGACCTTTTGGATCGCGGGCGCCTATGTCAAACGGTTCAACAAAATGAACATCTTGCGGGCAGGGATGGCAGGCTCGGCGCTTTTTTACGTGCTCGTGCTGCTGGCAGGTCCTTTGGCCGTCTCGTACGCTGTCCCGCTCGGGCTGGTGCAAGGGATGGCGGTCGGCTTTTTTTGGCTTGCCTTCAATGTCGTCTACTTCGAGATTACCGGACCGGACAACCGCGACCGTTTCAACGGCTGGGCAGGCTTGCTCGCTTCTGTCGGCGGCATGCTTGCTCCGTGGCTGTCGGGCTGGCTCATTTCCCGGCTGCCTGGCAGCAGTGGCTACCGCCTGATCTTCGCTCTCTCGCTCGCTTTGTTTGTCGTCGGCGGCATCATCAGCTTTTTTCTGAAAAAGCGCCAATCGGAAGGAATGTACGCCTGGGGCTTCTCCTTTCGCTGTCTGCGCGAGCAGCCGGAGTGGCGCTGGGCTGCCGCCGCGCTGGCCGCGCAAGGGATGCGCGAGGGCGTGTTCGGCTTCATCATCGGGCTGTTCGTGTACATTGCCACCAAAAGCGAGATGACGCTCGGCAACTTCTGGCTGATTACATCGGCGGTCGGGCTGTGCAGCTACTATGCTGCGGCCAAATGGTACGCTCCGCGCTACCGCAAATGGGGCATGCTCATCGGAGCGATCGTGATGTCCGGCATCTTGCTCCTATTTTTCTGGCAGGTGAGCTATGTGACGCTGCTCGCTTTCGGAATCGCCGTCTCGATCGCCTACCCGCTGTTTTCGATGCCGATGATCTCGACTGTCTTTGACTTGATCGGCACCAATGAACAAAGTGCGCGCAACCGGGTCGAATACGTCGTCCTGCGCGAGTTCGCGCTCGATGTCGGCAGGCTGCTGGGAATCTCGCTGTTTTTGTTGGTTACCTCGTTCAGCGTCTCTGCGCTCACGCTGAACTGGCTCGTATTCGCCATCGGCACAGGACCGCTGATCGCCTGGCTGTGCATGACCAGACTGTTTTCTGCGGCAAACGCAAAGCAGAGCCGCGCGTAGCCCCGGCTCCTGGCAAAAAGCACGGGGCTGTTGATTCGCAAAGTTTTTACTTAGCACGCTGACCAGCCATTGGTATAATGAACCAAAGGGCAGTCGATCTCCACGGTTATCGCCCGTGAGATCAACTGCCCTTTTTGGCGCGTACATAAATGGATGAAGGAGAGAAACCGTGAAAGTCAAACGCATTTTATTCATCCTCGCGTTTTTGCTCGGCCTCGGCTACTTCGGCCTGTTTGCCGAGCAGCAGGGCGTCCCGACCGACAGCGCTGCGACGCAGGCGGATGTCATTTTGCATTTTCCCCGCGAACGGTATCCCGAGACGGCGCAGCACATTCGCTCCGCCATCGAAAAAGGCCAGCCTGCCGTCTGTACCATCGACCGCAAAGCGGCGGACAAGCATCGCGAGGAATCGCTTTCCGGCATTCCGACGAAGCGCGGCTACGATCGGGACGAGTGGCCGATGGCGATGTGCAAGGAAGGCGGCAAGGGCGCCGATATCGCTTACGTCTCCCCTTCCGACAACCGCGGAGCAGGCTCGTGGATTGCCAACCAGCTTGAGGATTACCCGGACGGCACCCGCGTGCAGATTGTCATTGACGATCAGCCCGCGCATTAGAAAACGCGGCTGCGCCTCGCTTTTTGGCGCCCGAGAAAAACCCGCCTGGACGACGTGTGCCAGGCGGGTTTTGTCTTTTCCCGTTCAGGAAGAAATGCGCCAGCCGCTCGACTCCTGCTGCAGCCGCCACAACCTGGCATACAGACCTTGCCGCTCAACCAGCTCGTCGTGCGTCCCCGCTTCGACGACGCGGCCTTTGTCCAGCACGTAGATGTTGTCGGCGTGACGAATCGTTTTCAGCCGATGCGCAATCGCAATCACGGTTCGGCCCTCAATCAGCGTATCAATCGCTTTTTGAATCTGCGCTTCGTTTTCCGGATCGAGCGAGGCAGTCGCCTCATCCAGCAGGACGATTGGCGCATTTTTCAGAATCGCCCGCGCGATGGAAATTCGCTGCTTTTCCCCGCCGGACAGCGTGCTGCCGCCCTCGCCTACCATCGTCTCGTAGCCGTTCGGAAGCTGCATGATGAAGTCGTGGCAGCACGCTTGCCTGGCCGCCGCTTCGATCTCCTCCTGCGTCGCGTCCCTTTTTCCGAAGCGAATGTTGTTGGCAATCGTGTCCTGGAACAAATAGACGTCCTGAAACACCATGGATATGCGGGACAGGAGCGCCTCCGGGTCCATGCTCGCCAGCGGCTTTTGCCCCAGCAGCACCTGGCCCTCAGTCGGATCGTAAAAGCGGGCGATCAGGCGCAGCACCGTGCTTTTTCCGCTGCCGGACGGCCCGACCAAAGCTGTAAACGAGCCGTTTGGCATGCGCATGCTGACGTTGTTCAGCGCCATGTTTTCGTTGTACCCGAACGAGACACGTTCGAGCGTCACGTCGTTTTCCTCCGGCGGCTGCAGCTCGCCTGGCATGATCGGCTCCGCCAGCAGTTGCACAATCCGCTCCCCGGCCTGCTCGTGGTAACGAAATTCGGCATAGTTGACAAGCGCGGTAGTCAACGGGTCGAAAATGCGCGTGCCGACCAGAAGGAATAGGACGAATGTAATCAGGTCGAGGCTGCCTCCCACCAGCAAGTACACTCCTGTCATGACCATGAGCGTGAGTCCGGCCCGGATGAAGGCGATAGCACAGAGCACAATCGGGCCGAGCAAGCCTTCGATGCGAATGCTTTGCCGCATGAACTCGCGAAACGACCGCTCCAGCCGCACGAAGCGCTCACCCGTCAAGTTGTACGCCTTGATGACGCGGATGCCGTTCAAATATTCCTGCAAGCGGTTGGCTGCGTCGATTTTGGCCCGCATATGCTGGGCGCCCAGCTTTCGCTGCAGCCCGGACGTCGCGAGCACGAGCAGGATCGCGACTGGAAAGGCAGCAAACAAGGCCAGCGCCATGCGCCAGTCGATAAAGGACAGCCCGGTAATGGCGATGACAGGCATGAGCAGCGCCCCGATCATTTGCGGCACGAGGTGGGAAATCCCGTGCTCGACCATCGTGAAATCGCCCATCATCATGTTCGCCAAATCGCCCGGGTCGCGTTTGTTCAAATAGCCGAGCGACAGCTTGCGCAAATGCTCGGCGAGCCTGGCCCGCCCTTCTGCCGCCACGCTGTAGGCACCGCGAAACTGCGTGCGGTAAGCGGGCATCTCCGCCGCAAACAAAAGCAATAGCGAGACGACGAGCCAAACGCATACCCACCATTGCCTCGTCGTGTCAAGCGGCGCGTCCGGATGGACAAACGGCTCGAAAACCAGGCGCGTCGCCTCGACCAGCAAGGCAAACGGCACAATGCTTGCGAGGTTGGCCAGCGTCGTATAGATAACCGGCTTTAGCAGCGCCCGCGGTTTACCGGCTGTAATATTGCTGAGCATGCTCATCGGTATCCACCCTCCCTCTCTGTTTCCCGATCTGCCAGTTCTGGGCATCTGTGTACGCCGCCCACATCCGCGCGTACAAGCCGTTTGCCTGAAGCAGCGCTTCGTGCCGTCCTTGCTCGACGACCTTGCCTTTTTGCATGACCAAAATCTGGTCGGCCTCGCGGATCGTCGACAGACGGTGCGCAATGACGATGACGGTTTTGCCTTTTACCAGCTCGGCCAGCGCCAACTGCATTTCGTACTCGTTTTCCGGGTCGGCAAAAGCGGTCGCTTCATCGAGCACGAGAATCGGAGCGTTTTTCAAAATCGCCCGGGCTACCGCCACGCGCTGCTCCTCTCCTCCCGACAAATAGACGCCGTCTTCCCCGATCAGCGTGTCGTAGCCTTGCGGGAGCTTTTGAATAAACGCGTGGCACTGCGCGGCCTTGGCTGCGGCATAGACCGCCTCGGGCGCCGCGTCCGGCATCCCGACCGCGATGTTGTTGTACACCGTGTCGTAAAACAAAAACGTCTCCTGGAACACAAACGCGACGGTATTCATCAAATCAGAGCTGGACATTTCCCGAATGTCTACGCCGCCGATGCGGATTGCCCCTTCCTGCACATCCCAAAAGCGCGGAATGAGGTTCGCCACCGTAGACTTGCCTGCCCCGGACGGACCGACGAGCGCCGTCACCTGCCCGTGGCGAGCGAGAAAGGACACGCGGGAAAGAGCTTCTTTGCCTGCCTCGCCCTCCGTGGAGTAAGCAAACGAGACGTCGTCAAACTGCACATCAAAATGCTCGGGCTGCCTGGAAGCAAGCGGCTCGGCGACAGGCGGCTCGGCGAAAATCCGATCCATCCGCTCCACCCCTTCGCCAATGTCGCGCAAGGTCGAGGTCAAAAACATGATCTTGAACATCGGCGCGGAAATGCCAGGCGCCATGACGAGGAAAAAGAGCAGGACAGACGCAAAAGCGACGTTTTGCGGGTCGCGGCTCAACAAAAACACGCCCACAGGCAAAATGAAGGCGGCGAACGAGCCCAAAATCACCTTGAACGTCAAATAGCCGGTTTGAAAATCGTTCGTATGCTTGACACAGTAGTCTCGATACGCAATCATGTCCGCGTAAAAGCGCCGAAAAGAGTGAACGGTTTGCCCGAACACTTTAATCGCCGGCATGCCACGCACGTACTGGACGGCCGAGCCGTTCATCCGCTCCAGCGAGTCGTAGTACTTCCTGACATTTTCTTTTGTTCTCGTACTGGCAAACGACAGGACCTGCACCAGCAGCGCGAGGACGATTGGCACTACGCAGGCGAGCGCCAGCCACACATTCAGGTACAACATGACGCCGATCATCACAACCGTCGTCACGATCACCTGCACCAGATCGGGCAATTGGTGCGCGACAAACGTCTCTACTTTTTCCACGTTTTGCTCCAGCGTCTTTTTCACGGCCCCCGTCGACGTTCCGTTCAGCCAGCCCAGCGGCAGTCGGCCAATATGCGAAGCCAGCTTGACGCGCAAGCCGTACAAAATGCGAAAAGCAGCGATATGCGAAACCATCCCGCCTGCGTACATCAGAATGAGACTGCCGACCAGTCCGGCCAGCGCGATCACTCCCCAGCGGACCATGTACGCCCCGTCGGCATTCGCCGGAGCCGAGGCATGGAGCAATAGCTCCTGCAAAATAAAATAGACGGATGCGTAAGGAATCAGCATGCAGATCGCGCTCAAGGACGACAAAATCCCCGAGACAACCAGCAGGCTGCGTTTTTCGTCTGCGATTTCCAACAGACGAAGCACTCCTTTTTTCTCGCTCATCCTACTCCACTCCTTTCCAGCGAAGTTATGCGGCCTGCTTTTTTGGCAAGCAAGCAGGCCTATGCAAACATTTTGAGAAACGAGATGTCCCCGAGCAAACCGGATGCGGCAAGCCCGACAACCAGCAGCCCGGACAACAGCCAGTGCAGCAGGATAAACTGCCAGTCTGCCCGGTGAAATTCACTTTTCTGCTTTTTGCCGCTGGTCGGCAAGCCCGACTTCGCGCAAGGCCCGCGTGATGCGCTGCTCCATCTCTGCCCGCTCCAGGCACAGGTTTTCCAGACCGAACGCCACCTCGTCCTCCACCGTAAACGCAACCAGTTGGGCTTCCGGGTCCTGAAACACCATCCCGACGTGCATCGCCAGCTCGCCTACTGTCGCCTCCCGCGTGTTTCGCCCGGCGACCCGGACCTCGCCGTCATAGCTGCCTTGGAGCGCGTGGGGAATCAAGCCGTTCAGCGCGAGAACCAGCGTGCTTTTGCCCGCGCCCGATGCTCCCATGACGAGCAGCAGCTCGCCTGTTTGCACGCGAAAAGTCACGTTGCGGATGACAAGCTGCTCCGCGTCGTCGTAGCCAAAGCAGACATTCCGCGCTTCCAGTACGCCACTTACCATCGGCTACCGTCCTGTCCGGTTCGCCAGGTTCACGCGATAGTCCGCGAGCAAGCCTGCCTGCAAAATCGCGTGGCACAACGCCCGGGAGAGCCATGCCGCCAGTGCGCAGCTCGCTGCCGTCACGGCAAACAAGCCGAACTGCGCCCCTGCGGACAAATCGCGTAGCCTGTCAGCGGGTATTCACTCAAGACCGCGAGCGCGCCTGTTACGGCTGCGGCCGCCAGCATAAACCGCGCACTGACGTCCGGTAGCGGGCGAACGCGTACGGCAGCTCGCAAAACAGCCCGTTGACCGCCTGCCCCACCAGCATCATCCAGCGTACGATGTGAACGGGATCATCACCAGCCCCGCCACCGTTTCTGCCAGCAAGCCCGCTACCGGTTTGCGAATCAGATAGAGAGCGATCAGGCCGGGCAGCATGTAAAAGCCGATCAGGATGCGGGAATAAATCGGGCCAAGCAGGGAAGTAGCCAGCATGTAAACGTAATTCACGCCAATGATGACGATGGCAAAGACGACACCGAGCAGTCCTGCCATCAGCAGGTCCTTTGTCCTCCAATATCGCTGGACGCGTCCCGCCTTCTCCAAGCCTGTTTTCATTGGGTTCCCCTCTCTAGCGCTTGCTGCTTTCTGTTTTCCCTCTTCATCATAAGGGGAAGGCCCTGGCCTTTACCGCCATTTCACGGAGAGACGCTGCCCCTGGACGGAGAAATTGTCCATTTCTCACGGTCATGCGCTGACGGTGAGTTGCGCGCAACGCAAGCAGTCGGCCCTGTTTTTCGGGGCAAAACGCCGCGCCCCATTCACTAGAACACTGGGCTGCGAGCTTTTCGTCCCCAAATGGCAAAGGACACAAGTCTCGCTTTCTCCCTTTGTTCGCAGCCTCGCGATGTCGCCCTTATACTGCTCAGAATCTTCTCCCTTCTTGTCTGTACAAAAAAGACGCCCTGCAACATGCAACAGAGCGCCTTTCTCGCTGGTTTATCGTTTCTCGACCCGTTTGCCGTACAGGCTCGGGTTGATGCCGTACGTTTTGCGAAAAATCGAGGCAAAATGGCTGAAATTGCTGTAGCCGACGAGCAACGCCGCCTCGCTGACGCTGATCCGCTCTCTTTCCAGGAGCAGCTTGGCCTTTTCCAGCCGACTCCGTAAACTGTGACAATTCGGCTTGAATACGCATCTGTCTCATCCTCTTTTTAGTCCGGCATGTATGGTAAGCGAACAACCGTCGCTGGCTTGCACATTTTCTTCCATTATATTGATTTTGATTCTCATTATCAATGAAATTCGCTTCTTTGCCACTAATCGGCATGCACAAAAAAACCTTTGCCGCCCAGAAATTCACCGGGCAGAAAAGGTTTCGTCCGTTCGCTTTACAATTACGCAGTCGTTGTTTTTTCTTTTGGCTTGGTCACGATGTGGTGACCGAGCGGCAAACCGCGCTGTTCCAGCTCATCCGCTGTCACAATGTGGAGCGTTTCGCTCTTACAGGGCATGGGCATCAATCCGCCCAAAGGGCTCATTACCCGTCCGATCGTGTCCGTCTCGATAAGCACGTACAAGCCTTTTTCCTCCAACTGCTGAATAAAATCCCCCCAACGTTTGGAAGTAATTTGATCGGCATGCTTGGTGAACATGACACCCATTTCTTGTGCTAGCATGTAAAATCTCCTTTGTCCTATCCATCAGATATCTGCTTCAAAAAAGATATCCTAACAATACAGGGAAACAGTCCGTTCTGGCAAAAAGCGTTTCGGCCAAAAAAAGACGAAAAACGGTTGTTTTTGACCGCTTTTCGTTTCAGGAATCCCGCATCTTCTTCACACACACCGTTTCAGCGCGGCACGCTGTTTTTTGCGGCTTGCCTTTTTGCCAAGAGCCCTTTTTTGCTTCATTGATAGCTGATCGCCTGTTTGCCCAGCGCTGTCCAGCTCGACTCCAAAGCCTTGTGCGCGACCTTCTGCTGCTTTGCTCCCGTAAGCGGATCGTTGACGTACGCGTAAGTCTCGTCATAGCCCACCAGCAAGACAGCGTGCTCGTCAAAAGGAGCTACCACTTTTTTCCCGTCCTTGTACCAGCTCTCCCACTCGGTAGGCAGTTGAAAATCTCCGGTCGCCCAGATCACGACCGGACGCCCCGCTGCCACCTGGTCCAAAAGCGCCTGGTAGGATGCCCCGGTCAAATTGACCGTCCGCTCGCCCATGTAGCGGCGCAGCAGCTTTTCCAGCGGCTTGTTGTAAACGGCGAAGCCTTTGCGCACCCCTGTCATGTCGCCGACAAACCCGATGTTCGGATCTCCCCATTCCTTGATGTCCCCTTGTTCCTTCACCAACGGCTCAGGATCTTTGGGCACTTGCTCGGCCAGCACCCGTTTGTCGACGTTTTGTCCGGCATGCCGCAGCAGCATCGCCAGGCTCGTTACTTCACAGCCGTTGTGCAGCTCCGGCTTCTGGCTAATAATCGGGACATCCAGCATCATTTTGGCTGGTCGCGGTGCTTGCTGCGGCGACAGGTCGAACAGCTTCTCCTGCTGCACACGCGCGGGCGCGACAGGGTCACGTGCCGGGTCCGCCTGTTCCTGCGGAAGTGTGCAGCCCGCCAGCATGGCAAACGCGGCTGCCCATGTAATGTTCCTTGCCCAACTCAACGTTCACGCCACTCCTTTGTCTTTTACCCACAGGGTGCCCGGCCAGACAGTCGCGCATGAATGGTTAGTTTTAGAAAGGCGCTGCCAGCTCCGCATGCAGCAAGCGGGCAAACGAAAGCCAGTGCATCTCGGAGCCGGCCCGCAGCTTCAATCGCCGCGCTGCCTGATCGATGTGCACGACCTGTGCCGACAAGCGGCGCGGCGCCTGCCCGTCATAGTACGTCAACGTCAAAACGCTCTTTGTCTGGAACGCCTGCCACACCAGCTCGCTTAGCGCTCCCAGTTGCTCCTGGTCCAGCTCGGGCGGCACGTAGCGGCGCTCCTCTTCCTTCATGCGCACGTACATTTCCCGATGCTCCGGCAACACAAACCGGCTCGAGACGAACAAATTTTCCTTTTTGGATACGCGTGTCTCTCTCATGCTCGCTTCTCTCCTTGGTGATGATCTCGTACCCATGCGCCGACAAGCTCCTGGCACTCGGCGCGCAACACCTCAATGATATAGCTCGCTTCCCGCAAGTACCCGCGCTGCCGGTAATGAACCACGTACGCATAATCCTCGCGGCGGGCGCTGACAATCGTGCATCCGAGTTGCCGCAAATGACGGCGCAATTGCTGATGCTTACGCTCTGCCCAGCGGGAGAGCTCCTGGAACACGTCCTGATAAGACAGCTTCAGCGGTACAACTCCCATCTGCCCCGCATCCGCCATCACCGCGTGAAACAGGATGCCAAACAAAATATATTGACGCACCAGCTCTTGCTCCCTCGCTTCTCCTGACGGCATCGGCTCTGTCACTTGTAATGCCCTCCGATCTTGCGGGCACGCTCCTTGGCCTGCCCCGCCTCCAAGGCTGAGGCCGCTCGCAAAATCGCATCCTGGCCAAAGCGCGCCCGAATGTCGTCCATCGCCTGGGCAAGCGAGCGGCGCTTGTGCGTGTCTGTAAACAAATTCAGTTGCACGATATTATCAGGCACGAGCTGCCCTAGCGTGACGCCAATGCTGCGCACAGGCCCCCCTGTCCAGTGCCGCTCAAACAGGCGACAAGCCGCTTCGTACAGCGCCATGGCGTCATTCGTCGCTTCCGCAAGCTTCATCTGGCGGCCAAAACCTTCGCCAGCCGCCAGATTCGCGCCGCGACAGCCGATGGAGAGCACCGAGCCCATCCGTTCTTTTTGCCGCGCCCGTCGGCACACTTCCTCGCACAATTCCAACAGCACGACCTTGATTTCTTTTGCCGTATGGTAATCGCGCGGCAACGTCATATGGTGGCCGATCCCTTTTTGTGTCCCGTATTCGTTCAACGAAACCGGCGAGTCGTCCAGGCCGTGCGCTGTGCGCCACAGCACCTCGCCATTCACGCCCCAGTGGCGGATGAGCACGGCGGGGCTGAGCGCAGCGAGCTGGCCGATCTGATAGACGCCCATCCGGTGAAAATGGCGCTTCATGCGCGAGCCTACCCCGAACAGTTTTTCGATGGGCAGCCGCCACAGCGTGTCGGCCAGCTCTGCCCGCTTGAGCCAAAATATCCCGCTTTCCTGCTTTTTGGCGAAGTTGTCACAGGCCATTTTCGCGAGGACCTTATTCTCTCCAATTCCGACCCGGCAGTTGACTCCCGTCTCCAGCCAGACGCGCTGCCGAATCTGGGCAGCCAGCTCCAGCGGATCGCCAAACAAGTGGACGCTGCCTGTCACATCGAGAAACTGCTCGTCGACCGAGTACGGCTCCACCTGATCGGTAAACGACTGGAAGATGCGCGTGATCTGCATCGACACCTGAAGGTAGTGCTCCATGCGCGGGCGCACTACCACGAGCTGTCGACATTTTTGTTGCGCTTGCCACAGCGCTTCTGCCGTTATCACTCCGTATGATTTCGCAATCGGACACGCGGCCAGCACCACTCCACTGCGCCGCTGCGGATCGCCGGCGACCACGATCGGCTGATTGCGCAGCGCCGGATTCGCCGCTTTTTCAATGCTGGCATAAAAGCTTTGCATATCGATCAAAAAAACAATCCGTTTGCCCGCATTAGGCATCACCATCATCCCCTGAACAAGAACTTGTGTTCCTATATGAACTTTGTTCTTATTATAGCAAACGTATGTTCGTTTTTATACCTGTCCCTCCGAAAAAAAACATGGTAATTATTTCTGCAAAGACAAGCACACGCTGGCAGGTGTTTGGCCGAGCGTGTGCGAATCCCATATGATATGTTATTTTTTGACAACCGGAATCCAGATTTCACTGCGAAACGTCGGCGATGTCGTGTCTTTGTCAGCATTCCACAGCATCTCCGGCCCTTCGGCCAGCTCGTAGCCGGAAGACAAAAACCACTCGGAGTAGATGCGCCCCCAGACGTCCTGCAGCGTATCCGGAAAAGGCCCTACGGCTTCGAAGACGGCCCACGTAGAGGCCGGGACTTCCAGCTTCGCCAGGCTCTCCGGGCAGTCCAGCGTAGTCGCCACTCCGATGTAATGGTCCAGCTCGCCGTTGTCCAGGCGGCCGTCGGAAAAGTTCGTGGATGCGCTCAACATCCCGAGCGGCTCTACATTGGAAAGCGACTTGAGCAGGCGGATCTTCTCGGCGTCGAGTGACGCCCACATGGCGGCAATCTCGGGATTCACCCCGTTGTAGATCAGCGGAACCCTTTTCTTCAAGCCGACGATGCGAAATGCCTCTTTTTCTTCCATGCGGTAATTCATGGCACTGCCTCCTTTGATGGATAGATGAAAGGTCATTCGCGGATAGGCTTTCAAGGACTGCCCGCTGGCTCTCGCTTCGCTGGGCGTCACCCCGTGCATCTGGGCAAAGGCGCGAGCGAACGAGTCAGGCGAGTTGTACCCGTACTTGACGGCGATGTCGATCACCTTCAGCTTGCTGTCTTTCAGGTCGAAAGCCGCGAGTGTAATGCGCCTGCGCCGGATGTACTCCGAGAGCGGAATGCCCGCCAAGGACGAGAACATTCTTTTGAAGTGGTATTCCGAGCAGCACGCCACCCGGGCGACTTCCTTGAAGTCGATCTCGCCAGCGAGATGTTCCTCGATGTAGTCCAAAGCTTCATTCAGCTTTTGCAGCAAATCCATGAAAACGACCTCCCTCACCACCACAGAATAGCAGACGCCAAACGAAGCCATCCGACATTTCGTGCCCGATTATGCAGGCTCGCTTCGGCTGGCATTCCTAACAAGCATACCATACCGCACCGAAAGGGATTGTTGCCCATGACCGCTTCTCCCTTGCACTCCGAAATCGGAGGCATTTTCGTCGCTGTCCGCGACATCGACGCCGCTTATCGCTTCCTGGAGGAGCTTGGCGTGGAGCTGACCAGCCCCATCCAGCACGGGCACTGGTTCACCTTCAAAGATCCCGACGGAAATGCGTTGATGGCAGCCAAATGTTAGCAAAAAAGAAGAGGTGACCCGCATGACCGTCCGCCTGCGACTGACTGTACCGACAGACCTCCCGTTCGTCTGCGACGTGGAGCAAGCGCCAGAAAATGCCCCGTTCATCCTTCCGTGGCCGGAAGAGCGCCACCGCGAGGCTTTGGATGATCCCGACATCTTGCACATGATCGCCGAGAAAACAGAAACAGGCCACCCCGTCGGCTACGTCATCATCGCCGGGCTGGCCAGTCCGCACCATTCGATTGAGCTCTTGCGCATTACGATGGCAGTAAAAAGGCACGGCTACGGCCGTCGTGTCCTGCGCCAGATTAAAGAGTGGGCTTTTCGCGAACAAAAAGCCCATCGGCTGTGGCTGGACGTCAAGGAAACAAACGGCGTAGCCCGCGCGCTCTACCTGTCCGAAGGCTTCCGCGAAGAAGGAATCTTGCGCGACTGCCTGAAAACAGGGGACACTTACGAATCGCTGGTTGTTTTATCCATGCTGGCCGACGAGTACGAAGCCTAGCGTCAGGTCTGGCCAGCCGTCACAAGCTAGAAAGCCAACGTCCGATCCGTCATCACGTACAGCCATTTGCCGTCCGCGCTCGCTCCCAGGAGGGAAAGCCCCGCAGGAAGGCCCGACACGAGCACAGACTGCTGCTTCGTATCGGCGTCAAACAAGTACAGCGACTGCTTCAAGTCGGTTTCCTGCGCGGCTTTTTCCCATTCGGTAAACAAATAGCGGTGCGTGCCAGGCAGCCACAGGCCCTGGCCGCGCATGTCCATCAACTGCACGTTGCCCTTGAACAGCCCTGCATTCCAGTACATTTGGTACTCCCCGTCTGTCGACTGGACATACCCGGACCAGAAATCAGCCGGAACCGGGGGATGCCAGTCGATGACCTTGCCGCTCTTCCAGTCGTAGCGCTGGCGAATCTCCACAAAGCCCGCTTCCTCGCTTCTCATGGCAAACGTGGCGTAGCGGCCGTCGTCATGGAAGGAGACAGGCAGCACTTCCCCGTTGAACTCGCTCGTCGGAATCCAGCCTTTGATCGCCCCGGCAATCCGCTTCTCTGTTCCTTTTCCCAAGTCGTACACGACCAGATCCAGGTCTTTTTTCTGGTCCACTCGCCCCACCGCCATCAGCAACTGCTTCTGATCGTGGCTAAAGCTGGCTCCGTGCACATACCCTTGTACCTGGACACGGGTGACGCTGTCGCTGTTCGGAACGGTTGTTCCTTGCTCCGGCTGGGCGTAAAAGAACCCGCGCCGATCGGCAAAAAATACGCCCTCTCCGCGGTAGTTGTCTGTCAGCTCGACCGGATACGGAGTCCGCTGCTTTGTTTTCGTATCGTAAATCGAGTAGAGCATCGGATAGCGGGCGTCGCACTCGCAATACTTCGTAAAGCGGCTCTGCAGCACGTACCGTTGCTCGCGGTCGAGCAGCTCCATATTGGTCATGACGGAAAAGTCAGTCAGCTTTTCGCGCACTTTGCCGTCTACGGAAACGCGCCAAATTTGCGCAGGCGGCAGCACGACGGCGTGAAAGGCGTTGGAATCGCCGACGACCGCGCCTTTTGCCGACTTGGCTCCGGCCGCGCTAAGCACGTATTCCGTCCAGTCCCGCTCCTTTGTCTCCTGTTCCGGAAGCGTCACCAGAACTTGCAGTTGGCGGTTGCTCGCCCAATGAAAAGCGAACGCTGGCTCGATGAAGCCGAGGCCCTCTCTCGCCGCTTCTTCCTTCGCATGCTTGCGAATCGCCGCCTCTACGCTTCCCCGGTCCATCTCCTCGCGGAAAAACAGCGTGTACGCTTGCGGAGCAGCGCCGACGACTGTACGCAGTGGCGACTGCAGGCGCGGCTCCTCGTTCAGCTGAATGACCACGTCTTCTTTCATGGCCGCATAGTCAAAAGGCCGCTCCGGCTGCTTCCAGTCACTCGCTGCCTTCGTCGACGCGCTCGCTGGTGCAATCTGACCGGACGCAGCGCGCACGGCCTGCCCTGCGCCTGTTTGTTTTTCTCCCGAAGCGGCTGCGGCGGTGCTGCAGCCTGACATGACAAGCAAAGAGAAGCCCAACGCGATGCTCATTCCTCGAAGATTTCGCAAAAACACAAAACTCGCCTCTCTCCCCAGTAATTTTTTCCATCCTCATAGAAGAAAGACGTTTTTCGCTGTCGTTTCGTCACGTTTTTTCGAGGGCCGTTTTGCACAAAAAAGCGAAAAGACCTCCTTCGCACACACAGGTGCGGCAAGAGGTCCCTCTCTATGCTGCCTTAATCGAACACGATGCCATCAAGTACGCCTTCGCGCTGCAAATAGTCGCGCAACCACTGGTACGCCGGGTCTCGCCAAAACGAGTCGTCGGCCACCAGCCGCGCCGTCTCCTGTCTGGCAACCTCCAGCGCCTTGTAGTCGGACAACAGGTCAGCGACTTTGAACTCGGGCAAGCCGCTCTGCTTCGTGCCGAAAAAGTCACCCGGTCCGCGCAATTCCAAATCGCGCTGCGACAGCTCGAAGCCGTCCGTCGTCTCGCACATGACGCGCATCCGCTCTTTGCCGATCTCGGACTTCGGATCGGCAATCAGGACGCAGTACGACTGCTCCGAGCCGCGCCCGACCCGCCCGCGCAACTGGTGCAACTGGGCAAGCCCGAACCGCTCCGCGTCGTAAATGACCATGTAGGTAGCGTTCGGCACGTTGACGCCGACCTCGACCACCGTCGTCGAGACGAGAGCGGCGTGCTCCCCGGCGAGAAAAGCTTGCATCACCGCATCTTTTTCCTTCGCAGGCAGGCGGCCGTGCATGAGCCCGACGCCGAACTCCGGGAAGACGTGGGAAAGCTGCGCGTGAACATCAATCGCGTTTTGCACGTCGAGCTTTTCCGATTCTTCGATGAGCGGGCAAATGACGTACGCCTGCCGCCCTTTGCGCAGCTCGTTGCGCATTTGCTCGAGGACAGCCGGGAACTGGTCGTGCTTTTTCCACGTCGTCTCAATCGGCTTGCGGCCTGCCGGCATCTGGTCGATCGTCGAGACGTCCATATCGCCAAACGCCGTAATCGCCAACGTGCGGGGAATCGGCGTGGCGGTCATGAACAGGACGTCGGGAGTGAGTCCCTTGTTGCGCAAAATGCGCCGCTGCTCGACGCCGAAGCGGTGCTGCTCGTCTGTAATCACCAGTCCCAGCCGCGAAAAGAACACGTCCTCCTGAATGAGCGCGTGCGTCCCCACGACGACGTCGATCAGCCCCATTTGCAGCGAGCCGATGACCTCCCGTCTGCGCTTGGCCGTCAAGGAACCGGACAGCAAGGCGACCTCGATGCCGTAGTCCGCCAACAGCTTCGTCAGCGACTGCACATGCTGCTCGGCGAGAATCTCGGTCGGCACCATCAATGCTCCCTGATAGCCAGCCTTCACGGCAGCCAAAAGCGCAATCGCAGCCACCACGGTTTTCCCTGAGCCGACGTCTCCCTGCAACAGCCGATTCATCGCATGCGGGGCGCGCATGTCGTCCAGTATTTCCTTGACGACCCGCTTTTGCGCATCGGTCAGCGGAAACGGCAGCCCTTTGACAAACTGCCGCACCTCGTCCATCGGAATGGCGAGGGCCACGCCTTCCGACTGCTGCCGATTGATGCGGCGCAGCGTCTGGATTTTCAACTGAAATAAAAACAGTTCCTCGAACATGATCCGGCGCCGCGCCTGCCGCCCGTCCTCGGCGTTTTCCGGAAAGTGAATCGAATGAAACGCCGCCACGCGCGGCATCAGCCGGTAGCGTTCCACGATATCCGGCGGCAAAATTTCCGGAATGTCCTTGCCGTATTGCCGCAGCGCCTGCTGGATCGACTTGCGCAGCAGCGTGTGCGTCATATCGCCGCCAAGCGGATAGACCGGAGCCAGCTCGCCGCGTTTGGTCGCCCGCTCCGAATCGACCTCGGTCATCTCGCTGACCGTAATCTGGAGCTTGTGCTTGTCCCATTTTCCGGTCACGAGAATTTCCTTGCCGGGCGATAGCCTGCTTTTCACAAACGTCTGGTTGAACCAGACCGCCGTCACCACTACGCGATCCATGACCATTTTGACGGAGAGGCGCGATTTTCGTTTTCCATAAAAACGAACAGAGGGTTCGCCGTACACCGTGCCCGCCAGCGTGACCCTCTCTCCGTCTTTTACTTCTGTCAAATCGCGCACGCGGTAGTCTTCATAGCGGGAAGGAAAGTACTCCAGCAAGTCGCCGATGCTGTGAATTCCGAGTCCCGCAAATGCCTTCGCCCGTTCCTCCCCTACCCCGTGCAAAAGGGAGACAGGCGACTGATACACCCCGGCCATTTACTTCTCCAGCCGTACGCCGAATACTTTCGCTTCGATCATACGGCCCGTCTGGGTAGCCGCCAGTCCGCCCTGCGCCGTTTCCTTGAGCGCAGTCGGCATGGAGCAGCCAATCCGATACATCGCGTCAATCACTTCGTCTGTCGGGATCACGCTCTTGATGCCCGCCAGCGCCATGTCGGCTGCGACTGTCGCAATCGCGGCTCCCATCGCATTTCGTTTGACACACGGCACTTCCACCAGTCCGGCTACGGGGTCACAGACCAGACCGAGCATATTTTTCAGCGCAATCGCGACTGCCTGCGCCGATTCCTCCGGGGTACCGCCCGCCATCTCGACAATCGCGGCCGCCGCCATCGCTGTCGCCGAGCCGACCTCTGCCTGGCAGCCGCCCGCAGCGCCGGAGATGAACGCGTTATTGGCGATGCAATAGCCAATCGCGCCTGCGGTGAACAAGTAGTTGACCATCTGCTCGCGCGTCGGCTTCAGCTTGTCCGAGACAGCAAACAGCGTTCCCGGCACAATCCCACAGGCACCTGCTGTCGGCGTCGCCACGATCGTTCCCATCGCCGCGTTTACTTCGTTGACCGCAACCGACATCGAAACGGCGTTGAGCAGCGTCGGGCCGGACAGGAAAGGCTTGTTCTTCATATAGTCTTGCAGCTTTTTCGCATCGCCGCCCGTCAGTCCGCTATGGGAGCGAATGTCTTCGGTAAGCCCGCGATGCACGGCTTTTTCCATCACGTCAAGATTGGCGTACATATCTTGCATAATCGCGTCTTTCGTCCGCTGGGACACTTCCATTTCCGCTTCAATCATCACCTGGGAGATTTTTTTGCCCTGGGATTCGGCCAATTCTACCAGTTCAGCTACGTTACGAAACATCTGGTTGATTCACTCCTCTGATCCTGCTTTTTGCGCGTTCTGGCTTGAAATACTCGCTAGAGCGAGAGCAGGGAAACGTCAAAAATATGGGGGATCTGACGAATTTCCTCCAGCACTTCCGTGGATACCGTCGAGTCCGTCTCAATCGCCATCAAGGCCCGCGAGCCGCGCTCGTGTCTGGACACTTCCATGAACCCGACATTGATCCGGTGCTGGGTCAGCACTTTGGCCACGGCGGCGATCATCCCGAAACGGTCTTCATGCAAAACGAGGAGCGTCGGCGTGTCGAAGCCCAGTTGAAACGAAAATCCGTTTAACTCCAGCACCTCGATCTTGCCGCCGCCAATCGACACGCCGACCAGTTCAATCTGGTGCTGATCGTCGGACAGCTTGATCCGCGCGGTGTTCGGATGCTCTGTCAAAACGTCCGAAGTGGTCAAGACCACTTCCATTCCTGCTTTTTCTGCAATCAAGAGCGAATTTTTCAGGCGCAAATCAGACGTATCGAAGTCGAGAATCCCTGCAACCGTCGCCACGTCGGAGCCATGCCCCTGATACGTTTTCGCGAATGAGCCGTAAAAAGTAATGTCTGCCCGCTTTGGCTGCCGCCCGAACAGCTTGCGAGCCACCCGGCCAATCCGGGCAGCGCCAGCCGTATGGGAGCTGGATGGTCCAACCATGATCGGGCCGATGATATCAAATACGCTTTTGTACTTCAACCGGTTCTCCTCCTGAATGACAAAGGGGTTCAACAAGATTCACTCTCATTGTATCCTACAGGCTGTCAAAGCGCCACATGGGAAAGTGTAGCGTATGTTTGGCCGCCTCTGTTGCGGTCGTCCCTCTTTTTGAAACCATTTCCGCCCCATACCGTACCTATTCCTATAGGGGGAATTGGTGTGGCTGTGATCGAAATTCTTTTTTATGTCCTGTTTCTATTGTTTGTCGGCTTTCTGGCCCTCTATCCGCGCGCGATCTGGGAGTATGTGAGCAAGCACGGCACCAGTCAGGACGAGCCGTCCGAATTTTACTTCGACATGCTGCGCATAGTGGCCGGGGCGCTTTTCGCCGTGCTGATTCTCGTCGGGTTTGTTTATAATGAATAAACAAGGCGCGGGCGCTTGCTCGTTTTGCATCACGGCGTGTAGCCAGGCGGCGAATCCCGCTCTCCGCTGTTTCGTCCGTACGCGTTGCTGCTTTTGTCGCGCAAAAAGCCTCCCGTCGTTCGGGAGGCTTTCTCGCATATGATTCGCATGGACTTTCGTGCCTACTGCTTGACCATCACGACACCCAACAGCCCTGGCCCTGTATGCGTGCCGATCACCGGACCGATCTGCTCCAGGTGCGATTCGGTCACTTGAAACTCGTTTTTCACCCGCTCCAACAGCTCAGCCGCCTGCTCGTGGGCGCTGCTGTGGAGGATGGCGACTTTTACAGGCTGGCCCTGCGCGTACTCCTGCAACGCTTCCAGGACGCGGTTGAGCGCTTTTTTCGTGCCTCTGACTTTGTCAAAAGCCGCGACGTATCCCGCCGGGTCCAGCGTCAGGATCGGCTTGATGTTGAGCAGCGAGCCGATGACAGCCGAGGCGCGGCCAATCCGCCCGCCTTTTTGCAAAAATTCCAGCGTGTCGACGATGAAGTAAACCTGCACCTCGTCCAGATAGCGGTCGATCGCATCGAGAATCTGCTCTTTGCCCTTCCCGGCCTTCGCGTCCTTCGCCGCTTCCACGCAAATCATTCCGTGGACAAAAGAAGCTTTGCGCGAGTCGATCACGGTAATGTCCATGTTCTCATCGAGCATGGATTTGGCGATCATCGCCGACTGATACGTGCCGGACAGAGAACCGGACAACAGGATGGCGATGATTTGCACGTCGCTTCCGTACTGCTCGTAGATCGCCTTGTACGCTTCGGCAAACTCCAGCGGAGACGGCTGGGAAGTCGTCGGCAAGGCATGCGACTGCTTCAGCTTGTCAAAAAACGCGGAGGAAGAGATCGTCACTCCGTCCAGATACGTCTCCGCCCCAAACATGACCTTCAGCGGAACAGCCACAATCCCGAGCGACTGCCTGACAGACGCATCAATATCGGACGCGCTGTCGGTAAGAATCACAACTGGCATTCTTGCGTGCTCCTCTCCTCATTACTCCACGGAAAAAATAAACGGATACAGCGGCTGTCCGCCGAACTGAATCTCCACTTCCGCATCCGGGTATGCGTCCGCTACAGCTTCCTGCAACGCGTCCGCCTGCTCCTCTGTCGCACCTTCGCCGAGGAACATCGTGATGATCTCGGTGTCCTCGTCCGCCATGCCGAGCAGCAGCGTCTTCGCGCACTCCAGCAATTCCGGTCCAGCCGTGACGATTTCTTTTTCGGCCATGCCGATGAAATCGCCTTCCTTGATCGCGACGTCGCCCATCTGCGTATCGCGAACGGCATGCGTCACCATTCCCGTCTTCACCTGGGTGATCGCTTTTGCCATCGCCGAAGCGTTCACGGCAGGCTCGGCATCCGCATGGAATGCGAGCAAAGCGGCCAGCCCCTGCGGGATGCTCTTCGTCGGCACGACCGAGATGGGAACTTCCGCCAGCTCGGCTGCCTGCTGCGCCGCCATGATAATATTGCTGTTGTTTGGCAGGATGATGATATGTTGCGCATGCAGCCCGGCGATGGCCTTCATGAAATCTTCCGTGCTCGGGTTCATCGTCTGGCCGCCCTCGATCACGACGTGCACGCCCATGCTGCGCAAAATTTTCGCGATGCCTTCGCCAGCGGCAACTGCGATCAGTCCGTACGGAAGCTGCTCGTCCGCCGGCAGGGCCACTGCCGCTGCCTGCGCTTCCCTTTTGCCCTCTTCCGCTTTGAGAATGTTCGCATGCTGCTCGCGCATGTTTTCGATTTTAATCCGGTGCAGGCTGCCGAACTGCTGGGCGTATTGCAAGACGCTGCCCGGATGCTCTGCATGTATATGTACTTTGACGATCTCATCGTCAGAAACGACCAAAAGCGAGTCGCCCATCGTATCGAGATGGCCGCGGAACAGCACCTCGGAAAACGGCTTTTTGTGCGGCTCCGTGCTGTGCGCCACATGCACCATAAATTCCGTACAGTAGCCGTGCTTGATGTCCTCGGTCTTCATGTGGACTTGCGCATTGTGCTGCTCGGAAATCAGCTTGTCCAGCTCTTCCGGGCTCACGGACGGCTTGGCGTGTTCTTCGCTTTCGATCTGTTCCTCGCCGCGCAAGGCGCGCAGGAAGCCTTCGTAAATAAACAGAAGCCCCTGTCCGCCTGAATCGACGACGCCTACTTCTTTCAGTACAGGCAGCATTTCTGGCGTGCGCAAGAGTGTAGCTTGCGCCTGCTCGTACGTTTTTTCCATTACAGAGACAATGTCATCCGACGTGCGCGCTGCACGCACAGCCATCTCCGCCGCTTCGCGGGCTACAGTCAAAATCGTGCCTTCCACCGGCTTCATCACTGCCTGATAGGCAGCGTCCACACCGGACTTCAAGGCGTCGGCGAACTGACGGGCATTCACCTCGTCTTTTCCATTGACTGCTTTGCTAAAGCCGCGGAACAACTGGGATAAAATCACACCGGAGTTTCCCCGCGCTCCCATCAAAAGCCCTTTGGCCAGAGCAGCAGCACTGTCCGCGACTCGGGGAGATTCCTTGCGCCTTAGCTCGTCCACACCGGAAGAGAAAGTCAAATTCATGTTTGTCCCCGTATCGCCATCCGGCACAGGAAAGACGTTCAAGCCATCTACTACTCTGACGTTGGCGGATAATAGGTTCGCCCCCAGGTAAACCATCCGGCTAAACAGCACGCCATCTAGATGCGTATGTACCAACTGTTGTTCCTCCTTACGAATCTCTGTCTGTACGAACTCCCTGTACGAAGATGTTGACGGCAGTGACATCAATGCCTACCGTTTGTTCCAAGGTATATCTCACGCGGCGTTGCACGTTGCCGGCGACCTCGGAAATTTTCACGCCATAGCTGACGATAATATGCATGTCCAAAACCACTTCGCCGTTCGTATTGTGCACAACGACGCCTTTGCTCAGGTTGTCGCGGCCAAGAAGCTCAGCAATTCCATCCTTCAACGCCTTGCGGGAAGCCATACCCACCAGCCCGAATACTTCCATGGCTGCGCCTCCGGCAATTCGTGCGATCACGTCTTCTGTAACATCGATCTTTCCTAGCGATGTACTCATTTCCACTGTCATGCAAGGACTCCTCCTCTGTTAAACAGCTTGACCTCCATAGGTAAGCGTACCCATGCTTCCCTCAATTCTACACTAACATATGGGAGAAATGAAGCGTTTTGTCGAACCTACCAACCCTAGCAGAAAGACGGGGCAAATCATCATGTCAAGTATTGCAATTGACAGCAATGGTGTGCTAATATAGTCGAGTATTTGTATTTCCCATCAAGGAAATCCCGTTTAGATGCAACAAGGGAGGTGGATCGTAATGGCACGTCGCTGCTTTGTAACAGGTAAATCTGCAAAAGCTGGAAACGCTCGCTCCCACTCCATGCGCGCAACTCGCCGCACCTGGGGTGTCAACGTACAAAAAGTGCGCATTCTCGTTAACGGAAAACCGAAGCGCGTTTATGTAAGCACTCGAGCACTGAAATCCGGTCTCGTCACTCGCGTGTAGTTTTGACAAGCTACGCGAAAAAAAGCACCCTCGAGGTGCTTTTTTGCATTTCTCCGACGTTCCTTTTCCGTCTTTTCATGAAGGAGGCCGCGTCTTCATTTTTTCTTGTTGAATGCCTCGATGATGCCGCGAATCATGCCACCCAGGAACTTCGGCAACTTGATGGTGTAAAATCGCATGCTACCCCTCCTCACCGAAATTACTTCCCACGATACAAATACCAGCCCGCCCCCATGAGTGCCGCCGCCAACAGGCTATACCAAACCCACGGAGGTGCCATGTACAGGAAAATGGTGATTCCCCCGACAGCCAACGCAACCCCGAGAACACGTCGCAAGGCGCCCCCCTGTCGCAGGCGATAGGAGCGCAATCCCATTTCTTGCTGCACCTCCTTTAGGTGTTCTCCCAAACGTGCATATTACATCATATTCTGCTGTCGGATAAACATGTATCCTGCCACGCGAAAATGTCGATGTCCGCTGCAAACACAGGTAGAACAGATGACGGCGAAAAGAAAAATTCAGGCAACGCAATTGCTGCCTGAATACATTATGAAAACAATCTGTCTTTTATGCAGGTCCCACTACGCCAAACGGTCGCGCGCCGGAAACAAAAGCTGCGAGGCGCTGCCCAGCACCACCGACAGGACGACGCCCGCGATAATCATTTCGGGAAGCAGGTAGGTGATATTGTAGACAAAGGAATACAGCGCGACAGGCGTGCCTTCTGGCGCGTACTCGCCAAACCAGATGACCCCCGACGTAAAATGGCAAACCAAGCGACCCAGCCCCCCGATCAGCAAGCCGCTCCACAGCGCGAAGATCCGCTGCTTCTTTCCTTCCCGGCCGGACAGGCGGACAAGCCCGGTCAGTCCCAATGCGGCAAACGCCAGCGGATAATCGAGCAACACTTGTACCGGATTGACCAAGGTACTGCCGAACAAGAGCTGAAGCAGTCCTACTACCATCCCCGTAACGACGCCCGCCAGCAAGCCGCGGCGAACCGCGATCAAGGCAATCGGAACCATGACCAGCGAGACGGAGCCGCCCTGCGGCATTTCAAACACCTTGATCTGGCTGAACACAACCGCGAGCGCCGCCATCATCGCCATCTCCAGCAAGATGACCAATCGTTGACGATCCAATCTCCTTCACTCCTTGTCATTCCTCATGAATTTTCATAATAAAAGAGCAACAGCCACCGAAGCTGTCTCTGATTCTAGCCCAAGTCCCAACGCCTGTCAAAGAGAAAAGCCGCAGGCACAAGCTCCCGCGGCTTCCTTTGCTCAACGGACCTTTTCCAGAAACTGCTTGGCCCGTTCGCTTTTCGGATTTTGGAAAAACTCTTTTGGCGGCGCATCCTCCAACAGTCGGCCGTCGTCCAGAAACAGGATGCGGTCGGACACTTCTTCCGCAAAACGCATCTCATGCGTCACGATCGCCATGGTCATCCCGGTGTGGGCCAACCCTTTCATAACCTCCAGCACCTCTTTGACCATCTCCGGATCAAGCGCGGACGTCGGCTCGTCAAACAGCATGATTTGCGGCTCCATGACCAGCGAGCGGGCGATGGCGACGCGCTGCTTCTGCCCGCCGGACAATCGCGACGGGAAGACGTCGGCTTTGTCGGCCAAACCGACACGCGCAAGCAGCTCCCGCGCCTTTTTCTCCGCCTCGCTTTTCGCCATGCCTTTTACCTTGATTGGCGCGTAGGTCAGGTTGTTCAGCACGGTCATGTGCGGGAACAGGTGAAAATGCTGGAACACCATCCCGATCTGCTGGCGGATCGCCATGACGTTTGCCTTTGGGTCGGTAATTTCCTGACCGTTGATCGCGATTTTGCCGCTGGTAGGGACTTCCAGCAGGTTTATGCAGCGCAGCAGCGTCGATTTTCCCGATCCGGACGGCCCGATGATCGCCACGACCTCGCCTTTGCCGATTTCGGTGGAGATGCCTTTCAAGACGTTCAGTTGCCCGAACGACTTCGTAATGTTGTCGATTTTAATCACTGCGTCTCATCCTCCGTTCCACTACGCGCGCTACCCATGTCAGGATCATGACCATGACATAGTACAGGAAGCCGGCGATCAGGTATGGTTCAAAGTAGCGGAAGATGGCCCCTTTTACCACGTTCGCATTTTGCATGATGTCGGACAGACCGATCGTGGAAACGAGCGCCGACTCCTTCAGAAGCGCGATCGTCTCGTTCACGAGCGCAGGCAAAATGTTTTTCACGCCCTGCGGCAAAATGATGTCGAGCATCATGCGGCGATACGGGATGCCGAGCGCCTTGGCCGCTTCCCACTGTCCTTTGTCCACAGCCATAATTCCGCCGCGAATCGTCTCCGAAATGTACGCCCCCGAGTTCAGGGTAAACGTCAGGACGGCTGCTTCCAACTGCGAAATGTTGTAGCCGGTGAGCTGCGGAGTCGCGAAGTAGACGAACGTGAGCTGCAAAATCAGCGGCGTTCCGCGAAAGACGGACGTGTAGGCGACAGCGAGCCAATTCAGCGGCCCGAATTTAGAAATTTTGATGAGTGCGAGGATCGAGCCCCAGATGAAGCCTAAAACGACGGAAATCAATGTAACAAGCAGCGTGCCCTTTATCCCCTGCAAAATGAAAGGGATATAGGGCACGATTTGCGCAAAATCCAAATTCATGCCCTCTCTCACCTCTTGCTACGTTGCGTAGTTGTAAAAAGCTTTGCGTTCAGAGATTATTGAGCGAACCATTTTTGGATCAGCTTGTCCATTTCTCCGTTTTCCTGCATTTTTTTGATAACCTCGTTAAACTTCGCTACGTGTGGAGAGCCTTTTGGAAAAGCGATGGCAGAGCCGTTCGTTTCTTTCGATTCAATCGTGGTGAACTGCAAGCCAGGGTTGCTCTCTACGAAGCTTTTGGCCACGTGGTCCTCGATGATGGCAGCGTCGACGCGGCCGGTTTTTACTTCTTCCACGATCTCGCCCAGCTTGTTCAAGGAAGTCACTTGCAAGCCTTGTACGGTTTTCGCCAGCTCTTGCGCCGCCTCTTCCTGGATAGAGCCAAGCTGTACGGCGATCTTTTTACCCGCGAGCTGATCTGGCTTGGTGATGTTGCTATCCTTCTTGGAGACGATCGTATTTTTCGCTTCATAGTAGATCTCGGAGAAATCCGCATTTTTTTTGCGCTCATCCGTTGGCGTCATGCCCGCCATGACGAAATCGGCACGATTCGTTTGCAGCGCCGGAACCAGTCCGTCGAAGTTCATGTCGGTAATCTGGATTTCATAGCCCAGTTCTTTGCCGATGTATTTGGCGATGTCGATGTCAAACCCGACGATCTCGTCCTTGCCGCTGGTCAGGTCGTGGTATTCATACGGCTTGTAGTCCGCAGACGTCGCCATGATGAGCGTCTTTTTCTCGCCAGCTTGTCCTCCTTGGCCTGCCGGTTGCTCCTGGCCTGCGCCCGCTTGTGGCTGGTTGCCCGTGCCGCAGCCTGCGATCATCGCCGCAGCCAGCAGAGACGATAATGCAAGAGAAAGAATCGATGTCCGTTTTTTCATTGTGTACCCCCGGTTGAAATGATTTACTGCAAAAGCAGCCATGCTTGCCTAGAATATTTTGCACAACAACTTATATTTATGCAGGATAATGACTATTTTAATCAATAACTAAACAATTTCAATCATTTTTTCACCATCTGTTAATTATGCAAAATACAGAATTTTACACACAAATCACTTTCCTCCTTTTGTTTGCCGTGCTTCCTGCTCTGCCTAGTATGCCCGACTTCTTAAGGATATCGTGACGGCCCGTCGGATTTTTCTCTGGCGAAAAGGGGCGCGAAGCTTTATAGTGCATATGAAAAGCTCGTACATAAAGGAGGAAGACGATGATGACCAACTGGACGTCTTATTTTCGCGAGCAGCTCCCGGAAATCGTGGCCGAGCTGCGCACCTACGTGGAGATGGAAAGCCCGACCCACAACAAGCAGGCGGTTGATCGGCTCGGCCTGCTGATCGCCGAGCGTTTCCGCGAGCTGGGCTGCCGGATCGAGCGTCTGCCGCAGGAAACGTACGGCGACCAACTCCGCATCGAATACGGCGAGGGCGACGAGCAAATTCTCGTGCTGGGACATTTTGACACGGTGAAGGAGATCGGCACGCTTGCGAAGGAGCCGTGGCGGGAGGAAGACGGCCGCCTGTACGGACCGGGCACGTACGACATGAAAGCCGGGATCGTTTTCGCCTACTTCGCCCTGCGCGCGATCATCTCGCACAAGCTCCCGCTCCGGAAAAAGCTGGTCTATTTCTGGAATACGGACGAGGAGATCGGCAGTGTCTCCTCCGAGCAACTGATTAGACAGGAAGCGGCGCGAAGCAAATACACGCTGGTGCTGGAACCGGCAGCCGGAGACGGTTCCTTGAAAACGAGCCGCAAAGGCGGCGGGGAATTTTTCCTGACCGCAACCGGACGCGCTGCTCATGCTGGCAACGATCACGCCCTTGGGGTGAATGCCATCGAGGAGTTGGCCCATCACGTCCTGGCGATTCAGTCGTTTACAGACTACGCCAAAGGAACGACCCTGTCTGTCGGCACGATCAAGGGAGGCAGCGTCTCCAACGTCGTTCCGGACTGGGCGACGGCGGACATCGACGTCCGCGTTCAAAGCCGCGACGAAGCCGAGCGGATTACCCGGCTGATGAACGAGCTCTCCCCTGTGCTCGCTGGCGCAGAGCTGAAGCTTGCGGGCGGCATTGCCAAGCCGCCGATGGAGCGGACCGACGGTACCGCGAAGCTGTTTTCGCTTGCCCAGGAGCAAGCGCGCCTGGAAGGCTTCGAGCTGACGGAGTGCGGTGTCGGCGGAACCAGTGACGGCAATTTTGCCGCAGATGCCGGATGTCCGACACTCGACGGACTCGGCCCTGTCGGTGACGGCGCCCACGCCTCCCACGAGCACGTCGTCGTCGATGCCATCCCCGGCCGCATGGCAGTTTTGCTCCGCCTGTTGACCACCCTGTAAAAAAGCTTTTCTCCCGCTTGATCGCCGAGGAATCGCTGGCGTTTTTTCATGAAATACTTTCAACTGACCAAACATATATATTCCCTAGCCTCGGAAAAGAAAGGAAGGGTACGTATGGAAAACGCTGCACCATTGCCAAGCAATCCCGTCGGGTTTTGGCGGCGTCTCGGAGCGTCCCTGCTGGACGGACTGATTATCGGTGTGCCTCTGGCTATCATCAGCTATTGGATTACAGGCCAAACGGAAGGAAATCTCGCGACCAATCTGATCTCCACGCTATACAGCCTGCTCGTTCCGGTATTTTGGTCCGGCTATACGGTCGGCAAAAGAATTGTCGGCGTGCGCATCGCCCGCGTGGACGGCGAGTCTGTCGGGATCGGCACGATGCTGCTGCGCGTGCTCGTCGGCATGATGCTCGTCTATGGCATTACGTTCGGGCTGGGAGCCCTAGTGAGCCTCATCATGGTCTGTGTGCGCAAAGACAAGCGCGCGATTCACGACCTGATCGCCGGTACGTATGTGACTTCTGATCGTCCCTAGCAGATGATTGCCTGTTTTCAGTAGAAAAGCGCCACTAGGATTGCGGAAAATTCCGCGACAGGCGACTGCTTGCCAGCCAAAAACCGGATGCCGGATGCTGTGTTTGCCGCATCGGCAAAAGCCCCGCTGCGGACACGGCGTTTTGCTCGGCCGCTCCATTTTTTTCGCACGCCAAAAAGCCATCTGCGCCGTTTTGTTGCAGATGGCTTTTTCCTGTTCAGTTCACCGTTTTCGTTTATCCGCGAATCGCTGAAATCGCTTTTGCGCGATCAGGCTGGTTGAACACCGCGCTGCCTGCGACGAGTACAGTCGCTCCCGCCTCTTCGCACAGGCGCGCTGTTTCGGCATTGACGCCGCCGTCGATCTCGATCTCGACATGGCCCAGCCCGCGCTCGTTCAGCAGGTCGCGCAGCGCCTTGATTTTCGGCACAACGTTGTGGATGAATTTTTGCCCGCCAAAACCAGGGTTGACGGTCATCAAAAGCACCATGTCCAGATCAGGCAGCACAGGCTCGATAGTCGCAATCGGGGTGGCCGGATTGAGCACAACACCAGCCTTCACGCCTTGTTCTTTAATCAGGTAGAGCGTTCTGTGCAGGTGGCGGCACGCTTCCTGATGAACCGTGATCCAGTCCGCACCGCTTTTGGCAAACTGCGGGATGTAGCGGTCCGGCTCTTCAATCATCAGATGCACGTCCAGCGGCAGCTTGGTCACGGGACGGATTGCCTCGACGATCAATGGCCCGATCGTGATGTTCGGCACAAAATGTCCATCCATCACATCCACGTGAATCCAGTCTGCTCCCCCGCGCTCGACATCGAGAATCTCCTCGCCCAGACGGGCAAAATCCGCTGACAGGATAGAAGGTGCGATTTTTACCATGGTTTGTTCCTCCGTTGATATTCTTTCAGCTCTTCGCGGAACTGTTTGTAGTGTTCGTAGCGATCCTCGCTCAGCTCGCCTGCCGCCAGCGCCGCCTGGACGGCACATGACGGCTCGCTTACGTGCAGACAGCCGCGGAATTTGCAATCCGCGCTGAGGGCAGCAAAGTCACGGAACGACTCGGCCAGATCCAGCTCGGTAAAGTCGATGAACTCCAGCGAACTGAAGCCTGGCGTGTCGGCCACATAGCCGCCGCCTGGAAGCGGGATCAGCTCGACGTGACGGGTTGTATGCTTGCCGCGTCCCAGCTTTTGGCTGACATCGCCTGTCTGCAGGCTGACGCCAGGGAACAGCGTGTTAATCAGCGATGATTTTCCCACTCCTGACTGCCCGGCGAAAACGGTAATCCGGTCGTGCAAAATGGAGCGCACTTCCTCTAGGCCGCGCTCGTCTACCGTCGAGGTCGGAATCACCTGATAGCCGATGGCCTCGTATTGGCGCACGATGGCGTCCACTTCTTCCTGCGACACCTGATCGGCTTTGGACAGCACAATGACGGAATCGATCCCGACGTGCTCGGTATGAGCCAAAAACTTGTCCAAAAGCAGCGAGCTAAACATCGGCTTGTACATGGAAAAGACGAGAACAGCCTGATCTACATTGGAAATGGGCGGGCGGACCAGCTCATTGGTCCTTTCGCCCACCTCCATGACATAGCCTTCTTCTTCATTGATCGCATCGTAGACGACCCAGTCGCCCACGAGCGGGTTCACCTTGGCGTCTTTTTTCTTGAACAGCCCTCTTGCACGGCAACTGTAGATGCGCCCCTCATCGGCTACATAGTAAAAGCCGCTCAGCGCTTTCACAATCCGTCCTTCTGGCATTCATGTCCCTCCACTATCCTACGGCAAGCTGTTATACGAGATCGGAATGGTTTGATAATCCCTGAATTCGGTGTCGTTCTGCCTTTTGACTGTTGCTCGGACAACTGCGTCTTTTTGCGGCGAGAGAACGACCGGCACGTCGTATTCTTTGTTTTCCGCGATTGTTTCTTGCTGGAATACTTTTGCTTCGCCGCGCGCGTCTGTCACTTCGATCTTGACTTCCACGGTCTCGCCCGGTACGACTTCCACGTACACCGTCGCTACAGCAGACTTGGCATCCTGCGGATACTGTCCGTTGCTGACGGTCAGCGGTACGGCTACGCCTTTTTGGACCTGCATGCCCGGGTCGTACGGATGCGTACTCAGCACTTCGCCCGCCTTGTCGGTGGTGTACGTTGGCACTTCCTTGATTTCTCCGACACCAAGCCCTTTTTTGAACAGTTCCACTTGGGCCGCTTCCACCGATTTTCCCCGCACATCCGGCATGCGGACAAACGCTTTGCCTTTGCTGATCGTCACCTTCACACTCGTCTTGCCCGGATACACCTTTTCATTCGCTTCCGGCGACTGCTTGATGACGGTTCCCACTTCGGCCTTGTCGTCCTCTTCCTCGACGAACGTGACCATTTCCAGCTTGAAGCCGTTCTTTTTCAACGTTTCCTCCGCCGTTGCCCGCGGCAGCGTGACCAGATTCGGCATGTCGATCAGTTCCTGGCCTTTGCTGACGTACAAGGTGACGACGGCCTTTTCCTTCAGCCTCATCGGCGGGGCCGGGTCCTGACGGATGACCATGCCTTTTTCGATCGTATCGCTTGCTTCTTCTACAATCTGCGGTACGAGATTTTTTTCCTTGATTTTGTCCTCGGCGAGTTCCACTTGGATTCCTTCCACATACGGAACAGGCACCTCAGGAATGGAAGGGAACACGTTCAACAAGAAGTTGAAACCGAAGAACGCAAGCACGAAAAACAGTCCAATGCCACCGACCCAGAAAAGAGCCTTGACCCACCATTTTTTCGGCGGCTTATCATCCTCGTCTTCTTCGGACGGCTCATGGCGGCTGCGCTGTCCGACTCCTGTTCGGCCGCTCGTGTGCCCTTCCATCATCTCCGGTGTAATAATCGGAACGACGCGCGTCATCTCCTCATCCACCGGGAAGGTTAGCTTTTCTTCGTTCAACCGTTCCGGAAACAGGCACGTCTCCAAATCTTCAAGCATTTCCCGCGCGGATGCGTACCTAAGAAACGGATCTTTGACCAGCGCCTTCAAGATGACGTTTTCCACGCTTTGCGGAATGTTCGGGTTTACCTGACGCGGCTCGGGCAACGGCTCCTGCAAATGCTTGAGCGCCACCGATATCGGCGAATCGCCGGAAAACGGCAGCTCCCCGGTCACCATCTCATACAGCACGATCCCGAGCGAGTAAATATCGGACTTTTCTCCCGTAATCCCGCCACGCGCCTGTTCCGGCGAAAAATAATGGACAGAGCCAAGCATGGCGTTCGTATGGGTAATCGTAGCAGAAGTAACGGCGCGCGCGATACCGAAGTCCGTCACCTTCACTCTGCCATTTTTTCCGATCATGATATTGTGCGGCTTGATGTCTCTGTGAATGATCTGGTTTTGATGCGCGTGATCGAGTGCATCGCAAATTTGCTCGGCGATGCGCACTGCCTCCTCTACGGGCAATGCCCCACGCTGGATAATGACTTCCTTGAGCGTGCAGCCTTCTATGTACTCCATCACCATGTAGTGCGTGTCGCCTTCCTGGCCTACATCGTACACCCCGACCACATTGGGGTGAGACAAGCTTGCCACCGCCTGCGCTTCACGCCGAAACCGATTGACAAAGTCTTCGTCCGTACCAAACTGCGAGCGCAGCACTTTGACGGCCACCGGACGATTCAGGATCAAATCCCTGGCTTTGTATACGATCGCCATACCGCCTCCGCCGACGCGGGATTCCAATTGATACCGTCCTCCCAGTCGTTGACCTTCCATCTCTCTCACCCCTCTTTCTGACCGACATCAAGCTTTTTTTGGACAGCAACCAGCGTAATGTTGTCTTCCCCACCGGCATCCAGCGCTTCCTGCACCAGACCGTCCACTTTTGCTTGCAGCGATATCTGTTTCTGTAACCAATTTTCCAGAGAGGCATGGCCTACCTTGTTCGTGAGACCATCCGAGCAGATGAGGACGACATCGCCCTCCGACCACTCGAACTGTCCCAAATCAATCAACACATCCGGCTCCGTGCCGAGCGAACGCATAATCACGTTTCGATGCGGATGGACCGATGCTTCTTCCTCGGTGATTTGTCCGCTTTTCAAGAGTTCGTTCACCAGAGAATGGTCCTCTGTCTTCATCACCAGCCCGTCTGCATTGTAAAAATACAGACGGCTGTCGCCAATATGGGCGGTGATAACGGAAGATTCTCCCAACAGCGCCGCCACAACGGTCGTCCCCATTCCGCTGCACTCTGGATGGTTCACAGCGTAATCGTAGACTTCCCTGTTGGCAAGCAGAACGGCATTCATCAGTTGCTCGCGCGCGTCTTCTGCGTCGAGTTGCCCATCCAGGTGGCGCAGTTCTTTTACTATTCGCTCAACAGCAAGGCGGCTGGCAATGTCCCCAGCCTGATGGCCGCCCATACCGTCTGCAACAATGGCCAGCACGCGTCCGTTCAGATCGGCAACACAGGCATAGTAGTCCTCATTGATCTGACGGACGCGGCCAACATGGGATTTCATCGCGATTTCCATGGCTTCACCCCACGGTTTCTTTAGCGTGTTGTGCCCTCAGTTGACCGCAGGCAGCGGCGATATCACTGCCTTGTTCACGTCTGATGGTCACATTGATTCCCTTTTCCTCCAAAATGCGTTTGAACTGAAAAATTTCGTTGCGTGGTGTACGCACGTAATCGCGCTCGGGCACGTAGTTGACCGGAATCAGATTGACGTGGCAGAGCATGTCTCCGATCAGGTCGGCCAGTTCCTCGGCGTGCTCGGGCTGATCGTTTTTCCCGCCGAACAGACCGTACTCGAAGCTGATCCGACGACCTGTCTTGTTAATATAATGACGACACGCTTCCATCAGCTTGTCAAGCGGAAAGCCGCGGTTGATCGGCATCAGCTTGCTGCGCAGCTCCGTATTGGGCGCGTGCAGGGAAATCGCCAGGTTCACTTGTCCGCCGCGCTCGGCAAACTCGTAAATTTTCGGCACGATTCCGCTGGTGGAGACGGTAATATGGCGGGCGCCGATGTTCAATCCCCGGTTGTCGTTGATGATCGACAAAAAGGCCATCAGACTCTCGAAGTTTTCAAACGGCTCGCCAATCCCCATCACCACGACGTGGCTGACGCGCTCGCCCTCTGCATCGAGCTTGCGCTGGGCCATCAGCACCTGGGAAACGATCTCGCCCGCATCGAGGTTGCGCTTCAGCCCGCCGAGCGTGGAGGCGCAAAACGTGCAGCCGATCCGGCAGCCGACCTGCGTCGTGACACAGATGCTGTTTCCGTAGCTGTGGCGCATGATGACCGTTTCGATGGCGTGACCATCCACGAGCTGGAACAAAAACTTGATCGTTCCGTCCGTCGATTGCTGATGCGTAATTTCTTTCAAAGAATCCAGGCGGAACGTCTCGGCGAGCTTTTGCCGCAGGTCTTTGGAAAGATTGCTCATCTCATCAAAGGAAGTCACACGCTTTACGTACAGCCAGTCAAAAATTTGCTGGGCGCGAAAAGCTTTGTCACCTGCGCTGATGAGCCATTCTTTCAGTTCGTCTTGAGTCAAGCTGTAAATAAGCGGCTTTTCGCCTGTAAATGTCGTGAATGGCATTTCTTTTCCACATCCTCAAAATCATTGCTTGCACAAATCGTCATTCTATCATTGTACCTCGCCTCGCGTCGCGCTTCAAACGGTTTTGGCATCCATTTCAGAAATGCATCCCTTTTCCTAGTGTAAACCAATCTGCAGAAGCGCAAACAAAGGCAAAGGAGTGGCATTTTTCGCAGTTGGCGCGCCACCCCTCTCTTGCTATCTTTTTCGTTTCAGACGCGCGATAAAGAAGCCATCACTCTCAAAATGATGCGGCAAAATCTGCACGCATGCCCCTGTCTCGTCCACATGCGCCCGAGCGGCCTCTGGCAAGTCGTGCGCAAGCGTCTCGTCCAGGACAAACTCCGGGTGCTCCTTGATGAAGCGCTGGACGATCTCCTGGTTTTCTTTTGGCTCAATCGTGCACGTGCTGTACACGAGAACGCCATCTGCCGCAAGCATCGGCGCCAGCGCCTTGAGCAGTTCGTACTGCAACTGGGCAATCGCGCGAACATCCTCTGGCGTTTTGTTCCATTTCAAGTCTGGCTTGCGCCGGATGACGCCGAAGCCCGAGCACGGCGCGTCGAGCAAAATCCGGTCGAACGTCCCCAAGCCTCTGTCTGGCAAATCGAGCGCATCGCTCGTGATCGGCTCGATGATGGAGATGCCGAGCCTCTTTGCCGTTTGCGCAATCAGGTCGCGCTTGTGCGGGTGAAGGTCGCACGCGACGATGTGCCCGCGATTTTCCATCAGCTCCGCGATATGCGTCGTTTTCCCGCCGGGAGCCGCGCAGGCGTCGAGGACGCGCATGCCTGGCTTGGCGGCAAGCGCAGGCGCTACCAGCATGGAACTTTCGTCTTGAATCGTAAAGTAGCCTTCGCGAAACAGGCGCGAGCCGGCCGCGTGCCCACCCTCTACCAAAATCGCTTGCGGGCTGAGCGCCGACTGCCTCGCCGCCGTTTCTTCTGCCGCGAGCTTGTCCAGCAATTCGCTCGCGCTTGTTTTCAGCGAATTGACGCGAATGGAGCTGTGCGGATGGCGGTTGTTGGCTTCGCAGATCGCGATCGTCGTCGCTTCGCCGTACACCGTAAGCCATTGCCGAACGAGCCATTCCGGATGGGAATGCTCTACTGCGATCTGCGTGGCGCGGTCACCTTTTGGCAGACGCTCCCACACATCCGGCTGGCGCAAGACGTTGCGCAGGACGCCGTTGACCATCGAAGCAATCCCTTGGTGACCTCGGCGCTTCGCCATTTCCACCGCCTCGTGAACGGCTGCGCGCTCAGGGATACGGTCCAGAAAGCGGATTTGGTACAGGCTGAGCCGCAGCAGGTTGCGCACCCACGTCTGCAGCTTTTTGTTCCCGACAAAGTGGGACAGGACGTGATCGAGCGTGAGCTTCCGCTGGATCGTGCCGTACACCAGTTCTGTCACCAGCCCCGTATCTGCCGCGCTGAGCTGCGCGCGGTCCAGAACGCCTCGCAACTCCAGATTGCTGTACGATTTGTGTTCCTCGACTCTGTTCAATACATCTAGCGCAATATCACGCGCTCCCTTTTTTGCCACGGGCTATTCTCCTACCTTCGTGCCGATTTCGATGCTGCTGCCCGCTCCGCGCAAAAAGTCGAGAGCGCTCATCCGTTTTTTGCCTTCCGGCTGCAATTCGGTTATTTTGACCGCCCCGCTGCCGCACGCGACGACCAGGCCGTCTTCCTCGCGGGCGATAATCGTTCCCGGCGCTTTTTTGCTGCCAGCTTCGGGCCATTTTTCCACCCACCACAGCTTCCACACTTTGCCTTCGTATGTCGTGAAGGCGACAGGCCATGGGTTCAGTCCGCGTACCTGGTTGTAGATTTGCGCGGCGGATTTCGTCCAGTCAATTTTTTCGTCAGCCCGCTTGATATTCGGCGCAAATGTCGCAGCCGAGTGATCTTGCGCTTCCGGCTGAATCTCCCCTGCCAGCAGCCGAGGCACCGTCTCAAGCAAAAGCCGGGAGCCAGCGACCGCCAGCTTGTCATGCAAAAGTCCGACCGTGTCGCGTTCCTCGATCGGCACGACGACTTTGGACAGCATGTCCCCTGCGTCCAGCGCCTCTACCATGTACATGATCGTCACGCCCGATTCGGCTTCCCCGTCGACGATTGCTTTGTGGATCGGCGCACCGCCGCGATATTTCGGCAAAAGCGAGGCGTGCACATTGATGCAGCCAAACGGCGGCGCATCCAAGAGCCGCTTGGGCAAAATTTGCCCGTAAGCCGCTGTCACGATCAGGTCGGGAGACAGCGCCAGCACTTCTTCCAGCGCTTCTTCTGCCTTGATTTTTTCCGGCTGCAAAACAGCAAGTCCATGACGCAAAGCCGCCTCCTTGACGGGGGGCGGCGTCAACACTTGCTTGCGTCCTACGGGACGATCCGGTTGTGTCACGACTCCAATCACGTTATAGCCTGCTTCGATGAGCGCGTCGAGGCTCGAAACCGCGAAGTCAGGCGTACCCATAAACAGGATGCGAGCATCTTTCAAATCGGTTATTCCCCTTCCTCTTCCGGGTTCACCTGATAGACCTTGTCGGCTACGTCGATGAACAGCACGCCATTCAGGTGATCGATTTCATGCTGGGCGCAGCGGGACAACAGGTCTTCGGCCTCCAGCTCGATTTCGTTGCCAAAGCGATCCTGTCCGCGCAGCTTGATCCATTGGTGGCGGCGAACATCTCCGCGCAGCCCCGGGATGCTCAGGCAGCCTTCCGGATAGTCAAACTGCTCGCCTTTGTGGTCGACGATTTCCGGGTTGACGATTTCGATCAGCCCGTCGCCGCAATCCATGACAATCACGCGCTTGGAGATGCCTACCTGCGGTGCAGCCAAGCCTACGCCCTCTGCATCGTACATCGTGTCAGCCATATCGTCCAACAGCTTGTGCAGGTTGGAGTTGAACTTGGTCACCTTCATTGCCTTTTCACGCAAAATCGGATCTGGATGTTTTACAATTGTGCGAATTGCCATGTGAATCATATCCTCCCTAAAGCAGCACGTACGGATCGACGTCAATCGTCATCAATACTTTCTGCTGTTTGTTCCACTCTTCAAATGCCGCCGTCGCCTGGGCAAGCAGGTCAGACAGTTGCGGTTCATCCCGATATTTTAGCATGATCTGAAAGCGAAATCTATCCTTCACGCGCGCAATAGGCGATGCGACTGGCCCGAGCACGATTGTCGTCTGGGCGAGCCGCGACCGCAAAAAGTCCGCCATCGTATGCGCGCCGCGAATGACGACAGGCACATCTTCGTGGCTGAACGTGATGAGCACCAGCCGGAAATACGGCGGATACCCTGTGCGCCTGCGTTGCAGCATTTCATCCCGGTAGAATGCCGGATAGTCGTGCCGCGTGGCGTGAACGATGCTGTAGTGCTCGGGCGTGTACGTCTGGATGACGACATCTCCCGCCAGCTCATGCCGCCCCGCGCGTCCTCCGACCTGCGTGAGCAGTTGGAACGTCTTTTCCGCCGCGCGAAAATCAGGCAAATGCAGCGAGCTGTCCGCTGCGATAATGCCCGCCAGCGTCACTCGCGGAAAATCGAGCCCTTTGGCGATCATTTGCGTCCCGAGCAGCACGTCGCCCTGCCCGTTGCGGAATTTGTTCAGCAACTCTTCATGCGCGCCTTTGCGCGACGTCGTATCCACGTCCATCCGGATCACGCGGATGCCGGGAAACAGCTTCGCCAGCTCCGCCTCCACCTTTTGCGTCCCCGTGCCGAAAAAGCGGATATGCTCGCTCTGGCATTCCGGGCAGTGCGCAGGCTGGGCGATCGTGTAGCCGCAGTAATGGCAGCGCGCCGTATGGTTCGTTTTATGGTAGGTCAACGAAATGTCGCAATGAATGCAGCGCATCGTATAGCCGCACGAACGGCACATGACAAACGTGGAAAAGCCGCGCCGATTCAGGAAAATGACCATCTGCTCGCCTTTTTGCAGCCGATCGGCAATCATTTCGTGCAGCTTGCGGCTGAACATGGAGCGATTTTCCGCATGCAGCTCCTCGCGCATATCGACGACGTGCACCTGCGGCATCGGGCGATTGCCTACCCGTTCGGGCATTTCCAGCAACTCGTATCTGCCGCGCGTAGCCAAGGCGTACGTCTCCAAGGCGGGCGTCGCGCTCCCCATCAGCAGGACGGCGTCGTTTCTTTTCGCTCGCCAGAGGGCGACTTCCCGCGCGTGATATCGCGGCGTCTCTTCTTGCTTGTAGGAGCTTTCATGCTCTTCGTCGATCACGATCAAGCCGACATTGCGAAAAGGAGCGAAAATAGCCGAGCGCGCCCCGACTACCACTTTTACCTGGTTGCGAATAATTTTGCGCCACTCGTCGTAGCGCTCTCCCTGCGACAAGGCGCTGTGCAGGACGGCGACATCGGCGCCAAACCGCGCCTTGAACCGCTCCACCATTTGCGGCGTCAAAGAAATTTCCGGCACGAGAAAAATCGCCTCGCGCCCTTTTGCCAGCGTCTGTTCGATCGCTTCCAGATACACTTCTGTCTTGCCGCTGCCTGTTACGCCATGCAGCAAGTACGAGGCGTACGTGCCCATTTTTATAGATTGCAAAATTGGTGCCAAAACTTGTTGCTGAAGCGGGGTAAAGTCAGGCTTCGGCTTGTCGAAAAAGCGGCGATTGGCATACGGATCGCGGTACACTTCCACCTGCTCGATGGCGACGAATCCTTTTTTTTCCAGATTCTTCAGCGACGCACGGCTGATTCCGTACTCCGCCTGCAGCATCTGGGTGGACAAAGACTGGCCTTCATGCATCTGGAACAGTTCGAGCGCCCTTTTCATCTGCTCTGCCCGCGCTGGCAAGGACCGGATTGCTTCTGCCAGCTCAGGCCCGCTCAGCAGGCTGCGCACAAACGATTGCTGCTTGCGCGTAATCCGGTCGGTGACCTGGTATTCCGTCGCCAACAAGCCGCTCGATATCCAGCCCGGCACGAGCAAGTACTCGTCGGGAAACTGCTTTTCCACCTCTGCGAGCGGCATTTGCCGTTTGCGCGCCAGTTCCCACAATAGCCCCGAGTTGCCGCACGTTTCTGCCTCCAGCGCCTCTGTCGCGACCAGCCATTTTTCCGACTTGCCTTTCAAGACAGCCGGAATCATCGCCTGGACGGCTGTCACCCACGGGCACAAGTATTGGCGGGACATCCACTCACCAAGCTCCAGCAACTCTGGCGTGAGCGGAGGCGTATCGTCCAGCACCTGCTCGACGTCCTTCAAGCGCGCCGACGCGATTTCCCCCTCCGCCTGCTCCACGATCCCGATCACGTAGCCTTGCAGCTTGCGCGGGCCAAACGGGACGATGACCCTGCTGCCCACGCGGATCAACGGGCTTAGCCAGGACGGTACCTTGTAGTCAAACGGGCGATTCGTTCGATTGACCGGTACGTCCACAATCACCTGGGCGATCATGACAGTTCAGACAGCGGCTTTTGCTGCAGCTTCAACAGCACGGCATCAAACAGCTTGTCGGCCACAGCCCGCTTGCTCAGTTTTTCCAGCGCCAATTGCTCGCCGTCCCGCGTCAAAAGAGTGACGATGTTCGTATCGCTGCCCATCCCTGCGCCTTCCAGGAGGACGTTGTTGGCTACGATCATATCGAGGTTTTTGCGTTCCAGCTTCGACTGCGCATGCAGCAGCACATCTTGCGTCTCGGCAGCAAACCCGACGACAAACTGCTTCGTTTTGCGCTCGCCGATTGTTTTTAAAATATCAGGCGCTTTGTCCAGCTCCAGCACGAAGGGGCCGTCGCCTTTTTTCATTTTATGCGCCTGCACTGTTTTCGGCCGATAGTCGGACACAGCAGCCGACTTCACGACGATATCGCTCTGTGGCAAATGCTCCATGACGGCGTCGAACATCTCCTGTACTGATTCGACGGCGACGAACGCGACGCCCTCTGGCCGCGGCAGCGCGGTCGGGCCGCTAATCAACGTCACGCGCGCCCCTCTGTCACGCGCTGCCTCCGCAATAGCGTAGCCCATTTTGCCCGATGCGTGGTTGGTGATGTAGCGAACCGGATCGATTTTTTCCCGGGTCGGTCCGGCTGTGACGAGTACGTGCTTGTCCAGCAAGTCTTGCTTCGCTGCTGCTTGCGTGTCTCGTGCAGCTTGTTGCCTAAACCAGCTCTGCACCGCTTCGACGATTTCCTCCGGCTCGGCCAGACGCCCTTTGCCAACCCAGCCACATGCGAGCAGCCCGACCCCCGGCTCCACAAACCGATAGCCAAACGACGCCAGCCTTTCCATATTGGCCGCAACCGCCGGATGCTCGTACATGTTCACGTTCATCGCAGGCGCGATCATCACCGGAGCTTTCGTCGCAAGCAACGTCGTCGTCAACATGTCGTCCGCGATGCCGTTTGCGATTTTGCCGATGACATTGGCCGTCGCGGGAGCAATCAGCACAAGATCGGCCTTGTCCGCCAGGTCGATGTGGCTGATGACGTGCGGGTCTGGCTCCGAAAATGTATCCGTGTAGACAGGCTGATGAGACAATGCCTGGAACGTCACTGGCTGAACGAATTTCATCGCATTTTCCGTCAGGATGACATGCACCTGTGCGCCGGCCTGCGTCAGCTTGCTTGTGAGCGCAGCCGCCTTGTAGGCCGCAATCCCGCCACAGACGCCGAGCACAATTCGTTTTTCTGCGAGCGAATCCATCTGTAACTCCCCTTTCTTCCCTATCCGAAAAAAACAACCTGCATACAGGTTGTCATTGGTCTATAGCTATTTACACTATAGTCTTTTCGATGTTGGGATATCAAGACTTTCTAGCATTCGCAATTCGTTCGTCTAGGATGGATGGTCTCATAGAGCAGGGGCGCTATTTGCCATTTTCGATAAAAAAACCTCCCCTTTTCACGAGTAACCTAGAAAACGGTTCGCTATGATTTCAGTGGTTTATCTCTATATCAAAAAGAAAAAGCTCGTCCTTATGACGAACTTTTCTATATTTTTAAGATCAGACGATTCGTTATTCATTTTTCCTTTTCACCATTGCCACAATATAAGCTATAAGCAGCAGGACCAAACTCGTGACCCAATAGTCCTGATTGATCAGGTATGGATATAAGGCTAATAAACCGATATTCAGTTGCATGATTTTGGAATTTTTTTGAAAGTAGCTAACTCCGCACGATACAACAATCAGAAGCGATATGAGGTAAGGATAATAGACAGTAATTTTTACCCACTTCCTCGTTTTTAATATTTCCGTGCTTTTAAGGTTACTCCACCGCTATATGCCCTTACTACGATGCCGTACCCTTTGTTGACATTAGCGATATACGCTGCGCCCGCACCCGTAATGGCAGCAATAATAGCCGAAGACACGCCCAAGCCTTTCGTCGCTGGGAAAAGCGACAAAATGATCCCTGCTACAGTCGTCGCAAGAGTTACCCCAACCAATACATTCGCGAGCCATCTAGTATCATCATCGCTTATGTAGAGCCAATTCCCAACATCCCAGTTTGGTCCTACATAGTAATAAGTATCAGAATCTTTTCCATAGTATGTGTATCCTTCATCTACAGCATATGTTGAAAAACCTTCAGCACTTGTTATTTCCCCTCCTTTTACTCTTTTTCCAATTCTATTGATCTGTTTTGTTTTAAAAATTTCGTTAGTTTTATCAAAGGTTTCTTTTAGCAGCTTATAAGTTTTCTCAGGGATTACCTGACTTGCTTCTTCGTTTAGGTAATATCCGTTTTTGTCTACGGAATAATAGTTTTGGTATTGAAAATCAATTGAAGCTCTCCTACGTCCACTGCTTGATCGATTGTTTGTGTATGGCTAATGAGACGGCAACAGCCAAAGAAACTACTTTTTTCACAATTAACCACTCCACTCAGAAAATATTTACATGGAATAATATAACATATATTTAGTTTTATTTCCATTTTATCATACGATTAATTTTCCCAAAAAAACGCCAAGCTGGAACTCGACTTAAAAATATTGAAATATATTTTTCAAACAAATGCCCACAAAAAAACAACCTGCATACAGGTTGTTTTTTCAAAGCAAGCTCTTATTTACGTCCGTCCAAAAACTCGTGCACCAGCTCGTCGGAGATAAACTCTTCCAGCGCGACGCCTACAAACTTTTTGGATTTTGGTTTGACTACCTGCATTTCGCTGTTTTCACGCAATTGGCGGGCGCGCTTGGAAGCTACGGTCACCAGGATGTACTTGCTTTCCGCTTTTGCGGTCAATTCGTCGATAGATGGATACAACATAAAACTATTCAACCTCCTTCAACCATTTGCGATATTTGTGAACCTGACGATCTTTTTTCAGGTGCTCGGCTGTAATAATCGCCTGAATGCGATCGCAGGCTGATTCGATCACATCGTTGACCACTACGTAATCGTAATGATCCATCAGCTCGATTTCGGCGCGGGCGACTTCCATCCGCTTGCGGATCACATCCTCCGTCTCCGTTCCCCGTCCCACGATCCGGTTTTCCAGCTCGTTCAGATCAGGCGGGGCCAGGAACAGGAACGTCCCTTGCGGAAAGCGCTGTTTTACTTGCAGCGCGCCCTGGACTTCGATCTCCAGGATCACGTCGCGCCCTTCGTTCAGCATTTCATCCACAAACTGGCGGGGCGTGCCGTAGAAGTTTCCTACGTATTCTGCCCATTCCAGAAGAGCGTCCTGCTCAATCATTTGCTGGAACTCTTCCTTTGTCTTGAAAAAGTAATTAACTCCTTCCACCTCGCCCGGGCGCGGAGAACGTGTGGTAGCCGATACGGAATACACCAGCTCGGGCATTCTTTCCCGAAGGGCCTTGCATACCGTGCCTTTCCCCACTCCCGCAGGTCCGGAGAGAATCAAAAGGAGACCGCGATCAACCATGCTCATTGTTTACACTCCTACTTTATTCGTCCGATTCGTCGTCCTTCGTCGAGAGGCGCTGCGCCACTGTTTCCGGCTGTACCGCTGACAAGATGACGTGATCGCTATCTGTAATAATCACAGCACGCGTCCGGCGTCCATAGGTAGCGTCCACGAGCATGTTGCGATCGCGCGCTTCCTGAATGATCCGTTTGATCGGAGCAGATTCCGGACTTACAATGGAAATAATGCGGTTGGCATTCACAATATTGCCAAATCCGATATTGATTAGCTTGATTGCCATAACGGCCCAGCCCATCCTTTCATGCTACTCGACGTTCTGTACTTGCTCTCTCATTTTCTCCAGTTCCGTCTTGATTTCCACAGCGAGGTGGGAAATGGGCAAATAATTCGCCTTGGAAGCGATAGTATTGGCTTCCCGGTTCATTTCCTGGAGCAAAAAATCCAGCTTTCGCCCGATCGCTTCGCTTGCTTCCAACTGTTTGGCAAACTGGAGACAATGGCTTTCCAGGCGGGTAATCTCCTCACTGATATCGCTCTTGTCAGCGAAAAAAGCAACCTCCTGAGCCACGCGCGCAAGGTCCAATTCAAAAGGAGCCTGGCTGGCCCATTCGTTCAATCGCTGGCGAAGACGGGTCTGGTACTCCTCGATTCCCACAGGAGCCAATTGCTGAAGCTCTTTGACCCACGCTTCAATCTGTGCGAGCCGTCCGGATAAATCAGCGTACAGTTGCTTGCCCTCCGCCTCTTTCATGGAGAGCAAATCGATCGCTGCAGCCTTGACCTGATCCAGCAGCCATTCGGCCGCTTCGTCGCTGTCTTCTGTCATTTCTTTTGTATGTAACACGCCAGGGAAGAGCAAAAGCTCCTTGACGCCAAGCGGCTCCTGCAACGAAAAGCGCTCAGCCATCGTGCGCGACAGCGAGACGAGCTGCTCGGCCACCTGCCAGTCGATCTCGACAGCGGAAGCCGTCTGACTTTTCCCGTCCATCGCAATGGTCACATCGACACGACCTCTGCGGACGTACCGGCTCACCAGCTTGCGCACCTGGTCCTCCAGCATGCTCCAAGCTTTTGGCAGGCGTACCTGTATCTCGGAATACCGATGATTGACGGCGCGAATCTCCACCGTCAACCGCACAGCGCCCCTGCTATCCTCTTTCCGTCCATAACCTGTCATGCTCCGAACCATCGTTTTCACTTCCACAGACGCAAAATCGTTAATTTATTATAGGAGACAACTCTTGGCAGTGTCAACCGAAGCCGCAGGGCGACAACAAGATTCCTCCCTCCCCCGCTTTGTGCTACACTGTGACTGGCAACCATTTCTGGCATCTTTTTTTACGTTCCAGGCATTTTTAACGATTGAGGTGAGTGATTGTGGCATTTGATGGCGTAGTAACCCGTGCCGTCGCGCGGGAGTTACATAAATGTGTCGGCGGTCGCATCTCCAAGATTCACCAGCCGCACCACAGCGATATTGTCATGCAAGTACGCACGCCGGGAGAAACAGTCAAGCTCTTGCTGTCTGCCAATCCGACGTACCCCCGGATTCACCTTACGACCGAAGAGTTTACGAATCCGCTGGAAGCTCCGATGTTTTGCATGCTGCTGCGCAAGCATTGTGAAGGCGGGCTGATCGAATCGATCGAACAGATCGGCATGGAGCGGATCATCCACATGGATATCCGCACCCGCGACGAGCTGGGAGACACGGCGCTCCGCCGCATTATCATGGAAATCATGGGCAAGCACAGCAACATTATTCTCGTCGATCCGGCAACGGGAACGATTCTCGACAGTGCCATGCACGTGACGCTGGCGATCAGCCAATACAGGCAAGTCACCCCTGGACGTCCGTACGTCTCCCCGCCGAGCCAGGACAAACACGATCCGCTCACCGTCACCGAGCAGGCGTTCATTTCCTCCATCGATTGGAACAGCGGGCGGCTGGACAAGCAAATCGTCGACCGCTACATGGGCATCAGCCCGCTTTTGGCAAAAGAAATCGTCCACCGGGCAAAGCTGGCCAATCGCGACACGCTGTGGCAAGCTTTTTCCTCGGTCATGGAAGCGGTCAAGGCGCACAACTACGCGCCTGCGATTGTGGAACGCCCCGACAAAGCGTATTTTCACGTCGTCGAGCTGACGCACCTGACCGATGGCGGCGATGGCACCGCCACGCCGTACCCTTCCGTGCAAGCCTGCCTGCAGGCATTTTACGAGGGCAAAGCTCTGCGCGATACGGTCAAGCAACGCGCCCACGACCTGATTCGCTTCGTCACCGCCGAGCGCAACAAAAACGAAAAGAAGATCGAGAAACTGGAGCAAACGCTACAGGAGGCGCACGACGCCGATTTGTTCCGTCTGTACGGCGAGCTGATTACCGCCAACATGCATCAGATGAAGCGCGGCGACACCGAACTGGTCACCGTCAACTGGTACGACGAGGCTGGCAGCACCATCACCATCCCGCTCGACCCGTTGAAGACTCCTTCGGAAAATTTGCAGGCCTATTACAAACGGTACAACAAAGCGAAAAACAGCCTGCAAATCGTCAGCGAGCAGATCGAGCAAGCCAAAGCGGAAATTCTTTACCTGGACGGCCTTTTGGTCCAACTCGGCCACGCCAGCCTGAAGGAAGCGGAAGAAATTCGCGAAGAGCTGGTCGAGCAAGGCTACATGCGCGACCGGAAAAAGCGCGGACCGCGCAAGAAAAAGGATACGCGCCCCGAGCTGGAACGGTACGTCTCGTCAGACGGCACCGAAATTTTGGTCGGAAAAAACAACAAGCAAAACGAGTTTTTGACAAACAAGCTGGCTTTTGCGCATGAAACGTGGCTGCATACAAAAGACATTCCCGGCTCCCACGTCGTCATCCGCGCCCGCGAGTTTTCCGATCAAACCTTGCTCGAAGCCGCCAACCTGGCCGCCTATTTCAGCCGCGCCAAAGAAGGCAGCCAGATTCCTGTCGACTACACCTTGATTCGGCACGTCAAAAAGCCGAGCGGCGCCAAGCCAGGCTACGTCATTTACGAGCAGCAGCGCACGTTGTACGTCACCCCGGATGAAGCGCTCGTTCGCCGCCTGAAAGCGAACGCTTCCCCCACGCATAGCGAAACTCCCTAAGCTCATACTAAGAGCATGGATGGGTGTCCTCGTTTTTGAATCAGCCTGCATACGCTAACGAAAACGGACGCATTGTTTCGCCGGGCGTTGGCGGTCGAAAACGTCACCTCCGGTTGCATCAAAGGCAAGCATGACCCGCTTGCTTGCCTTTCGTGCTGCTTGCTGCTCCTTATCCTGCTTCGCCCCGCAACCATAGTTTGCTTGCACGACTGACTGTTTTGGTTCGTGTTCGCCTTTTTGGTCCGCGCCGTGTCCTGCCTGGCCAGCCTTACTGATGATCGAGCTTGGTGTTTACGGCATTTGCCATCGCAGTGGTGAAGGGCTTGTTGCACGCTCCTTTGGCAAGAAACAGGATTCCAGCCCATTTTCAATTTTGGAAGGAGGATCAGGATGAACGTCATCGGCATCATCCAGACTGATCTAAACGAGTTCAGCGTATTGTTTGAGCAGCAAAACGGCGGACAAGGCGGACAAAGCAGCGGTGGACAGAACGGCGGCGGGCAGCAATCGAGTGGCGGCGGGCAAGATTTTCAGGACAGCGACTCCATGTTCCTCAGTTTTCTTGACGAGCAGCCAACCTCCGGCGAAGGAAGCGGGCAGAGCAGCCAAGGCGGACAGGGGCAAGGACAGCAAAGCGGTCCACAAGAATTGACCGTCCGCATCAAAGGGATTCCGGAAGGTCAAAAAGCGAACTTTTTGCAAATGTACCAAATTCTGCAGGACGCCCAAGATTCGCAATCGCTAGAGCAAAGCCTGACGATCATAAACAACGACCAGCAGGACGGCCAGGATTCGGGGCGCAGACAAAGCCAGGGCCAGGGACACGGTTCCGGCAAGCAAAACAAAACGACCCATTGAGACGAACAACGTCCTGCACGTCGTCTCGCTCCGCACCCCAAACATAGAAAAACCACCTGGAAGTCTCCAAGTGGTTTTTTCATGCTATCGGCCAATCTTTGCTTTTGCATGCTGCCAAGTCCCCGCTCTGCCGTTGACCTCATGTTTCTATAACCTGCGCTCACACAGGTGGGTGACCCTTCTGCCCTTCAGCCTTCCCATGCATCCCCAAAAGGGAGGTGGGCCTGACATCCAACGCAAATTTCCGTCTCCCGAAAAACACGTATAAGGTTAGAAACATTTACGGTCTTACGTACATCGCAGGATCTTGATATCCCTACTTTACCACACAATTCACTCTCGCTCAACGGATATTCTTCCCTTCCCCGTTCCCATTGTTGAGGCGAGCGACTTTTCCAGCATAAAACAGTTGCTGGCACGCCATCTTAAAAACGTAGCATCACTCTGGAAAAGGAAGGGATCGCATGCGTTTTCCCCAAAAACTGATGATCGTGTCACTTCTCGCGGTCGGCTCCGTCTGTGTGCCAGCCGCTGCACTTCCGTTGCCTAGCAGCGCCACGGAACAGCCTGCCGGCGAGCAAGGCGGCAAGTACGAGAACGAAGCGTTTCGCAACATCGCCGTAACGAAAACAGGACCCGGCCAATACGCCGTAAAAGGCGAATCCCGCGTGTTCGAAGCTACCGTGCGCTTTGTCGTGACAGACGAAGGCAACACGCTGGCCGACAGCTTTGTCACAGCCAGCCAAGGGGCACCCGAATGGGGCACGTTCGCCATCAACCTGAGTCTCGACGCCGCCAAGCTGAAAGCCCCTGTCCTTACCTTGTTCGAGGAAAGCGCGGAATCCGGCCAGCGCATTCACGAGCTGAACATCCCTTTGCCGAAGTAGCGCTGTAGCGTTTTTACGTCCGTTTCATTTTGGCACGTACCAGCGATTGAAACGCAGGATGGGCGATCAAGGACGGCTGCTGCTGCTTTTCCCAGGCGAGCGCGTACTCCAGCCCGTTAAACTGGCACCGTCCCAGCCCTTCTTTCGTAACGGCATACGCCTGTCGCGGCAAGCGCCGCACGGCAGCCACCAGCGCTTCCACCTCCTGCTCGATGAGCGCTGGCTCAACCGCACGATAGATCAAGCCAATCTGCTCGGCTGTTTGCCCGGAAATTTTTTCCCCGAGCAGAGCCAGTCGTTTCGCCCATGCCGTTCCTACCAGTTGCGGCAGCAAATACGTGCCGCCAAAGTCGGTAGTCAGTCCGATCTGGACAAACGGCTCCTGCAGCACGGCATCTGTCGTGGCAATGACAAAATCGGCATGCAGCGCCAGATTGAGCCCCGCTCCGACCGCCACCCCTTCCACGACGGCAATTACCGGCTTCGGCATCTGGTGCAGCCGCGCAATAAAATCGTTAATGACCGCAAGCGCCTCATCCGCTTCGTCTTTTTCGCTTAGCGCCGTCAGCACGGTCAAATCAGCGCCGGAGCAAAAATTGCCGCCTGCTCCTCTGAGAATGAGCACTTCCACCTCCGGGTCATCCGCCGCCTCCGCAATCGACGTTTGCAACAGCGCAAACATCTCGACCGTCATCGCGTTCAGCACGCGCGGCCGATTGAGCGTGATCGTGCAGACGCCCTCTTCTTTTTTCACCAAAAGCGGGGTTGCTTGGACTTCTTGCTCCATAGTTGTCTCTTCTCCTTTCTATACGGACGACTCCGGGATGACGCCTTGCCGCTTGAGCTTGCGCAAGCCTTCATCCGTTATGTTCAGCTTTCGCCTGAGCAACTCTGCCGTGCAGTCGGCATGCCACGGAGGAGCTTTGCGGTTGGAAGCGCCAGGGCGAGAGCTTTTCGCTGCGCCGGTCGGCTCCCGCTTGTCCAGAAAAGGAAGCGTGTAGGCAATTTCCCGCTCGGACACATAGCGAATATTCGACCAGTTTTCCATTTCCTCCACCGCCGTCAGACAGCAATCCACATCGCTCCCCAGCTCGTTCCACTCCGCCTGTGTGCGGGATAAAAACAAGGCTTTCAGCTCCTCCCATACCTCGGGGTGCTCCGCGATCGTCCCGCGGTGATACGCCTCCCAGTCAGCCCGGCCCACCGCCCGGCAAAAGCTCAGCCAGTAGCGCTCCTCCACAGCGGCGAGCGCCACGTACTGCCCGTCGGCGGTTTCAAACACCTGATGCGCCAACAGCCCCTTTTTGCTCTGATTCGTACTCGCGGTAGCCTGGCAAGCCGTAAAAATCGCCTGCAGCCCTACCCACGCCGCGAGCAAGTCGGCGGCGGCCACGTCCAGATAGGCGCCGCGCCCGGTTCGCGCCCGCTGCACCAGCGCCGCGCAAATTTGCTCGCTTGCGTACAGACCCAGGGCGTAATCGGAGAGAGGAATGTCTGCCAGGACTGGCTTGCCGGAAGCATCGCGCAGCAGGGAGAGAAAGCCGCTGACCGCCTGAACGTTGAGATCGTGCCCGCCGAGCTGATGCATCTCCCCGCTCTGTCCGTACCCGGTGACCGAGCAGTAGATGACAGCCGGGTGAGCGGCCCACAGGCGATCGTAGTCAAGCCCGAGGTGGCGCATGACACCTGGACGGTAGCTTTCCACCACGACGTCAGCCTGTCTGGCGAGAGCAAACGCGAGCGCCTTTCCTTCATCTGTCCGCAGGTTAAGCGAAATGCTCTTGTGATTGCGATGCGAACGCAAGGAAAACGCTCCCGTTTCTCTGGCCGCAGACGGGCTGGGAAAAACCGCCGAGGCGTGCTCGTCTTCGCGAAACGCCTCCACCTCGATGACTTCCGCTCCCAGATCAGCGAGTCGCATGGTGCAGATCGGCCCAGGCAGATGACGAGAAAAATCGACAACCGTAACGCCAGTCAGCATGACTTCCCACTCCCTTCGCCCCGATTCTTTGTCCTCCCTAGTTTTTCGCGATGAATGACCATTCACCCTGCCTGTTGCGGGAAAATTACGAAAAAAAGCCGTTCCCAAAGGAGCGGCTGCTCGATGGCGAATCACTCATTTGATAAATCGCAACGTCAGCGGATAGCGGTACGTTTTCCCTTCGTTGGCCCGAACGGCGGCAATCACGACGAAGACGATCCAGAAAAAGAACAGGGCGGTCAATAAAATCACGCCGATGAAGACAATGAGCAGGATGCTGGAAATGGCTGCGTAGATCGTGACCGAGATGCTGAAATTGAGCGCTTCCTTGCCGTGCTCCTCAAAAAAGGGGCCCTCTTCGCGTTTGAACAACCAGACCAAAAGCGGCCCCAGCACATTGCCAAATGGGATCAGAAAGCCGATCAGCGCGGACAAATGTGCGATCATGGCCCACATTCGCTCGTCTTTTCCGACCAGATGGTTCATTTGCATTCCCCCATTCCCTTCGCTACTGTAGTGTACGATGCCAGCACCGCAAACTTGCGAAAAAATTCGAAAACTTGGCTGCGCCGAACCATTGACGCAGTCATAGTGGCCCTTATACTGGATAGCACGAAAAAAGCGCCGTAAAAGGCGCTTTTTTTCGATGAATTAATATTTGCTGTCGTGGCCACCCCAAGAGGACCCGTAACCGCCGTGTCCGCAGCTTTCGCCGTGATGGTGATGGTGACCGCAGCTTCCACGACCAGTTTTACATTCCGTTCTGTAGTAAGGCTTGTAGTAGCAATGTTTTTTGTAGTATTTCCTCTTGCAGCACTTCTTGTAGTAGCACTTGCAATGAGACTTTCTGCATCCGCAACCCATGAACCTCACCCCCTCCTGTTCGTTACATCTACAAAGTATGTAGGTGAAGGTGCATCGGCATGGTACACTTGTCTATTCTTGCGGCAAAATCAGCGGATGTCTTGCCTGAAAACAGCACAACCGGCAGACAGGCTGCCGGCGGCTTTTGTACATATCAGGAAGGAAAAAGCTCTGCAAACCGCCAGAAAATAAGGGCATAACAGGCAAAAAATCATTGCGTCACGATCTTGCGCAGTTCATTGATTCCGTGGTGATCGGGAATTTCCTGGTATTCCTTTACTTTTGGCAGCGTCAGCAAATGCGGTCTGACCATATAGCCGGGCTTCGATATGTAGACGACATCACAATTCGTAATCAGGTCGAACACGTCGGGATGATTCGCTTCGATCGTCCGAATATCCAGATGCGTGATGCCTGCGTTGTACAAGTCATTTATCATTCCTGCCGCACCGCGGATCGTCGCACAGACCAGCCCGACTTTTGTATGGCGGGGATACGCCTCCATGGCCGGAATGACCGTAGTCGGATCGGGTATAAAATCGAGGCTGACGACAGGCGGAGCCTCTCGCGGCAAACGGTGCTTCATGCGCAAATTAACGGAAGGGTGAGTGACGATCGCCTTGTATTGCTGCAAAAAGCTCGGGTCCTGTTCGACTCGCTGGGCAAAATCATCGAAGGTCCGCCCCTCCAGCATGACACTGGGGAGATGGTATTGCACCAGGCGCAAATACTCGGCAAGCTCCAGCTCTGTGAAACGCAAAAACAGGACAGGAAACTGGTTGATCTCCAGCATGACACACGAGAGGACACGGGTAAATTCATCCATGGAATAGCCCATGGCCTTTACTTTGTGCAGCGTCTCTTTGGCCAGCAAAGCGAGATGCGCGGGATTGCGGGTCAGTAGAGGATCGTTGACAATATTGCTGACGATGGTCCCGCGCCCTTGACGCGAATCGACCATCCCTTCCTGCTGCAAGCGGAGATAAACGCTGCGAACCGTGTTGTAATTGACCTTCAGTTGTGCCGCTAGCTTCCTGACCGTCGGCAACTGCTCATTCGGCGGAATTTCTCCGCTGCGAATCGAGGAGGCAATTTGTTGGTAGAGCTGTTCGTGGTACGACACATTCGAATCCTTTTGCAGGGTCAGGCGTAGCATGAATTCACCTCTTCATCCATCGTTGAAACCATCGTATATGAATTTTGAATCGAACGTCAATAGAGGCAGCCAGCATGAACATCCCCGCGACGGCAATACTAAGGCAGATCACACATTGCGAGAAAGAAGGTGTCCCTATGGGAGAACAAAGCCGTTTTCGTGAAGGCGACAAGTCGCCAAAAAACGCAGTGTACATGGAAATCGGGGAAACCGGCGCCAGCGTGCAGGACCCGATGATTATCGAGCTGGACAAAGGCGAAAAGTTTCCCGCGACCCGCAACAAAAACCGGGTCTGGACCCAAAAGTAGGGGCAAATCAGCAAGAAAACCAACCTGGCCGCAAAGAGCTAGGTTGGTTTCTTCTTAATCCTCGTCTTCGTCGTCTTCGCTGTCTTCCTCGTCCTCTTCGTCACCGCTCACATACACGATGGTAACGCCAAGGCTCTCCAAAAGGGCAAGAACTTCCCTGTTCAGCTCCTGGTCCATCAGCAGCCCCAGGCTTTCCACCAGTTCAAGCTCCTCCAGTTCGCCTTGCTCGGCATCCTCAATCAGCTCTATGATTTCGGTCATTCGCTTTTTTTCCAAGACAGCCATCAGTTCATCTCTTGTCATATCGTGTTTCCCACCTCGATTTCTCTACTCTATGCTTTATAATAGTACATAAACAAACCGTTGAAAACATAACGGTCACGACCTTGTGGTTGGCGGCAAACAGCCACAGCCGCTTGCCCGCAAAGCGTCGAGGCGTTTTTTCTTACAAAAAAGAGCGAGGTGAAGTCCATCATGTATCCTGAGCCGTATCTGGACTACCTGGTTCAGTTTCATGTCGAACGCGACTATTTCGAGTGTCACGAGATTTTGGAAGAATATTGGAAAAGCGCTCCACCCGCGGAGCGCCAGTCTGTCTGGGTCGGCTTGATTCAAATTGCCGTCGGGCTGTACCACCACCGACGCGGCAACGTAAACGGCGCCCGCAAAATGCTCACAAGTGCCCACGCGCTGGTGAAACAGCATCACGCGGAGCTGGAGCGCCTCGGCTTGGACAGCACGGCCCTGGAGCGCCTCTTGGCAGTCCGCCTGGAAGAGATTGAACAAGGCTTGCCTTACCGCAGCATCACCTTGCCGATGCGGGCAGCCGAGCTGATTGCCGCGTACAAAGCGGCCTGTGCCAAGCAAAATCAGCCGGAGTATCGCGACAGCGACATGAATGATCCGTTTTTGCTAAACAAGCACAGGTTGCGCGACCGCAGCGACGTCCTCGCAGAACGAGAGCGCCAGCTACAGCTCCGCCAGGGAAAACAAAGCGATCCCGATCCCGCAACCTGATGCGCTCACTCCGCGACAAAAGCCGCTGGAATCGCCTCACTGAACCAAAATGCTCCGCTCCCTTGGAAAAATCGGATGCCGGTTGCCCGCGCCCGAGCCGCCTGAACGGTCAGCAAACAGAGCGTGTCCTCCGGCATCCCGATGTCTTCTGCCCGAAAAGCAAGCTGGACGTGCTCGCTTGCGATCGGCAAAAGTCCCCCGGCGAGCGCTTGCTGCACCAGCTTTGCGTGCGTGCCGTAATACAGGCGCGCCGGAGGTTCCACCTCTGTGAGCCGGGTTGCCGTCTGGCTCGGCGCAAAGCCGTACGTGGCACGAATCAACTCGCCCCCATCCCACTCGATCTGCCGCTCCGGGTCATTTTCCACCACCTGCCACAAATCGGCACGCCGGAGGTTCGCCCACCCTTTGATCGCGCGCAAATAAGCGAGCAGTGGTCCCGTTGGCGTGAAGCCGTATGTATCGAAGTAAAGCTGGACGTGCTCGTTTTTTTGCCGCAGGATGCTGAGCAGACGCTTGCGCAGCGTAACTTCCTCGTGCAGCGCCAGCATGGCGATCTCCCCCTTCGTCTGTTTTACGCTAATAAATCCAGAAAACAACAGCCAGCGCCAACCCCAAATCCGCCAGCAAATGACTGAACCAGGTCGGGTAGATGGACGGAAACAGCCCTTTCATCCACCCCCAGATGACGCCCGCGCCATACACCGCGGTCGTAAGCAGCAAGCCTTGCCACACGCCGAACAAGGCCGTCGTAATAATCAGGTGGTACAACGTGTAAAAAAAACTCGTGAGCAATACGGAGACGACACGGGAGAGCGAGCGCAGCATTCGCTGCAGGACAAAGCCTCGCCAGAACAATTCCTCCAAAAGCGAGTTGACGACCACCAGATACAGCGCAAACAAGCCGATCCAGTTGCGGTTCAACCCCCACGACTCCAGCCCGGCCCGCACGATGTCCGGCGTGCCCTCCGCCTGTAAAATCAGCCACAGTCCTGTCAGGATGCCTGTAAAAAACAGCAGCCCCAGCCCAATCCCGAAAAGCGCCCCTCGTTTTTCAAAGCGGCCCCACGCCAAGCGCCAATGCTCTTGCAAGCTTTTTTCCCACCAGCCATGCAACAGCGGGATTGCTACACAGACCGCCAAATGAAACGAAACAAACGTGACAAACAAGCTGTGCCGCTCTACCAGCCCGTAAAAAATGGCGAGCGTGGCAGCAAACCCATACCCGATCAGGAGAAGCAGCGTACGTTTTCGCGCCATTTACGATAAGCTCCTTTGTTGCGTAATCGCCGCCCATTGTTCCTGTAATGTGCCCGTTATTGCCAGGAAGCATACATCTATTGACAATAAATATACAAATATTTGGGCAGATGCTATACTGAGTGGTACCGTTTTGAAAAAAATCGATCGGTTCATTTTTTTTGTCAAAAACTAAAAAAGATTTGGAGTGGCTCTCATGTTGTGGCGTAACCGAACCTTTCTCCTGCTGATGACAGGAGAGATCGTCGCTGGGGCAGGCATGTGGATTTCCATTATTGCCAATTTGTCGTTCATGCAGAGCCTGATCCCTTCCGAAACCGTGAAGGGGCTGATTTTGATGACCGGCCTGATCGCAAGCATCTTGCTTGCTCCGAAAGCAGGCGTCGTCATCGACATGTACGACAAAGGAAAAATCATGCTCTGTGCCAGCCTGGCTCGAACCTTGAGTCCTGTGTTTATGTTTCCCGCACTCGCGTACGATTCGATTTTGTGGATGATTGTCTCGCTGCTCGTCATGCAAGTGTCGGCGGCGTTTTACTTCCCGACCGTGCAAGCCTCCCTGCCTGCCATCTTGACCAAGGATGAACTGCTGAAAGCGAACAGCGCCTACTTGAACATTTCCACGCTGTCGCGCATCGGCGGAACGGCCCTCGGGGGCATTCTCGTCGTCTCCATGGAGCTGTCCATGCTGTACGTCTGCTCGATGATTGCGTACGCGATTCTCGCCGTCGTCACGCTGTTCCTGCGCATTCCTCCTGTCGCCTCGCGCAACCTGAAGGAAAAAGTGGAGTTTCGCGAAGTGCTGACGATTGCCCGTAAAGACCCGGCGCTGTTTGTCGGGCTTATCAACAACGGGTTGATTACGCTGTTTTTGGGCGGCATCAATTTGTTGATTCTCAACCTCAGCGAACTCCAGCAGGCGCCTCAGCTCATGGGCTGGATTTACGCCGTAGAAGGAACGAGCATCCTAATCGGCGGCCTGCTTGCCAAACGGTGGATCGGCGGCAAAAACTTGGTCGCAGCCTCGACGCTCATGCTGTTTTTCTTTGCCCTCTCGCAATTCGGGATGTCGTTTGCCGATCATAAGGCGATGGTGCTGTCCTCTTTTTCCCTGTTCGGCTTTGTCGTCGCCTTCTTTTTCCCGGTGATCGCGACGATCTTTCAGAAGCGGCTGCCCGCCCACCAGCAAGGACGGTTTTTCTCGTTCAAAAGCATGCTGGATCGCACCTGTTTCCTGCTCGCGCTCGGGATTACCGGAATCGGTCTCGATTTGCTCGGGATCAGCGGCTACTTGCTGTTCATCGGCTCGCTGACGCTCTTGTCCGGCATCCTGACGTTCGTCTACAGCAAAAAGCACAAGCTGGACGTCCGTCAAAGCGACGAGGCGGCCGCCTAGCAAAAGCGCCGTTTGCCTGTCTCCTGCTTTTCCATGCGCCTCCATTTGGTGTACACTAGACTAGAAAAAACAACGTTGAAAATATGTGGCAAGTCTTTGGAGGCGTTTTTTCCATGCAGATATTATCTTCCCCTACATTCGGCCTTCTGGTTCCGCTCCTGATGGCGACTGCACTCATCTTTGTGCGTATGCGCAGGCAAAAAAAGCCTGTGTCGGCAAAGAGCATTATCTTGCCGCCTTTCTTCATGGCGACGGGCTTTGCGATGTTTTTCTTTCCGGAGGCGGCGCTCCCGCCGATGTACGATGTAGCGGCTTTTGTCACGGGGTTGTTTTTCTCGATTCCGTTGATTATGACTTCGCGTTTCGAAGTGATCGGCCAAGACGTCTACCTCAAGCGCTCCCGAGCCTTTTTCTTCATCCTGGTCGGTCTGTTAATCATCCGGGTGATTATCAAGCTGGTGATAAACGACAGCTTCACCTCGATTCAGACGGGCGGACTGTTTTTCCTGCTTGCTTTCGGCATGCTCGTCCCGTGGCGAATCGCGATGCTGTACATGTACCGCCAATTGACGAAAAAGACGTTTGGCACGCAATGAGGCGTAGGAAAAACGAAAAAGCAACCGGCTTCCTCTTTTGGGGGAGGAGGCGGTTGCTTTTTTGGTATGAAAATGGTTTTGACGCCATGCGTGATGAAAAAGATGACACCGTTAGCGTGCTACACTCTGGTCATGATCGATGTGTAACGTTAAGCCCGGGTGTAAGCGAACCGTTGTTTTTAGCTACCGCTGTTTGCTTCCAGTAAATGATTTTGGAAAAAAGCTACCGAGTGGTTAATGATCTGCTTGCTCCGCAAATCGTCATCCCAGAGATCGAAAGCATGGCGACCATCGGGATGGAGGTAGTAATCGAGAGAAACATTTTGCTTGGAGGCGGTCAAAACGAAGTCATCAATCGTCGCGTTCAAGTCCGCCCGATCTGCCCCTGCTTTCGCTACCAGAAGCGGCGGAAGGTTTGCAGGCGCTTCCTCCAGAGCAGCCCGTGCGGATGCAGCCCGCAAAGTTTGCTCATCCAGATCAGGAAGCATAGCCCGCGCGCTCCACAAATCCATAATCGCGTACAATGCGGCGACACAGCGAATGTCACCCGCCTTATTCCGCAGCGCAGTCGGAAGTCCGACAGGGCCACCGGCGGAGCACACCCAGATCCCGAGTCGCTCGCGCGCGATGCCAAGCTGCTCTCCGCTCTCGCGAATGTACGCCAAAGCGTCCTCCACATCCCGGACAGCCTCATCAAGCTTGGAAAACCTCTCCGTGGAACGATGGGTAAACGTGACAGCGATCAGGCCACTCGCAGCAAGAAGCTGTCCCCACGATACGTATTGTCCGCTGTCCTTGATCGTTTGCAAAAAATGCCACGGTCCGTCTCCGTGGATGAGTATGACAGCAGGCATCCCTTTGGAGCACTCACTCCCTTTTGGATAGTACACGTCCATTTTCAGATCGCCGCGATCGGATGTCTTGTACACGACATCCTTTTTTACCTCTACAAGAGAAGTCTTCTCGTCGCTTGGCCTCATTACGATTCTTTTGGCAAACAGCTCGTTTTGCTCCACGTTACCCCATCTCCCCCGTAGGCACTGTATCGGGCAAGCCACCGATGTAAAAAAGCAGTTGCGGGTCAAGCCCATCCGTTTTTCCTTCTACAATACGCGACACATGTTCCAATGAATCAGTGGCGTTGACCCACACTCCCGCAAGCTTGGTCACTGGCTCTGCGATGTAAAAAGGCTGCGTCAAGTACAGCTCCAGTCTCCTGCCCCGCACGAATGTCTCCGTTTCCTCCGGGGGAACGGCAGCCTGTTCGCTCGCTTCAAGCCATTGTGCCAGCTCGCGGTATCTGCGCAACAGTTTCTTGGCTTTTTGCTGGACTGTAAAATGACGGTTTTCGAAATGGGCGTCTTCCAGCAAAGTCGAGGTAGAGGCTACGGGATCAATCGCCGGATAGTAGCGCTTGCTGGACAAGACAAAATCAAATTGCCAAAGCGTATCCAACGGACCATAGGGGACAATCTCTTCCGTGGCCACGCCGCTCACATCAATCAGAAATACGGTCAAGTCTGTTACTCGCGCTTCTGCCAGCATGCCCCGCAACTTGCCAAGCTCCCCAAATAACACGTAAGACCGATCTGCGGCCAGTACGGCTGTGCCGTGTTCTTCTGCTTGCAAAATGGCTTGAAAGCACTCTTCGCAGCTATCACATACGGCTGCCGCTTCTGAAATGACCTCTTCCATGCCCACGACATCCCGAGCCGGGCGCCAGAAAACAGGGGTAAAGCCTGTCTGCTTCAGGCGCAAAAACAACTCCGCCAGCACGACCAGTTGTCCCACCCCTGGCTTTGCCACCAACCCGACCGTCCCCCCGCGAACGACAGGGGCGAAAACGTCGATCACCTTGATTCCCGTCTCCAGCATTTTCGTTTGCCCGCCGCGAATAATCAAATCGTCAAGACGACAGCCTGCCAGCTCAGCCAGACTCACCAACGTGCGAACCTCTGCCCGGCCGACAGGAATTTTGCCCGTACACAAATTGGACACCGTAGCTGGCCGCAAGCCTGCCTCTTTAGCGGCTGCAGTCAGGTTGGGAACCTTGCGTCTGAGCAAGGCGACATTAAGAGTCAAGTTATCCGTCATGCGATCCCTCCTTACCATTCAATTACTTCAAAGCGTAATATTTATTACCCTAAAAAGAAACAAAATATTTCCTGACAACTCTGACTACGTTATTATGTTGCACGTATATTGGCTACACAAAAAAGCCGTCCGCTTTCGGACAGCTTCTTTCACTCGTTCCTGCGCCGAGTCGTGGATTCGTCTCTGCACGCCCACGCCGCTTTCCCAAGCTGCGTGTTCTTTCAAAACTCCACGTAAAACGGGTGCTTTTCCTCCTGCAAGCACAGCTCGATTCGCTGCCGGAAGTTGCTCCACGTAACCTTTGTTAGCGCCTCTTCAATCGGGAAAAACCCGGCTTCCAGACACTCGGGCGTCGCGATCAGCTTCCCGCCAATCGGCCTCGCTAAAAACAGCACATTGCAGATCGACTTGCTCACGTTTTGAAACACGCCGCAAAACTTCGTAATTTCGATGTCCAAGCCGCACTCTTCCTTCGTCTCCCGGATGGCTGCCGCCCGGATGGACTCGCCTTCCTCCACTTTTCCGCCAGGCATCTCCCAGCCGCGCCTCGGGCCTTTTATCAGCAGCACTTCCTTGCGCTCGTTGACAATGATCGCTGCAGCAGACAGTGAATGCTTAGGTACAGTCAAAGGCTTGCCTCCTTTTTTCCGGTTTCTTGCTTTTGCTGTCCGTCAAGTGAGATAAATCCCGCCGCAAATGTCGTGCGGAAGCGGCAATGCATTCGCCGCGCCGATTTTCGCGAAAAAAGGACGCTCTCCGCTCGCCGCTAACGCCTGCTGCGCCGCTCCAGGCTGCGTCGGTTCACACAGGACGATGCTTCCGCCGGGCAGCGCAAGCGACAAGCAACGCGCACCCAGTCGCTCATCCGTGAAAACTTCCCCGCCCTGCAAGCCGAACCACCGCGTCCAGTCCGCAGCAGCCGCGTCCAAATTCGCGACAGCGAAGCCGACAGCCAGAAGCTCGGCTGCTCCGTTCGGATGCGGAGCGATGATCCCGCGCTGCGTCAAATCTGCCTGGCGCTCCTCGTCTGTCTCCTGCCACTCAATCAAAAACGGCAGCTTTCGCGCAGTCTGCGGGTCTTCGGCAAACAGCATGCGCCAGCGTAATGTTTTTCCGTCGTCTCTTGTACGGCTGCCGTCTACTGGCCCTGTCAGCTTCAGCCCAAGCGCGCGAAATCGCTCCACCCACAGATCCATTTCGCTGGTGCGCAAGGCGATTTGCCCAAGCCCTTCGCCAAGCTCGTGCTCCGCGACCAATTGCGCGATGAGCGGATTGTCCGATCGTCCGGCAACCGCCGCATCCTCGACCGCCAAAAACTCCACATACGACAAGCCAAAATAGCTGAGACTGTTCCATGTCCCCCAATGGGTGTGCCTGCCTCCCGTTACAGCGTGAAATCCGGCTTCGCGAAACAGCCGCGCTGCTTCTGCGGGCGGACGATGGACAAAATGAACCAGATGGTCAAAGGACAATTGCATCTTTTTTCGCCTCTTTTCGTAATTACCTTTATCATAGCAAAATTTAGCAGCTTTTCGTTAGCGAAGAAAGGAGAAGCATGAACGAGACGAATCACAGCCGGAGACGCTCCCGGCGAAGACAGACAAAACCAAAGTGGCTTCGGGCAGGGAAAAATACGCTGCTTTTCAGCTTGCTCGCCGTCCTCGGGGCAGGCGCTTATCTCGGCTTCACTGCGCTCGGCAAGCACGAGGCTCCCAAAGCCACTCCCGCACCAGAGCCGGTCGCTGCCCCGGAGCCGACTGTCCGGCTCAGCTTTGTCGGGGACGTCATGATGGCAGGAAATGTGGAAAACGTTTTGCTAGAAAAAGGCTACGACTACCCGTTCACGCATGTGCGCTCGCTTTTTTTGCAGGATGACTACACCATCGCCAACCTGGAGACGCCGCTTACGACGAGAGGGACTCCCGCCGACAACAAAGCGTACGTCTACAAGTCGTCCCCTTTGGCTGCGCCCGCCATGCAGGCCGCCGGAATCGACGCGGTCAATCTGGCGAACAACCACTCGATGGATCAGGGCGTAGACGGCTTGCTCGATACGTTCGCCGCGCTGGAGGAACACCGGATCGCCTATGTCGGGGGCGGAGTCGATGCCACCCGCGCCTTCGCGCCTGTTTTTGTGGAGAAAAACGGCATCAGGCTCGCCGTGCTCGGATTCAGCCGGGTCATACCGGAAGTGAGCTGGTTCGCGCAAAAAAACGGGCCGGGACTGGCGGGAACCTACGACCCCGCCTTGGCCGTCCAAGCCATCGAGCAGGCGAAAGCACAGGCTGATCTCGTCGTCGTGATCGCCCATTGGGGCAAAGAGCGCGAAGACTTTCCCGTCGATCATCAAAAAGAACTCGCCAAGGCGTACATCGACGCAGGCGCTGACCTGATCGTCGGCGGCCATCCGCACGTGCTGCAAGGCTTTGAGCAGTATCGCGGCAAATGGATCGCCTACAGCCTAGGCAACTTCATTTTCACGCGCTCGACCGAGCCGAAAACGTGGGAAACGATGGTGCTGCAAGCAAGCTGTACGAAAAACGCCGCCTGCGACCTGACAATGCTTCCGTTCCACGCCGAACTGGGACAAGCCGTGCCGATGAACGCCACAGATGGAGCCGCTTTGCGCAAGCGAATCGAATCGCTCTCGGAAAACGTCCAGATTGACGCAGAGGGCCGCGTGCGGGGAAGTTAGCATGGCATGGCATAGTATAACCCCCGTCCTATTCGCCACTTCAGCCGGAAGCCGCTCATGAAAAAACGGGCGCATCCCTGTTCTTTTGGCTGAAACCTCTCCAAGCCTTATTCGTAAACCATAGCAAGACCGCTTTTACGAGCAAAAGGAGGGAGAGCATGACAGGAGTCATCATTACCGTAGCAGCCATTGGCGTTTTTCTGCTCTCGGGCTATTTCATGACCAAATGGGAAAAAGCCGTCTTCCCGGGAAACCAGCAAAACGGCTCCGCCCCTGATCCCCCCAAGCATTCGGACAAAAACGGCAGGCAGTAGGACGCCATCCATCTGGCATTCGTCCTTGCTGCCTGCCCGTTTTTTCTTTTGCGCCGCTTTTTCGGGTTATGCCGTTTCCAGCAGCGGGAAGCAGCGGACGGACAGGCCAAAATCGCTTTTCAGCACTTCCTCGTGCTCTTCGCGAATCCCTGTTACGATCAACCCCGCGCGCAATACTCCGCCCAGATCGAATTGGACTTTCAGCTTCGTCACCGTCACGCCCGCCTCGCGCAAGAAATGCAGGACGCGATCAGGCGTCGCAGCGAGACACGAGCCTTCGAGATAACACAGCACGCGCTCGTCCTGCCATTGACCCGGCTGCGCTTCGGCCGTTTTTTCCTTCCAGGCCGGATGCGGGGTAAACGGCTGCGTCAACAAATAAGCCAAATCCTCGACAACGGCGCTTGCCGTCGGCAGCTCGCCTGCGCCTCTGCCCGTAAACAGCAGATCGCCTACGATGTTTCCGGAAAGCTGAACAGCGTTGAAAGCATCCTGAATTTGCGCCAGCGGATGAGCGACAGGCAGCATGGTCGGCTGAACCGAGAGCCGGATTCCTTGCTCTGTTTTGTGCGCCTGGGCAATCAGCTTGATCCGGTAGCCCAGCTCGTTTGCGATACGGATGTGACCAGGAGACAAATCGGCAATCCCTTTGCGCACGACATTTGCAAGCGGCAGCGATTCTCCGTACACAAGCTGCGCGAGAATGTACAGTTTGTACATCGCGTCGAATCCTTCCACGTCAGAGCGCGGATCGGCTTCCGCATACCCCAGCTCCTGCGCTTGCTTCAACACTTCCTGATAGGGGAGCTGCTCCGCTTCCATTTTCGTCAGGATGAAGTTCGTCGTACCGTTGAGAATGCCGCGCACTCCTTGAATATCGTTCGTGCGCAAAAACTGTCGCAGCACGCTCAAAATCGGGATGCCGCCTGCCACGCTCGCCTCATAGGCCAGATGGACCTGATGCCGGTTTGCCAGATCGACCAACTCTGTGCCGCGTTTGGCAAGCAGCTCCTTGTTCGCCGTCACCACGTGGCAGCCTTTTTCGATCAAGGCACGGACGTAGTCATACGTCGGCTCGACGCCCCCCATCACCTCGACGACAATGTCCACATCGCTTTTCAACACGTCCTCAAAATCCGTGGTCAAAAGCGCGGGATCTACCTGAACGGCCCGTTCTTTTTCCGAATCGCGGACCAATGCTTTGACAATTTCGATTCGCTTGCCCAATCTCGCAGCCAGCTTCTCCTGCTGCGAACGAATCGTCTTGATGACGCCGCCCCCTACTGTTCCCAATCCAAGCAGCCCTACCTTGACTACACCTGCGCTCATTTCTACCACCTCATAGCAATATTTTCGTAAAAAGAAAAAACCTTCCCGCTAAGAAGAAGGTTTTGGCATCAACGAAATCCTTCTCCTTATCTCCCAGGACGCTTCCGCCCTGCAGGAATTGGCACCTTGTCACAAGCTGTGTAACGGTTGCCGGGCTTCATCGGGCCAGTCCCTCCGCCTCTCTGGATAAAGAAAACTATGAATTTTTGCTCTTTCTCGTCGAGAAAGCGGCCAAGCGAAAAGCTTATTGGAAAAGAAAGCCTTTGTTGAGCGGAAACATCAAAAAACCTTCTTCGTTAAGAAGAAGGTTCGTCATAACTGCTACGATGTACCCGCTTCTTATCTTTCGGAACGAAAACGCCCCGCAGGAATTGGCACCTTGTCGCTCTACGCAACGGTTGCCGGGCTTCATCGGGCCAGACCCTCCACCTCTCTGGATAAGAACTTTGTTTGCTGTTGAGCCTATTCTAAGAAATTCCAAAGCATTCGTCAACAAAATTCTTTTTCGTTTTTAACCAGGCTAGATGCGGTCAGAAACGGTTCAGATACGGCCAAAAACGGGACAACCGTTCCGAATGTACGGTCGCCTTCACCTGGCAAAAACGCTTTCGACTTCCTCCGTACTGCAGCAAACGCAACGGACCAGCCCTTCCTCGCTTTCCCCCGACAGCTCTCGTTCTTCGACATAACCGCACCATTGACAGATGAAAAGCTGAACCATGCTGCTCCCTCCTTTGAGTTGCTCACGGTCAATCAGCGCCGATTTCCTCTCCCCAAAACAAAAAACGCATTTTCTACTGATCGAAACGAGATCCGATCGTTAGAAAATGCGCAGGCAAGCAATAGACATCCTTGTCCGTTTGCCAGTATGGCGAGTCCTCTAACACCTCCCTATCTCCCGTAGGTCCATCAGTGTTGTTGAAACAGGCAGGTCTCCTGACTTCGGGATCATCGTCTGGCGCTGCCTTCCCTGTCCAGCGGCTGGACAAGTGGCCTGTGTGCGCGAAACTCCCCTCTTACAGTGGCGGGACCGTGTCGGATTTGCACCGAGCTTCCCTATTATCCTTAGCAGCGAATCGCCGCAAGGAACCTGTTCCCCCGTATGCAATTTTGCAAATCGTTACTACCATTCTATTCTACTTTTCCTGAAAATGGTAGAATAAACAAGCGAAAGGGACGAATCAAATCAACGCGGTTCGCTTTTGCATACCGTCTACAGTGAATACCTTTCCCGCAATATGCGACAGTGATGGGCCTCATGCCCGGCAATGACATAGGCCAAAGTGCGTGCGGACAGTTTGTTGCCGTTGGCCGTCCCTGTTCGCGTCCACGCCTCCTCTGCCACTCCCCGCAACAGAGCGCGCGTCGACTGCCGAACAGCCTGATATTCTTCGAGCAAATCGGCCAGGTCGCGTTTCTGAAAAAAAGCTTGCGCAACATACGCATTTTCGTCAAATCCGACGAGCGGTGTCTGATCTCCCCGGGCAATTCGCAGCAAGCGGTAGCTCATAATCCGCTCCGTATCGATCAGATGCCCCAACACTTCTTTTACGGTCCATTTGCCCGGCGCGTAGCGATACTCCGCTTGCGCCTCGGTAAGCCCGGCATACATCTCGACGGTCTGCGCCAGTTGCTTCGCCAGTACGGCTGTCAACTCGCCTTCTGGCACTTGCTCGACATAGTAGGCAAAATACTCCCCGTATTCCTCGCGCTTTGGTCGACTTGGCATGCTTTTCGCCTCCTTTGATTTTGGGAACGGTCATTCCTTTGCTGTCTGGCCTTTTCTTGGAGCATCCGGTTTTCAGATGCTCTGTGGTAACATCACGGCCGTTTTAAAGGGATAGCAAGCCAGACCCTCTGTCGCGCAAAGCAGTTGGGCATACGTATCCGTGCCCGAACCCGTACCCGCAGCTCCCCCCTGCGAACGCTTTATTTACCTTCATCCCTGCCAGCCCTCAAACAACAGCACCCTTGCCGGAGCAGCGTCTGTGCCGACCAGCTTTAACGGGGCAGCAACCATGAAGTATTTTCCTGCGGGCACCTCGCGAAGCCGCAAGCCCTCAATCACGATCACGCCTGCGCCAAACAACGTTTTGTGGGTTGGGTGTCCTTCCTGGCTGCGCTCAATCCCCAATGCATCCGTGCCGACACCGCGCACGCCTTTTTCCGCCAAATACGCTGCGCCGTCTTGTGCCAAATAGACGAACTCGAACGAAAAAGCATCCTCCCACGAATTTTTCGTTTGAAACAGGACAAACTCTCCCGACGCAATGTCGTAACCTTCCAGCTCGGCTCGCCCGATCTTGTCTTCCACATGCGTCAGGTCGAGTACGCGGCAGTTTCCTACCAGCTTTTCCAGCGAAATGCTTTCAAACGTCTCCCCGTCCTTCACCATGTGCAGCGGCGCGTCCACATGTGTGCCAGAATGCACATCCATGTCGATTCTCGACTCGGTCACGTAGCCGTTTGTTGCAGACAAAATCTTCGGCTGCTTTTCCGGCTTGTTTTTGTACACCGTCATCCCTTCAAAAATAGGTGCGGTCACATCAAACATTTTCATCGCGTTTCGCCTCCCTGTTTTGTTCGTTCTTCCCTGTCTCCGGATGCTTGCTTCCGCGCCGCAAATCGGCCGGGAAGACGACGCCGATTTGCCTTCTCGCTTCGTCCATGACTTCCATCGTCAATCGGGAGGCTGCATGTGAATTGGTCGCCGACTCTCTGGCGCCCGCCGAAGCCAGCCGGATAAACTCCCTGATTTCGTAGTGCATCGCCTTCGGCGTCTGGGGCCTGGTCACATCCTCGATCCTGCCGTCTCGGTAGCGAATCTCGATGCGCGTCAGGTGATTGATTTTATCGATCACCATCGTGGCGTCCTCCCCCTGGATTTCCGCTGGCTGATAGGAGGTGGTAATCTTGGAAAAGCTGAGGATGGCGTCCATCTCTTCGTACTTCAAAAGAATGCTGCCTTCTCCGTCTACCCCTGACGCCAGCACAACTCCTTCTGCCTTGACCTGCTCCGGCTTGCCAAACAGAACGATTGCCGGATAGAGACAGTAAATCCCGATATCCATCAAGGCTCCGTTGGAGTAAGCCGGGTCAAAAGCCCGCAGCACCTCGCCCGCGCGATACGCATCGTAGCGGGAGGAATACTGGCAATTGCTGGCGATGAAGCGGCGAATTTTCCCCAGCTTGGGCAAATGGTCCTGAATCGTAAAAAAGTTCGGCACGAGGGTCGATTTGACCGCTTCCATGAGCAGAACATCATGCTTTTTCGCCGCCGCAAGCATCGCCTCTACTTCGTCCGCATTCGAGGCGAGCGGCTTTTCGCACAAGACGTGCAGCCCCAAGCTCATGCACAGGATGGCCTGCTCGGCATGAAAGCAATTGGGGCTGGCAATGTAGACGGCGTCGATTTGTCCGCTCGCCGCCATCTCTGCGGGATTCGTGTAGAAAAAAGGAGCCGCGAACTTGGCCGCAAATTCCTTGGCGCGCTCGAGCGTTCGCGAGCAAACAGCTTGCAGGGAAAAGCCCTCTACCGTATGGCCTGCCTGGATGAACTCTTCTGTAATCCAGTTGGTACCGATTACGCCAAATCGCATGAATCGCTTCCCCCTTGTTTTTGGGCTGATTGGCCGAAAGTCGTGGGATTTGCAGGCAGTTTTTCGCTGGCTGGTCGAAGGGGCCGGGTTGGGCACGTAGCCTTTTCGCTCGTGCGCCCGACACTCCCTCTGCACACACTACCGATGCACTGGCTCCAGCTCACGTTCTTCTACATGATCTAGCCACCAGGAAAATCCTTCTTCCCGAAGCAAATCACGCGCGGCCTCCGGACCGTGTGAACCTGCCTCATACGAGACGAGCGGAACGAGATTGCGTTCGAAGGCGGCAAGGATCGGCTCCACCCATTTCCACGACAGCCGCACTTCGTTCCAGTGGGCGAAGTAAGTGGAATCGCCGCGCAGCGCATCGAACAGCAGTCGTTCGTACGCCTCTGGCACGTCCTGGTGGCCTGCGCTGAAGTCAACCGTGACAGGCTCAATTTTTCCGCTATTGGCCGGATTCTTACTATTCAACTGCAAGGCGATTCCTTCTTCGGGATGGACGTTGATGATGAGCAGGTTGGGCAATGTCTTTTCTTGCTGCTCCCGGTACAGCCGCTCCAAAGGGTTTTTGAATTCGATGACGATGCGGGTCGCTTTTTCCTTCAGCCGCTTTCCTGTGCGAATGTAAAAAGGCACGCCTCTCCAAAACGGGTCGTCGATCCAAACGCGCGCTGCGATATACGTTTCCGTCATGGACGCAGGCGATACCCCCGGCTCGTCCCGGTAGCCAACAACAGGCGTCTCCCCGATTTGCCCGGCACTGTACTGGGCGCGCACGACGTTTTGCGCCACCTCTTCTATTTTCAGCGGCCGCACTGCCTCCATCACCTTGCGCTTTTGTGCCCGAATATCGGTTGCCGTAATCCGCTTGGGGATGTGCATGGCGACCATCATCAGCATTTGCAGCATGTGGTTTTGCACCATGTCGCGGAGTGCTCCGGCCTGCTCGTAAAAGCCTGCCCTTTCTTCCACTCCGACCGTCTCGCTGGCTGTAATCTGCACGTTTGCGATGTGCCGATTGTTCCACAGCGCGGCAAACACAGGGTTGGCGAACTCCAGCGCCTCCAGATTTTGCACCATGGCCTTGCCCAAATAATGATCGATGCGGTAAATTTCTTCTTCGGTAAAAGCTTTCGTCAGCTTCTGATTCAAGTCTTCGGCCGATTGCAGGTCGCGCCCAAACGGCTTTTCGATAATCAGGCGCTTCCAGCCCTGTGGAGAGCCGAGTCCGCTCTCCTGGATGTTGGCCGCAATCACTTCAAAATACTCGGGCGCCACCGACAAATAAAACATCCGGTTTTGCGGGAGGTTGAACTCCTTTTCCCGCTGCTCCACCCGCTCAAGCAACGACGCGTATCCCGCAGCATCCGTCACATCGACTGCCACATACGAGAACGCCGCCAAAAATGGTGCAAGCACCGCCTGGTCGATCTCGTGGCGACGGGAAAACTCCCGGATGGACTGCTCTACACTTTGGATAAACGCCGTATCAGACCATGCTCTCCTGCCCACTCCGACAATGGAAAAGGCAGCAGGCAGCTTTTTATCGACATATAAATTAAACAACGCCGGAAAAATTTTGCGTTTCGCCAAATCTCCTGTAGCACCAAAAAGGACAAAGCTCATCGGTTCCATATGCGTTTCCTTCCTTCCGTACGCTTGCCATGCTGAATGCATCGTAGGTACACACCGTTATTATTAGAGAAAACGGCCACTTTATCAAGCAAAACACCTGCAAAGAATTGTTTTTGATCGCACGCTGTCGCGCATGGGACGTGAGGAACGGTTCATATACATGTACTATCCACCTTGCTATCTTGCATGGCAGGTGAACATCCCAGCACCTAAAAAGGAGGTTTCCCATGATGCTTTGCTTGCGTCCCCGCGAGCCCATTGATGATGTAATGGCGGGAGTGAATCGCCCCTCGTCTGTTTCGTTATTTTTGCAAAAATGGCTGTTCCGAATGCGAAGATAGCAGATTTGTCACCAGGGAGGAGGACTCTATGCGAGTCGCAATCTTAGGAGTAGGCGGAGTCGGACAAGTAAGCGCGTGTGAGCTTATCAAATCCCGGTTTGTAACCAAGCTGGTCCTGGCTGACATCTCCATCGGCCCTGCGGCAGAGCTGGCTCAGGAGCTGCGCCGGGAGACGGATGTCGATATCCAGGTAAAACGCGTGGATGCCCGTGACGTATCCAGCGTACGATCCATTTTGGGCGACATTGACCTTTTATTGCATATTGGCTTGCCAGAAAACAACCTCGCTGTCATGGAGGCTTGTCTGCACACAAGAACGCACTATATTGACACAGCTTCCTGCGGTCCGCAATGGCTGCAAAAGCAGCTTTCCTGGAACGACCGTTTTCGGAAAGCGGGAATTTTGGGGATTATGGGACTTGGCTGCGATCCCGGTTTTTCCAACATCGCTGCGCGTTACGCCGTCGATGCGCTCGATGAAGTGGACGCGATCTTGATTCGGGACGGAGATAATTCTGTCGTCGATTACGACGGCTTTTGCTCGTATTTCAGCCCGCAGACAGCCATTCAGGAATGCCTCGCGAAGCCGAACTACTGGACCGCCTCCAAAGGCGAGCAGTACTTTCCTACCCCTTTTGCCAACAAGGAAGAATTTGAATTTCCAGAGCCGATCGGCTGGCTGGACTGCTACAACGTGGAGCATGAAGAAGCAACCACGCTCGGCGAGACGATTGGGCGAGCAAAAGGCTGCAAATACGTCGACTTCAAGTACGCCCTGCACCCGGAGTTTGTCAATACGTTGAAAGTATTGCGCTATTTGGGGCTGGACAGCGACGAGGAAATTGAAGTAAAAGGGGTGCGCGTCGCCCCGCGCGACGTCGTCGTCACGACCATGCCGAAGCCCGTTGACCTCGCCGGAAAAATTCACGGCTATTCGAGTGTCGGCGCGCTCGTCAAAGGCAGAAAGGATAACAAGCGAAAAGAAGTTTACGTCTACACGATCGCCAATCATGACGAGGTTTTCCAAAAAAACGAGTTTCAGGCAACGATCTGGCAAACCGGCATCCCGCCTGTCGTTGCCGTAGACATGATGGCAGAGGGGCTGCTTACCATGACAGGCTGCATCCCGCCCGAGCTGATCGACCCGATCCCGTTTTTGGAGCGGCTGAAGGCGCGCGGCATGAACTGGGATGTCATCGAGAAAACTTCTCCTCTTTTGCAAATCACGTAGGGCGTAAGTTGAGATAAAGGCACAGAAGAACCGTGCATGCCGCTTCCCGGTATGGACGGTTTTTCGTCTGTCTTCGCTTTAGCGGCGGAGGATGGCGCGGACCGGGCTGCCATCGGCATCGGCCAGGGCGAGCGGCAGGGCAATCAGTTCGTAGTCGCCAGGCTCGATCGCGTCCAGCAAAAGTCCTTCCAAAATATAGATGCCATGCTGGTGCAAGCCGTGATGAGCGGGCAGCTCCTTGCTGGCCAGCGGGTCGACAGAAGGCACATCCACGCCGAGCAGCCGGATGCCTCTCTCGGCCAAATACGGCGGCAAATCAGGGCGAAGGTAGCATATCTCTGCGGGAAACTGCTCGGGGTCGGACCACGACAACGTTTTCAGCAGCAAACGCGTCACGCCTGACAGATCGACTCCCGCCAAATCGTCAGCGCCAATGCTCGCGCGTCCCGACACATCTACGACTCGCGCCGCTCCCACATACAGATCGAGCGGCAATTCAAGCGTCTTTTTGCCCGCATCGTCAAAATGAAAAGGAGCATCTACATGTGTCCCCGTATGGATGCTCATCACGAGCTTTCCTACATTGACAGAGCCGCTCTCTGCCTTCGGCCAGTTTACGGTATAACGATAAGCGGTATCACCTGGCCAGGTCGGCGTAGCTGCCGTTAGCGGGCGAGATATGTCGTACAGCTTCATGTCGATTCCCCCCATTATTTGCTGGATCTGCTCGATTACCCTCAGATTATAGAAAGACAGACGTTGCGTCAATATTCTTTCTATTCCGCAAAAAAGGAGCACCGCCTCACTCGCTTTTCGTGAATGCGGTCCTCCTTGTTTAAATGCGCCGATGCATAGCGAGATATTGTTCCACAGCCGCATAATCGCCGTCTGTGTTGATCGTTGGCAACTGCTCCTTGATTGTCCTGAGCCACTCGATTGTCGTCGGTCGAGTAGCCGCGATCGACTCGCGCAGGTCGCTCATTTGGATCGGTCTTTCGATGCCTTTTGTCCAGACGTCATGCAAAACTTGCTCGGTCGCAAGCTCCACCACGTATTCAATATCCGCTCCCGAATAAAACTCGGTCCATCCCGCCAGTTGCGAGTAATCAAGCGGCTCAGCGGGGCGGCCTTTCAACTTCAGGCGAAAAATATCTTCTCGCGCGGCCCGGTCAGGTGGCCCGACAAAAAGCAGGTGCGCAAAGCCGCTTTCCCGCATCCAAGCGGGGTCGATTTCCCATGGCACATTTGTCGCTCCCAAAATGAGCAGCCTGCTCCCCAGCTCTGCTAGCTGCGAAAGCCACTTTTCAACAGGCTGGGGGCTGCTATAGTTGGAAAAAACGCCCGGCTGGCAATGCGTCCCATCCAGCTCGTCCCAAAAAGCGAGAAGCGTCGATTCTCTTGAAGCAGCAGGCCATAAGAGAGAAGACGCAGCGGAACCAGCCCTGTCCAATACAGCCTCTCCTCTCTGTGTTGCAGGCAATCGCAGAAAGTGAGCGCCGTACTCCCCGGCCGTCGCTTTGGCGAGCAACGACTTGCCGCACCCTGGTGGGCCGTAAAGCAGCACGCCCTTTTGCCGGACAAATTCAGCCTGCCGCTCCAACTGCCCGGTGGGAGCGAAAAGCGTGTCGTGAATCGCCGCTTTGATAGGATGCAAGCCGCCAACCGAGTGATAGCGGATCGTGCTATCGAATCGCTCCGCGTGTTTCGCAGTTTCACGCCCATCGCTCGTCTCCATCCCCTGATTCCGCACAGCGGGCGTCGAACCGTATGTAGAGGGTTGCCAAAACTCGCTCCCTTTTTCCGCTGGAAAAAACGTGGATTCTCGTTGCAGCTTATGCAATTCTGCCGCAATTTTGCCTGTTATCTTCTCGTTTCCATACGTGAGAGCTTTCGTAAAAGCCTGCAATGCTGCCGTGCGATCCCCCTGCTCCGCATGCTCCAACCCCAACAGAAGCCATCCATGGGCATTTTCCTCGTCCTCGCTCAGCATGCTTTTTATGATCTCTATTTTCGCCATGTACTTCATCCTCTGCCATCATTTACTTCGTTTTTATGTATGTGCAGCTTGCGTTGGCATGACTTTCATGCTAGGTAAAAAGCCTTTCATCCTATCCAAAAAAAGGAGCGTAGACGTCTTTATTATAATGCAAACGTCCTGCAATCAGAATATGGAAAGTCGGAAATGAGCAGAGGCCGAAAGAAACGGACGGCTGTTTCTTTGGAACTGTTTTTCGAAAGATTTGGGTCGCTGGAATTGGCGGAAAGCAAAAAAAAACGCTTCGTCTCTGCGAGAGAAACGAAGCGTTTTTGGTTGACAAGTCAGGCTTAGTCCTTTCCGGTTCCTTCATTGTCCCCGGCATCTTTGCCGTTGTCTTTGCCAGTTCCATTACCGGAGCCGTTTCCGTTACCGCCTCCATTGCCATTTCCTTTGCCGCCTTCTCCAGTGCCGCCACCGTTGCCGTTACCTTTGCCACCTTCTCCGGTGCCGCCGCCGTTGCCATTTCCTTTGCCACCTTCTCCGGTGCCGCCGCCGTTGCCATTTCCTTTGCCGCCTTCTCCGGTGCCGCCGCCGTTGCCGGTTCCTTTGCCGCCTTCCTCTTCTTCAGCTTCACCGCCGATGCCTTTGCCGCGGCCTTCTCCTTCGCCAGTTTCGCCGCCAATGCCTTTACCGCGGCCTTCGCCCTCACCAGCTCCGCCGCCGTAGCCTTTGCCGCGACCTTCTCCTTCGCCGACTCCGCCACCTTGGCCTGCTCCGCCGCCTTCACCAGCACCACCGCCGAAACCGCCACCTTGGCCTGCTCCGCCACCTTGGCCCGCTCCGCCACCTTGGCCCGCTCCGCCGCCTTGGCCCGCTCCGCCACCTTGGCCCGCTCCGCCACCTTGGCCCGCTCCGCCGCCTTGGCCTGCTCCGCCGCCTTGGCCCGCTCCGCCACCTTGACCTGCTCCGCCACCTTGACCTGCTCCGCCACCGATGCCTTTGCCGCCGCCTTGACCTGCTCCGCCACCGATGCCTTTGCCGCCGCCTTGACCTGCTCCGCCACCGATGCCTTTGCCGCCGCCTTGACCTGCTCCGCCACCGATGCCTTTGCCGCCGCCTTGGCCTGCTCCGCCACCGATGCCTTTGCCGCCGCCTTGGCCTGCTCCGCCACCGATGCCTTTGCCGCCGCTTCCGCGATGCGGATTTGAGACTACGCGGTCATAGGCGTAAACCATCCGTTGCATGGTGCGCTTGTCCACAGAACCTGTTGCGGGCAAGCCGTGCTTTTTCTGAAAATGCTTGACACCACTCACCGTGACATCGTCGTAGTATCCATTGATTTGACCCGAATAGCTACCTAATGATTTCAACATCCCTTGGATCACATAGACGTCTGGTCCTTGGGCCCCTTTTCCTACTGCCAGCCCCGTGTTCGGGATGAAAAAGAGCAGCGCCAGCGCCAAAACGCATAAACTGAATACTTTTCTGATTTTCCCCTTTGTTTCTCGGGAGGCTGTACTCCCATACCATTGCTTCATGACCAAAGCACCTTCCTTCAATTTTTTGTACCCCCCTTACTATTACCTGTTTTTCTTTACAATTACATCTATCCCATGAGAGGGACAGAGCGATTTTCCTTTGAAAAATCAGCTTTTTTTCGTGTTGCAAAAAAAAGGAAGAAGCTTTATACTACGTTCAAATGATTAAGTTTATTAACGGAGTGTGGCTATGAGTCATCCAACCTGTAACGAAAAGGCCATTCAAATTTTCATGCAATTGAGCCCTTATTTCCAAGGGCTAGGAGATCCGGTTCGCCAGCAAATTGTCGCTCTGCTGATTGACAAGGAGAGTTTGAACGTCTCTCAAATCGCCGAGCATATCCCCATGTCCAGACCGACAGTTTCCCATCATTTGAAAATTTTGCGGCAGGCTGGATTGCTTCAGGCTAAGAAGAAAGGGACAGAGATTTACTACCGTCTGGAAATTGCGGAGGCGATCAGCCTGTTTAAGCAGCTCGTCCAATTTGTGGAGGAAGAATGTTAGCAGAGCGATTGGGTGAGACAGGCGTTTGATTTTTGCGGCTGGTCGTGATTCGTTGAAATCTACAACCCGTGGAGGAACCAGGAGAAATAAGCGAGGTCTTTTGGACTCGGACCGAGCCTGCGGGAAAAAAACGCGCTTTCAAGCTTCCACCTTGAACGACTCCCCAGAATCCCCGGCTTTGGATGCGGTTTTCTCTTTCCCCACAGGCGGGCAGTCTCCACTTCCTTGTTGGAGGCACAAGCACCTTGAACGTTTTCTCCCGGTTCCTCCCTCCACTGCGGCACCGATCCAAGCGCCTTTCACAGCGACTATAGCGACCATACGGGTAGCCATCGAAACAAACACCCAGGGACAAAGCGTCCCTTTTCTTAACTCCTTTATGTTAATAAACTTAAATAAATGAACATTTCATCCAAGGAGATTATCATGCGTGAGACAACGGAGAAAAAAGTATTGATTGTAGGCGGATTCGGGACTGTCGGCAGCCAAATCGCCAAAATTTTGCACGGCCAAAACCAGGAGCTACTGTTGCTGCTGGGCGGCAGAAATCCGGGAAAACCGCTTCCTTTTGCTTCCCCGCGACTGCATCCGCTGCTCGTGGACACGACAGCGCAAGATCCGCTTGCCCACGCCCCCGAAGATTTGGCGTTGATAGTCAACGCGGTCAACGATCCGGACGACGCCCTGTTGCTTGCTGCCGTCTCGCGCCGCATTCCGCTTGTGGACATTACGCGCTGGACCGAGCGATTCACGCGCGCAATCGACCGGCTGGTCAGCAGCGAGCTTCAATCTCCGGTTGTTCCGCCTCTGGCTGGATGGGGGGCACGCCAGCTCTGTTCGGCAAACTGCATTCCGCTGACCTGCAAGAGGTGACGATCGACATTTTTGCGCTGTACGCTACCAAGGATAAGGCCGGGTCGGATTCTGCTGCTTACATGGACCGTTTGACCATTCCGTTCAATATCTACACGAAAGGCGCGGCGAGAACGGTCGTGCCCATGTCGGAGCCGCTTGCCGTTACGTTCCCGAACGGCTTTCGCACGAACTGCTATCGGCTGGACACTCCCGATCACCTGACGCTCGTGCAGACGCCGCCTGTCACCTCCGCCAGCTTCCGCATCGCTTTCGATCAGAAATGGTCGACGGCGGCGCTAGTTTCGCTCGTGCGCAGCGGCTTATGGAAGCTGCTTGGGCAAAAGGTGCGGCAAAGCATCCTGTACAATCCGGGCCAGGGCGCGGCTCACGAAGTCGTCGTGCAAATCGAGGGACGCGATCAGCGCGGCGTTCGCATACGTCGCCAGGTAGAGATCAGCGATCCAAATGGCCAGACCCATCTGACGGCGACAGGCGCGGCCATCCAGGCCCAGCGCATACTGGCGGGCGAGGGGCAAAGCCGCTACACCCGGCATCTTTTTTCCGGAAAACTTGGCCGCATCGCAAGCCGATGAGCCGTGGATCACTGCTTATTACGAAGCGGAAGGGGTGCAAATCCGGTTGAAACGTTTGAGCTGATCCGCACTCACAATCCGCTTGCCGAAAAAAGCAAGCAGCGGCGGACTTTCAAGACCAGAGGCCAGCGAGCAAAGCACGAATACCTGTCAGCCAATGCAAAGACGCTTCTCTCTCCATTCCTGATGCCGGGACGCGCTTTTCTTTTCCCTTTTTCATCCACAACACAAGAAAAACCACACGCCACAACAGTGCGAAAAAAAGCAGGAAAAAAAGAGTGGAGCAGTTTTCTCAACTGTCTCCACTTTTCACAAACTTTTGGCCCATAAGCGTATTATTCAAAAAACGTCCGCGGGGATTTGCGCCATTCGCCCAGCACGGTTTCCTGCTCGGCTGTAATCACGCCTTGCTCTTTCGCTGCCTCAAGCAGTGCGGTGTAATGGGAAATCGTCGTGCAAGGAATGCCTGCCTCGGCAAACAAAGCTTCGGCATCGGGGAACTGGTAGCTGAAAATCGCCACTACGCCAAGCACTTCGCCGCCTTCTGCCTGAACCGCCTGTGCTGCTTTCAGGGAGCTGCCGCCTGTGGAAATCAAGTCTTCGATGACCACTACTTTTTGCCCTGTGGACAGCGCACCCTCGATCTGGTTTTGTCTGCCGTGGCCTTTGGCCTTGTCGCGCACGTAAATCATCGGCAGGTCGAGCAGCTCAGCGACCCAGGCCGCGTGCGGAATGCCCGCCGTAGCAGTGCCCGCCACCACCTGCGCGTCCGGATAGCGCTCCTTGATAAGCGCGGCAAACGCTGCCGCAATCGCCCGACGCACATGCGGGTAGGACATGGTAATGCGGTTGTCGCAATAAATCGGGGATTGGATCCCGGAAGTCCAGGTAAAGGGCTGTTCCGGGCGCAGGTGAACCGCTCCGATTGCCAAAAGGTGCGCTGCTATCTGTTTAGCCGTTGTGTTCGTCGTCATTTCTCTCCATCCCTTCCCGCGTGAATGCTTGTTGCGAACGGTCTGCCTCGATCGCGGCCACGATGCGTTGCCAGACGCCTGCCGGATCGCTTGCCCCGGTGATGGCGCGTCCGATCACGAGATAGTCGCTGCCCAGGCGGAAAGCCTGTTCCGGAGTCGTAATCCGCGTCTGGTCGCCCTGGTCTGTCCCCAGCGGGCGAATGCCAGGTGTCACGGTGACAAACGAGTCGCCCGCCGCCTTTTTAATCATCGGCACTTCCAGCGGCGAAGCGACAACCCCGTCCAGTCCTGCCTGCTTGGTCATCATCGCGTAGTGTACCACTACGTCTTCCACCGAACCTGGAATCGCCAGCTCGTGGTTCATCGTTTGCACGCCTGTAGAGGTCAGCATCGTCACTCCGATCAGGAGAGGACGACGAGCGCCAGCCGCTGTCCCCTGCTCCAGTCCTTCCCTCGCCGCTGCCATCATCGTCACGCCGCCAGCCGCATGGACGTTGACCATGTCCGCTCCGAGACGGGCAAGGCTTTTCATCGCGCCTTTGGCTGTGTTCGGGATGTCGTGCACCTTCAAGTCGACGAACACCTTCAACCCTTTTTCTTTCAGGTACGTAACGATGGCAGGTCCTTCGGCATAGGCCAGCTCCATCCCCACTTTTACGTAGCGGATATGCCCTTGCAATGGCTCCAGGCATTTTTTCACTTCATCCATCGTGGAAAAGTCGAGCGCAACAATCATACGCTCCCGCACATCTGTCAGTTGTTGTTGCACACTGCTCTCCCCTTTTTCTCCCTGCCGCCATGGCTTGGGTCCGTTTCGTTTATACAGTCACCGCTGCGACTTTGGCACCTGCGCGTTGGGCAGGCATCGCTTCTGTCGAGAAGGTGATCGTTTCCAGTACGTGCAGCAGGGCCGCAGCCGTATCCAGCGACGTCAGGCAAACCGCGCCGTTCTCCACTGCTTCGCGGCGAATGCGGAAGCCGTCGCGCTGTGGCGTTTTGCCTTTTGTCAGCGTGTTGAGCACGATGTTGGCCTCGCCTGTATGGATCACGTCGAGCAAATTCGGCGTACCCTCGGACAGTTTGTTAACACGCGTCACAGGCAGGCCCGCCTGTTCCAGATAATCCGCTGTGCCCGCTGTCGCCATCAGCTTGAAGCCGAGGTGACGGAAGCGTTTCACGATTGCGAGCGCCTCTTCCTTGTCTTTGTCGGCGACCGTTACGAGCAAGGTGCCTTGCGTCGGGATGTTCATGCCTGCGGCGACCAAGCCTTTGTACAGCGCTTTGGCCAGGGTGCTTTCGCGTCCCATTACTTCCCCGGTGGACTTCATTTCCGGTCCGAGCGTAATATCCACACGGCGCAGCTTCGCAAAGGAGAACACCGGAACTTTTACCGATACGACAGACTCTTCCGGATGGTAGCCAGGCGTGAAGCCTTGGTCGACAATCGAGTGACCGAGAATCGCTTTGGTCGCGATGTTCGCCATCGGGATGCCTGTCACTTTGGACAGGAATGGCACTGTACGGGACGAGCGCGGGTTAACCTCGATCACATACGGACGATCTTTGTAGATGACAAACTGGATGTTGAGCAGCCCTTTGATTTGCAGCGCCCGCGCCAGCTTCGTCGTCATCTCGATCAGCTCGTCTTTGATCGCCTGGGACAGCGATTGCGGCGGATAGACCGCGATGGAGTCGCCGGAGTGCACCCCTGCGCGCTCGATGTGCTCCATGATGCCCGGGATCAGGACGTTTTCCCCGTCGCAGATCGCATCGACTTCGGCCTCTACCCCGACCATGTAGCGGTCGACCAGTACCGGATGATCCGGGTTGACCTTCACTGCTTTTTCCATGTACTCCAAAAGCTCAGACTGATTGTAGACGATCTCCATTGCGCGTCCGCCGAGCACGTAGGATGGGCGAACGAGTACCGGGAAGCCGAGCGCTTCCGCTGCTACCACTGCTTGCTCCACGGAGGTTACGGTCTTGCCTGGCGGTTGTGCGATGTCGAGGCTGCGCAGGAGCGCTTCGAACTTCTCGCGGTTTTCCGCTGCGTCGATGTTTTCCAGGCTCGTTCCGAGAATGTTGATACCGCGTTCCGCCAGCTTGTCAGCCAGGTTGATGGCGGTTTGGCCGCCGAACTGGACGATTACGCCTTCCGGTTTTTCCACATCGAGAATGTTCATCACGTCTTCGATGTACAGCGGCTCGAAGTACAGCCGGTCCGAAGTGTTGAAGTCTGTCGATACCGTTTCTGGGTTGTTGTTGATAATGACGGCTTCGTAGCCTGCTTCGCGCAAAGCCCAGACAGCGTGCACGGTCGCATAGTCAAATTCGATCCCTTGGCCGATGCGGATCGGGCCGGAGCCGAGCACGACCACGCGCTTTTTGCCTGTTTCGATGCGCTCGTCCTCTACTTCGTAGCTGGAGTAGTAGTACGGCGTTTGCGCCTCAAATTCGGCTGCGCACGTATCGACCATTTTGTACACAGGGACATAGCCTTTTTCCTTGCGCAGCGCGCGGACTGCTTCTTCCGTTTCGCCGCACAGTTCGGCGATTTTGCGGTCTGTGAAGCCCATCCGTTTTGCTTCGAACAGCTTCTCAGCCGTCAGACCTTTTGCCAGCTCCTGTTCAAAAGCAACCATTTTATGGAACTTGTGCAGGAAGAACAGGTCGATCTTCGTCAGGCTGTGCAGCTCCTCGATGGTCCAGCCGCGGCGCAGCGCCTCTGCCACGAGGAACAGTCGCTCGTCATCCGCATGCACCAGACGGGTCTTCAGTTCCTCTTCGCTGATGTCCTCTGCTCCTTTGATCTCGATGTGGTACGTGCCGATCTCCAGGGAACGGATCGCTTTCATGATCGATTCTTCAAACGTGCGTCCGATCGCCATGACTTCGCCTGTCGCTTTCATTTGCGTACCGAGCTTGCGGTTGGCAGACTGGAACTTGTCAAACGGCCAGCGCGGAATTTTGCTCACGATGTAGTCGAGCGTCGGCTCGAAGCAGGCGTACGTTTGCCCAGTTACCGGGTTTTTCAGCTCATCCAGTGTGTAGCCGATCGCGATTTTCGCCGCCATTTTCGCGATCGGGTAACCTGTCGCCTTGGAAGCGAGCGCAGAAGAACGGCTCACGCGCGGGTTTACCTCGATGACGTAATATTGGAAGCTATGCGGGTCGAGCGCGTACTGCACGTTGCAGCCGCCTTCGATGCCGAGTGCGCGGATGATGTTCAAGGCAGACGAGCGCAGCATTTGATACTCGCGGTCGGCAAGCGTCTGGCTCGGCGCGACGACGATGGAGTCACCCGTGTGCACGCCGACCGGGTCGATGTTTTCCATGTTGCAGACGACGATGCAGTTGTCGTTGGCATCGCGCATGACTTCGTACTCGATTTCCTTCATGCCAGCAATGCTTCGCTCGATCAGGCATTGCGTAATCGGCGAGTATTTCAGGCCGCTCGCGACAATTTCGCGGAGGCTTTCTTCGTCTTCACAAATGCCGCCGCCCGTTCCGCCCAAGGTGTAGGCTGGCCGCACGATGATCGGGTAGCCGATCTCGTTGGCAAAATCAACGGCTTCCTCTACCGTGCTGACGATGACCGATTCCGGCACAGGCTCGCCCAACTCCTTCATGAGGGCGCGGAACAGCTCGCGGTCTTCCGCTTGCTTGATCGATTCCAGCTTCGTGCCGAGCAGCTTCACGTTTTCCTGCTCCAAAATGCCCGCTTCGGCAAGCGCGACAGCCATGTTCAAGCCCGTTTGGCCGCCGAGCGTAGGCAAAAGTCCGTCCGGCTTTTCCTGGCGGATGACGCGTGCTACAAATTCAGGCGTGATCGGCTCGATGTACACTTTGTCCGCCATGTTTGTATCGGTCATGATCGTCGCCGGGTTGGAGTTAATCAGGACAACCTCCATCCCCTCTTCTTTCAGCGCTTCGCAAGCCTGTGTGCCCGCGTAGTCAAACTCGGCAGCCTGCCCGATGACGATAGGACCAGACCCGATCACGAGGATTTTTTTCAGGTTAGCGTGTTTTGGCATAGTTTTTTTCCTCCTTAGCGGTTTCCAGCATCGCAAGAAACTGGTCGAACAGGTAGCCGGAGTCGTATGGGCCTGGAGCCGCTTCCGGGTGGTACTGGACGGAGAAGGCGTTCTTCGCTCTGTTACGCAGCCCTTCGACTGTTCCGTCATTGAGGGCGATATGCGTAATTTCCAGCTCGGTTCCTGCGAGCGAATCTTCTTTTACGGCGTAGCTGTGGTTCTGGGATGTAATGTATGTGCGCCCGGTCGGCAGCTCTTTTACCGGATGGTTGCCGCCGCGGTGTCCGAATTTCATTTTCATCGTGTCGGCGCCAGAGGCGAGTGCGAACAACTGATGGCCGAGGCAGATGCCGAACAGCGGGTATTCCCCAAGGATGCCGCGAATCATTTCGATCGCTTGCGGCACGTCTTTCGGGTCGCCAGGGCCGTTGGACAACAGGATGCCGTCTGGCTGGATGCGGCGAATTTCTTCCGCCGTCACGTTGTACGGCACGACCACCACATCACAGTTGCGCTTGGTCAGCTCGCGCAAGATGCCGTGTTTGGAGCCGAAGTCTACCAGCACGACGCGATGGCCTGTACCTGGGCAACTGAAGACGCTTTTCGTAGAGACGCGCGATACTTGGTCGGTCATCAAGGCAGTGTTGTTCAGGGCTGCGAGCAGTTCGGCCAGCGGGGCTTCGCTCGTCGTAATCATGCCCTTCATCGTGCCGTGGTAGCGGATTTTTCGCGTCAGCATCCGCGTGTCAACGCCTGCAATCCCCGGGATGTCGTATGTTTTCAGCAGCTCATCCAGCGTATTCGTATTCCGCCAGTTGCTCGGCATATCGCAATGCTCGCGGACGACGAAGCCGTGAATGTACGGACGAACAGCTTCGAAGTCGTCGCGGTTGATCCCGTAGTTGCCGATCAGCGGGTACGTCATGGTCACGATCTGTCCGCAGTAGGACGGGTCAGACAAAACCTCCTGATAGCCCGTCAGTCCTGTGTTGAACACCACTTCCCCGTAGGATTCCTTCGTCGCTCCGAACGCCGTTCCGATAAATTCCGTTCCGTCTTCCAAAATCAATCTTGCACGCATCTATGCTCCTCCTTCATTTTCGTGGTAAAGCCGCCTTCTCCGTGGGGCACTGGCGTGTGTGGCTCTACGCCTCTTGATGTACGATCTTGCCGTCTACCAGCGTGAGGATCGGCCATCCTTTGCACGCCCATCCGGCAAACGGTGTATTGGTCCCTTTGCTCGCAAAGGTGGTCGGATCAATCGTTTTTTCTGTCGCAAGGTCGATGACGGTCACGTCTGCTACCGCTCCGACTTCCAGGCGTCCGTACGGCAGCCCGAAAGCTTTCGCTGGCTGCACCGTCAGCAGCTCGACCAGTCTTTGCAAAGTCAGCTCGCCTGTTTGCACGAGGTGCGTATAGAGCAGCGGGAAGGCTGTCTCCAGACCGACGATGCCGAATGGCGCGCGGGCCATGCCGTTCGCTTTTTCTTCCTGGGTGTGTGGCGCATGGTCTGTGGCGATCATGTCGATCGTGCCGTCTTTGAGTCCGGCGATCAGCGCCGCGCGATCCTCGCGGGAGCGAAGCGGCGGGTTCATTTTCCAGTTGGTGTCGAGGCTGTCCGGGATGTCCTCGTCGCACAAAAGCAGGTGGTGCGGCGTCACTTCGCACGTCACGTTGACGCCGGCGCGTTTTCCGTCGCGCACCAGGCGCACGGATTCTTTGGCACTGATGTGGCACACGTGGTAGTGCACACCTGTCTGCTCCGCCAGCAAAATGTCGCGTCCGACGTGGATGGACTCCGACTCGGAAGGAATGCCAGGCAGTCCGTGGCGCGCTGCGACCACGCCGTCGTGCAGGGCGGCTCCCGGGATCAGCAGATCATCGTCTTCGCAGTGAGCCACGATGGACAGCCCCAGCTCGGCTGCTTTTTTCATCGCTTTTTTCATCATCGCGGTCGACTGCACGCCGACACCGTCATCGGTCAGGGCAAAAATTCCCGCTTCTTTCAAGGCTGCGAAGTCCGTCAGCTCTTTGCCCAGTTGGCGCACGGTGATCGCGCCGTACGGAATCACGCGAGCCAGTCCTGCTTCGCGCGCTTTGTCCAAGATGTACGTCACCGTGTCCACGCTGTCGATGGACGGGCGCGTGTTCGGCATGCAGGAAATCGTGGTAAAGCCGCCGCGCACCGCCGCTTTTGCTCCTGTCTCAATCGTTTCTTTATGCTCGAAGCCTGGCTCGCGCAAGTGGACGTGGACGTCGATCAGTCCCGCGCTAATCATTCCGCCTTTGCAATCTACCCATTCATGGCCGTCGCGGGAGAGCTTTTCGCCCATCGCCGCGATCCGTCCATCTTCTACCAATATTTCTACCGGAGTGAGTTCCCCCGCCTGATTTAGTACGTTGCCGTTGCCAAGGATGATTCCCATTTTGTTTCGCTCCCTTTCAGCAGAGTTTCCAGCACAGCCATTCTAGCTGCGACTCCGTTGGTTACTTGTTTTTGAATCAAGGATGTTTCGCATTCTACCAGATCGGTGTGAATCTCAACTCCGCGATTGACCGGGGCCGGATGCATGATGACCGCGCCTGGCTTCATCATTTTGGCCCGCTCAAGCGTGAGGCCGAACGCCTTGTGATACTCTTCCTTGGAGATGTAGAGCGATTCGGTGTGGCGCTCCAGTTGCACGCGGAGCATCATGACGACGTCCGCTGTCTGAACCGCTTCCTCCATGCCGACGACTTTGACGCCTTGCGGAATTTGCGCTGGCATCATCGTCGGCGGGCCTGCGAGCAGCAGATTGATCCCGAGCTTCGGCATGGCGTGCAGGTGCGATCCCAGTACGCGGCTATGGCGCAAGTCCCCGATAATCGCTACCGTCAAGCCCTCCAGCATCCCAAACTGCTGCTTCATGGTCAGCAGGTCGAGCAGGCATTGGGTCGGATGCTCGTTTGTCCCGTCGCCCGCATTGACCAGCTTCAGGTCGACGCTTTGGGCGAGCTCTTGCAGCAGTCCTTCTTTTTTCGTGCGGATCACGGCTGCTTCCACGCCCATCGCTTCCAACGTGCGGATCGTGTCGTACACCGTCTCGCCTTTTACGGTTGAGGAGGTTTCCGGAATGAAGTTCAACACATGTGCGCCGAGTCTTTTTTGTGCCACCTCGAACGAAAAGCGGGTTCTGGTGCTGGCTTCAAAAAACAGATTCGCCACGAAGCGGCCGTGCAGAATGTCTGCCTGCTCGCCCGGTCTCTCGGCCCAGTAATGCGCGCGGTCCAGGAGCTGGACGATCTGTTGTTTGGACAAGTCTTTCAAGCCAATCAGGTGCGCTAGGTTGTTCATCGAAATCCCTCCGGTTACTCTGTTTTTTCCTGTTTTATCGAAAGAAAAAAGCTTCTTGGCTCACGTTGCCTGTCGCAAGGCAAGCGAGACAAGAAGCCGATCCGGCGCCATTTCTGGGCAGCCAAAACGACGTTCTATGCCTTGCCAGCCTCTCGGGACTGGATTTAAAGGAATGAGGAACGTTTTAGGCAATTTGTTTTTCGTCTTCGCGGGACGCTTCCCCCATCGCCGACTCTTTGCCCGGCAGGATGAGGTGCAGGAAGATTCCCAGGAAGGTGGAGAAAGCGATATTGTCAATGGTCAGGTCGCTTAGCAACCCGACACCGGCAAAGCTGATTTTGTATCCGCCAATTCCCGTTACCAGGATGGCAGCCGCGACGATCATGTTGCGCTTGTTGGCAAAATCCACTTTGTTTTCTACGTACATCCGCAAGCCTTGCGCTGCGATAATCCCGAACAGGATGATCGAGACGCCGCCAAGCACCGGAGTCGGAATCGTCATCAAGAGAGCGCTGATCTTGCCGTTGAAGGCGAACAGGATGGCGAATACCGCAGCCAGGCCGATGACCACTCTGCTGTAAACGCGGGTGATCGCCAGAACCCCGATGTTTTCGCCGTATGTCGTCGCAGGCGGTCCGCCGATGAAAGCCGCCAGGGAAGTGGCGATCCCGTCCCCGAGCAGGCTGCGGTGCAGACCCGGATTTTTCATCAGGTCGCGATCCATGACCTTGCTTGTAACCAAGAGGTGGCCCAGATGCTCGGCCAGGGTTACGAACGCGACTGGCGCGATGACGAGCGCCGCGATCCAGGCAGAACCGTCACTGATGACACTCATCACTTCGCCCACCTTGAGCGGCGGAGCGGCAAACACTTTTGCTTGCACAACCTTTTGAAAATCAATCAGTTCAGGGTGACGAACGAGCGAGTACGCATAACCGACGATAATTCCGATCAGAATGGGGATCAGGCCAAGGAAACCGCGCAGCATCACCGCTGCCAGGATGGTCACCAGCATGGTCACCAGCGAAATTTCAATCGAAGTCAGCGACATTTGCGACTGGCCGTCTACCGTCACCTTCGTCGCCATGTCTACCGCTACGCCAGCCAGGCTCAGCCCGATGACGACGATGACCGAAGCGATGACGACCGGAGGCAGCACTTTGTCCAGCCATTTGACGCCTGCCTTTTGCACGATGCCTGCGACGATGATGTACACGATCCCTGACAGGAAGCAGCCGAGCAAGGCCGTTCCGACTCCGTGCGACGCCGTCACTGCGATAATCGGACCGATGAAGGCGAAGGACGAGCCGAGGTAGTTCGGAATTTTCCCTTTGGTGATCCAGAGGAACAAGAGCGTCCCGATCCCGCTTGTCAAAAGGGCGGTAGCGACATCCAGCCCGGTCAGGATCGGCACCAGAACGGTTGATCCGAACATCGCGAACAAGTGCTGAATGGACAGTGGCAGCAGTTTGGAAATATGTGGTGTTTCATCGACGTCGACATAGTTTTTTTGGCTCATGACTTTATCTTCCCCCTGTGTTTCTTTATTCTTCCCTCTCGTCGCTGTTGTTTTCGCTCTTTCGGCAAACAAAAAGCCTCTTTGTGCGGACACAAAGAGGCCAGCTTCACCATATGCGCATGGGAAGATTCCTGCCTCTTGTCGACCTCACGGGATCGCTTATTAAAGAGGATTCATTCAATTAGATGAGCTGACGGATGGACACGATATCCATCACGTCTACCTCCGACAGTTGCACATCGACGATTTCTGTGCGTGCCGTCGGCAAATTTTTTCCAACGAAGTCCGGGCGAATCGGCAGCTCGCGATGACCGCGGTCAACGAGTACCGCCAGTTGAATCATCCGCGGACGCCCGCTGTCGATCAACGCATCCAAAGCGGCGCGTACCGTCCGTCCGGTATAGAGGACGTCATCCACGAGAATGACGGTCTTTCCGGTGATCTGCTCCGGAAGCTGCGAACCTTGCAGCACCGCATCCTCCGACTTGTGCTGGAGATCATCGCGGTAAAACGTAATGTCCAGCTCTCCGACCGGTACTTTGACGTTTTCGATCATCTCGATTCTTTCGACCAGGCGCTTCGCGAGGTAAATCCCTCTGGTCTTGATGCCAACGATGATACAATCCTCGACACCCTTGTTTCGCTCGATAATTTCGTGAGCGATACGAGTAAGCGCGCGGCGGATGGCCGCTTCATCCATGATGACACTTTTGTTAATCATCTCGATCCCTCCTCGACGGGAACAGTGGCTTTACGAAAAAAGGCTCCTTGTCAGGAGACAAGAAGCCGTCGGACAAAGAGGCCAGCTCGCGCTATGCCTGCTTGTCATTCCGTGCCCTTGCCAGCCTCACTGGACTGGATTTAAAGGTTCCATTCGTCAATTAGGATTATGTCACGAAACAAGCCCGGTGTCAACGCAATGGAAAGAAATCTAACTATTCCAATAGACAGCGATCCATTCCGGCAAGTAGTTGGCGTAGTAGCCAATATCGCCTGTAATGCCTTTGACCAGCTCGCTTTCTTTTCCGTCTGCCTGATAGAATAGCGAACCGTGCTCGGCCCGATCGAGTCGCAGGAACAAAAGCTTGCTGCCGTCCGGTGACGGGGACGGATAATAATCAGCCGTTTGCTCCGCGCCTTTTGTCCAAGGCTGTTCCGCACCGTTCGCGTCCCTCGCCCAGATGCGCTGGCCGGGAACCATCACCTTTTTCGGATCAAACGCATAGTTTGTCGCTTTTCCTCTGGAAAAAAACAGCGTGTACGGCGGCTTTGCCGTCCAGACCGGATACGTATCCACGCTGTCAGCCGGGCTCGCCGAGACGACTTTGCCGTCGCGATTTGCCAGCTTCAGATGTTTGTTTTGCGTCGCCATCCGGTCCGTCCCGTCGATGAAGGCGAGCTGCTGGCTGTTCGCCGTCCAAGAGAGCCACTGCGGGTAAGCCAGACCTGTGCCCAGCTCGATCGGCTTTTTCGCTGGCTGCTTCAGGTTGAACAACTGGATTGGCACGCCGTCCGCAGACAGCGAAGCGGCGTTGTATCGCACGTAGTAGGCGACGAGCTGGCCGTCGGGCGATACGTTCATCCCTGTGGCTGCCAGGGCGTAAATGCCTTCTTCGGCATTGGGCGGTTCCGCGAGCGGATAAGTAGCCAATGGCTGTCCGGCCAGATTTTGCAGGACGAACGTCATCGGACGGTTTTTCCCCGCCTCTGTGGAAGTCAAAATCGCTTCTCCGTCCGGCATCCAGGTGAAGTCGAAGAAAGCGGCAGGCGTCGCAGCTCCTGCGGCCACTTCTCCGTTGTCGCGGACTTCCTTGAGCACGAGCACGCCTCGAGGCTGCTCGCTGCTGCCTGCATTGACGATATAAGCCACCTGGTTTCTTTTCGGCGACCATTTCGGCACTCCCGTGACGGGCCTGTCGTCGAGCTGAACCGCTCCGCTGCCATCCGCGCGAACGAGCCACAAGTAGCCGGGGGCGGAATAACGGTCGGCTCCTTTGTATTTCACGAACAAAAGCCATTGGCCATCACCGGACCAGCCGACGATTTCCGCCAGTCCGTCTTTCGTAATCGGCTTTGGCGCTCCATTTTTGTCCTGTAGGTCCAGCAAGTACAACTGTTGGTTGCTCGTAAAAGCGATCTGCGCCGGAACGGTCACTTCCTTGTTGCTTCTGACCGGGAGCTGCCCCTGTTCGGCTGCCATGGACTGTCCACCCGCAAGCGCCAGCATGCCGAGCATCGCCGCCACAGAGACCGCTTTGCGCCATATTCGGTTCATGAGTATCCCCTCCTCGCCAAACTCGATTGAAAAAACGCCAGAAAAAAACGGCTGCCCTCTTCTAGCGTTTTCGAATCCCAAAGCCTTTATGCCTTTATGTACGATCACAAGCTCGCAGGTGCAAGCAGCAAAAAGCGATTGCCGTACAAATCCTCAAAAATCGCTTCCATGCCGTAGACGACTTCGACAGGCTCGCTGACAAACTTCACGCCGCGCTGACGCATCGTTTCATACGTCTGCCAAAAATCGTCCGTCTCCCACACCCACATCGGGTTTTTGCCGACGGCCGCGAGCATCTCCCGTGCGATCTCCTCCCGGTGCCAGTGGGTCGGATCATGCAGCACGATTTCCAGCTCCTGGCCGGGAAGGCCGACCGTCAGCCAGCGCGAGCCGTCGTCCATGCGCGTGTCCATCCGTTTTTCAAAGCCGAGCTTTTCCGTGTAAAATTGCAGAGCTTCCTCGCAATCGCGAACGTACAGCGTCACATGCGCCAGTCTTTTCAGCACTTGCCTTCCTCCCGTCTTTTACGCCTGTCTGAGAAAGTCTACGAGATCGCTCAAATCTTTCGGCATGGGCGCCTCGAACTCCAGCCGCTCCTGCGTGCGCGGATGAGTAAAGCCGAGCGTCTTCGCATGCAGAGCCTGTCCGTCGATCTCCAGCGTGTTTTTCGGTCCGTATTTCGGATCGCCCGCCAGCGGATAGCCGATGTATTTCATGTGGACGCGAATTTGGTGCGTTCGGCCCGTCTCCAGTTTCAACTCCACCAGCGTGTATTCCTTGAAGCGCTCCAGCACGATAAAATGCGTCACAGCAGGCTTGCTGTTTTCAAAGACGACCGCCATCTGCTGGCGATTTTTCGGGTCGCGTCCGATCGGCGCGTCGATCGTGCCCATCTCGTGCGGAATGACCCCGTGGACGATCGCGACGTATGTGCGCGTCACAGAGTGCTCCTTCAACTGTTCAGCCAGGCCGACATGCGCCTTGTCGTTTTTCGCTACCATGAGCAGCCCTGACGTGTCCTTGTCGATGCGATGCACGATTCCCGGGCGAAGGACGCCGTTAATGCCGGACAAATCTTTGCAGTGCGCCAAAAGTCCGTTGACGAGCGTACCGCTGTAATGCCCCGGAGCAGGGTGAACCACCAGTCCGCGCGGCTTGTTGACGACGACGACGTCGCTGTCCTCGTAGACGATCTCAAGCGGCATCGGCTCCGGCTTGATTGCCATTTCTTTTGGCGGCGGAACGCGCAGCGTAACCTCATCTTCTGCCTGCAGCTTGTAGTTGCTCTTGATCGGCTCCCCGTTTACCGTTACGCGACCTTCCTTGATCCACGCCTGTACCTGCGAGCGCGACCAGTCTTCATTTTGCAGCGTGATGAACTTGTCGATCCGCTCGTTTGCGTCCTCAGGCTCCACGTTCCAATCATAACGTTCGAATAGTTGCGTGTCGTTCATGTTTGTCTCCTCACAAAGTTACTGTCCGTACCCCGTTTCGTATCACCCGAAACGGGCATTACCGTCCGCTTTTCCTGCCTTCCAGGAAGACATCCAACAGCAAAATGCCGACGCCGATCGTAATCGCCATGTCCGCGACGTTGAAAATCGGGAAGTTAATCAGGGTGAAATCCAAAAAGTCCACGACTTGTCCGGTCGTTGCGCGGTCGATAAAATTACCGATGGCCCCACCCAACACGAGGGACAATGCGAAAGAAGCGCGCGGCTGTTTTTTGCCGAGGCGGATCAGCGAATACACGATGCCGACGACGACGGCAACCGTAATGACAATAAAGAGCCAGCGCTGATTTTGCAAAATGCCGAACGCGGCCCCCATGTTGCGGTGCGAGGTGAGATGAAACACATCCGCGATCAACGGGATGGATTCTCCCCGCTCCATATGGTTCACTACAAGGTGCTTGGTCCACTGATCCAGTCCAATAATCACAGCCGCAATAAGAAAATACAACAATGGAACGTCCTCCTTCATCTGCTTCGACCAGCCATGAAAACACAATGTCAAATGCTCATTTTACCAGAGTGCGCTCACGTGAACAAGCGCCTCGCCTTTTTGTACAGCCGATACCCTTTGCGCACCCCGTTGAGCACCCACAACGGAATTTTCCAGCCACGGTCCTTCAAAAACGGAAGGTATATCTTGTAGTACGCCTTGCGCAAATCCCGCCATTTGCTGTCCGGAACGTTCTTGTAGTAGTCCGAGACGTCAATGAGGTACCCCCGCCCCTGGTCCATCAGCACGTTTTTGCCGTGGACGTCGTGCGGAAACAGCCCCTTTTCGCGCGCTTCCTTCAGTGCCCGCTCCACGTCCTCGATCACCTGAGGCGGGATGGGGATGCCAAAACGAGCGCAGTCAAACAAAGAAATGCCGTTGATTCGTTTAATGACCAGATAGCCTTCGCCATAGTCGTACATCATCGGGAACGAGCGCGTCTCCCCGAGCTTTTTGTACACCTCGATCTCCTGCTCCCAGCCTGGTCTGCCTGGGGCGTACAGCTTGATGACCACACGCGGATAATCGGGATGGGCAAAGACGGCGGCGTAGTTGCCGGTGCCGACCAACTCCCACGGATAGGGGATGTGCAGGGCGACGACCGGATCGTCAGGCGACTGGCTTTCTATCTTTACTTCTTTCAAAAAAGCTTGCAACACTTCTCGGTCAATGCGCATAGGTCCCCATCTTTCATTCCATACCGGCTTCTTTATGTTGATTCTAGCAAAATGAATTTTTTTTAAAAACCCCGTAAGCAAAAAAACTCCCAAGCGGCCGAAAACGCAAAAAGAAGAACGAGGCAGCTATGTGCCCGCTCTTCCTTGCTATTGGCTCATACATTGATTTCCGAAAACCAGTCCCGAATCGCTTCTTGCAGCTTGGAAAGCGAAGTCGCATTCGTCGCTTCGCAGTAGATGCGCACCAGCGGCTCCGTGCCCGAAGGACGGATGAGCACCCAGTGCCCTTCTTCCAAAAGCAGCTTGATCCCGTCCATCCGGTTGATCCCTTGCACCGCGTACGGACCGATCCGTTCCGGCGGCGTGGTCACCATCTGCGAAATCCACTTGTCTTTTTCCGCAAGCCGCATGTCGATGCGCGTATGGAACAGCTCGCCGAACTGATCGTACACATCGCGCAAAATCTGGTCGATCTCCTTGTTTTCATAGGCGACCAACTCTGCGAGCAGCAGATTAATCAGCACCCCGTCTTTTTCCGGGATATGGCCGAGAATGCTCGCGCCTCCGCTCTCCTCGCCGCCGATCAGGACGTCTCCCTTGCGCATTTGTTCCCCGATGTATTTGAAGCCGACCGGCGTCTCCACCAGTTCCAGCCCGTAGCGCTCTGCCATATGGTCGAGCAAATGCGTGGTCGCTACCGTGCGCACGATGCGCCCGGTCAGCTTGCGGTTTTTCACCAGGTGATAGGTCAACAGGACGAGCACATCGTTTGGCGGAATGTACTGTCCAAACCGATCCACGACGCCGAAGCGGTCAGCGTCGCCGTCATTGGCAAGCCCGAGTGTCGCCTTGCGTTCCAGCACTTCTTTTTTCAGCAAGCCGAGATGCTTGTCATTTGGCTCAGGCAAATCCCCGCCGAAAGCCGCGTCCGGCGTCTCCCGGATGCCGATCGTCTTCACCCCGGCTTCTACCAAAAGCGAGCTGACATACCCCTTGCCTGCCCCGTGCATCGCATCCACCACCACGTGCAGGGACGACCCGCGCAAAATGTCCATGTTGACGATGCGCCGCAGATGCGCCTCGTAATGGGGCCGCAGCACGATCACTTGCAGCAGCCTGTCGCGGGTCGCATCTGCCAAAGAAACCGTCGGCACCTCTTTGGCGGATGCGATCTCGCTGATCCAAGCTTCCAGCCGGGCGGTAATTTCCGGCGTCGCCGGACCTGCGTACTCGGGAATGTATTTGATGCCGTTGTACTCAGGCGGATTGTGGCTGGCGGTGACCATGATCGCTCCGCTGGCGGCAAAATGCTTGACCCCGAAAGCGACAGCAGGCGTAGGGGCCGCCTCGTTGACCAGGTAAGAGCGTATCTGGTTCGCGGCCAGCACGCTGACGATTTCCTCGGCGAATCGCCGACCGAGAAAACGCGTGTCGTGCCCAACCAAAATCGGCTGCTCCTGTTGGCCGATTTCTTTTGTATAGCTGGCGATAGCTTGCGCGACTATGCGGACATTTTCCATCGTAAAGCCGTCCGCCACGATGTCGCGCCAGCCGTCCGTACCGAAACGGATTGCGGTCATCTCCATCTCTCCCCTCGTTAGCGCAACTCATTCACTTTTTCCAAATAACGCAGAACAGTAGCTACGAACGTAGCATGAGACCAGGTCAAAGGCGCAACCGATACGGGGGCACCCGAATACGGGTCAAGCTGCTCGGACAGCACGCCGCTTTGCAGCGAATGGCGCACGACCCACAGAAGCCTGTTTTTCGGCTCTTGCAATTCTTCGAGCGATTTTGCCTTGGCGATCTCCCAATCCGCCACCCATAGCGTGCAGATGATCCACGGGTTTCCCGGCACTCTGGCAATATCGTGCGACTTTTTGAAGTAGTAGTCGCCCTGGTAGCGGGCGAAGCCGCCTACTTCCGTGTCGACCCGCAGGCTCTTTTTCACAGCCTCCATCGTGCGCTGCACGCGCGGATCGTCCACCGGGAAAACTTCGAGGGCAAACAGCGCGTACAGGCTGCTTTCCACCGTAAAGTCTTTTTCCACGCCTCCGTCCGGGCGCAAGTAAATGCCGCGCAAAAACCGGCCGATCCCCGGGTCGTACAAATGCTTTTCCATAGCGGCGCGAATGCTTTTCGCCCCGTCCTCGTAGCGCTTGTAGCGGCTGTCGTCGCCGAACAGTTGCGCAAACCGCGCCGCAGCCATCAAGCCCGCGTACACCGTGGCGCTCGTGAACGTGAAGATGCCGCGCCGCTCCTCCCACAAGTCATAGCTCGGCTTCGGCAGCTCCAGGGTCGGGTGAACGTATTCCAGCAAAAAGCGGGCAGCCGGGCGAACGAGTGTCGCATACAGCGCCTGGCAGTCTTCAATCTGCTTGCCGCTCTTGTACTGCTCCCAAAGGGCGTACAGCACCAAAGCCGTCTCATCCTCCTGAATCGGGAGCTGGACTTCGCCGTCTACGACGTACGGATGCCAACTGGAGCCGACAGAGCCGTCCGGGTTGTATTTGTGCTGCAAATAGCCGTCTTCGTTCAAGGCTTGCGCGCAAAACGTAAAAAACGGAGCGACCGTTCCCGTGTAGCCGGCCTTCGCCATGGCGCTTGCGATCAGCGCCCCGTCCCGCGGCCACATGTAGCTGTAGTGGTCGCGGTTAAACTGGAGGATGTCGGAGTCGTTCGCGGCGAGAATCGCTCCGTTCTGGTCGATCTGCGTCCGCACGAGAAGCAAGCTGGTCTTGTACAGATGGACGACCTCCGGGGGAAGGTCGGCGAAATCCCGCTCTTCCTTGTTCACCCAGCGCCGCCAGTACACGGCTACCCGGCCCAGCAGCCGATCCGGGTCGTTGTCCAGCACGTACTGGTTCAGCGTTCTCACGGCGTCGTACGAATCCCCGACGCACAGCCAGTAGTACATCGTTTTTTCCTCGTGCGGCTGCAGCAGCAAGCGAAACGAAATCGTGCTGTCCACAGAGCCTTGCGCGATCGGATTGCCGGCGAGCAGCCCATCTTCCGCGTCGCGCCACGTTCCTTCCGCATAGTTGAACCGCTTGATGCCGACGCTGAACTGGTCGATTCCGCCTTCCGGTGTTTTGCCGTTGGCCATCATGTACACGTTGCGTTTGTAGTGATAGACAGTGGAGAGAATCGGGTCGTACACGGCGGTGTCCCCGACCTCCGTCTCGTTCAGGCTGAAGTCGTGGTTGAAAAACAGCCGGATCTCCCGCGCCTCGTTGGCATGATTGCGGACGCACACTTTTTTCAAATAAATCGGATCGCGCTGGTGCACGCCATCTGCCATCTGCAAGGAGACGGCCAGATGCTCATGATGGGCATGAACATCTGTCACCAGCGACTCCCGGTCATAGCCAAGCTGCCGCTTCCAGCCATCCTCATCGAGCCAGGAGAACCGTCCCTGTACCCAGATTCCCAGCTTACTGAAATGTCCGCCGACATGATTCAGTTGGCCTACATACGGATAGTAAAGATCGCGCATGTGCAGCCTGTCGTCAAAATTAATCAAAAGTTTCCCGTTCCCGACGACGAGCGGTCTCGGCATGCCTTCACATCCTTCCTTCCCGTACTCAGGCTGTCGATTCTCTTTTTCCTCATTGATACTCCGCAATCCGTCTGGCGTAGGAGGAGGCGAGCGTTGCCGCCGTTTCTGCCGTCGCTCCTTGCGAAATGACCTTGACGTGCGAATCTTCCGAGTCAGGCAAAATCAGCACCCAGCCGTTCGTATCGTAAACCTTGATTCCGTCCATGAGTTCAAGCAGCTTGCCTTTGTTTTCCTCCAGCACTTTGCGCATCACTTTGCCTTTCGCTCCCCATGGGCAAAAGACCGTTTTGCGCTCCATATGGCACGCAGGCAGAAGCTCCAGCAGCACGCTGAGCGGCTTTTCCTCCTGGGCTAGGTAGGACAGAATGCTCATCAGGCTGTACACCGCGTCAAACAGCGGATGGAAACGCTCGTCGGACGCTACCTCCATCATCGCGCGCGGCGCTACTTTCGTCCGCACGACCTCGATTTGCAGCAGTTGGGCGAGGTGCTCCAGCTCGGCTGGCGCGCTGACTGGCAAGCCGATCCGCTTGTGGCGACCGCTGCAAGCCAAAAGCTGCAAGGCCAGCAGTTGCTCCGTCGACAGCTTCGCGCCTTCCTCGGTGAACAAGGCGAACGCTTCTCCGTTTTTGTCCAGGCGTATGCCGAGATCGGCTTTCTTTTTGCTGATGCCGTCCTGGATCGCTCCATACGTGACCGTCACGCCCAGATCGTGAAGCAGCGGGGCGAGAAAAGTCGGGAAAAACCGCGTTTCGCTGTCGATCAACAGGTGAAAACGCTGGCGCTGGATGGATGGCACATCAAGCTGCTCGGCCAAGGCGCGCAAGTAAGCTTCCTGGACCTGATGCTCGACGTGCAGCTCGCCCAAATGGTGCAGGTTGCGCACATACGTCTCCTGCCAGTAGGCATTTTCGATTTTCCGCTCCATGTCGCGCGAGATCGGCAACCCTTTCTGGTCGATGAACTGGAGGACGATCTCTTTTTCGTCTCCGTTTTCATTCATGAATACATGGATGCCGCCGATGCACGCGAGCGAGCGGACGCCGTAGCGGATGAGCGGGGAGTTGCCAACGCCGAGATCCACCGTGTCAATGCCCGAGGAGCACAAGCTCGTCATGATGCTGTGCTTGAGCAACTGGGCAAAAGGATGCGAGCACGCAGACAGCGCGATTTTGCTGCCGGGCTTTTGCAAATAGGCATATGCGGCAGCGAGCCGCGTCACGAACTCCGGCGTGATGTCTATATTGCCGATGCCTTTGATCCCGCTGTTTCCGAACAAATTTTTCGTCTGCTTCATGCCGTAGATGAGAGAAGTCGTCACGATCGCGCTTTCTCCCACTTCCTTGTCCGGCCAAATCTTGACGCCTGCCTTCACGACGGATTTCGCGCCGATCAGGCAATTGTCGCCGATGACCGCACCGTCTCCTGTCTGCACGCAATCGGCAATGCGGACATTGCGGCAGAGTGTGGTCCCGGTGATTTCCGTCTTTTTCCCGATGACGTTGTTCTCCCAGAAGATCGCTCGCGACAGCTTGCTTCCCGAGGAGACGACGGTGTTGTCTCCGAGCACGGTATAAGGCCCGACCTCCACTCCCGCCTGCAGGTGTACATTTTCACTTATATAAACCGGCCCCTCCAGCCGCACGGAAGAGTCGACACGGACGTGATTTTCCAGAAAAATGCGCGGGGCAATTTCCTGGGCTTTGATCTCCAGGTTGACACGGCCGTCCAGCAGGTCAAACTGTGCCTGGCGATATACTTCCAGAGAGCCGATATCCGACCAGTACCCGCTCGCTTCGTAGCCGTAGAGCGGTTTTTGCTCCTGTAAAAAGTACGGAAAAATTTCTTTGCTGAAATCGACTTCTTTTTTTTCTTCTATATAAGACAGCACTTCCGGCTCGCAGACGTACATCCCGGTGTTGACCGTATCGCTGAACACTTCCGCCCAGCTTGGCTTTTCCAGGAAACGGGTGATTCGCCCGCGTTCGTCCGTCATGACGACGCCGAACTCCAGCGGCGTCTCCACACGGGTGAGAATCAGCGTAGCCAGGGCGTCATTCTGCTCATGAAAGCGAATCGCCGCCGTCAGATCAATGTCTGTGAGCGTATCCCCGCTGATGACGAGAAACCGTTCATCGAGAAAATCGGCGCAGTTTTTCACGCTGCCCGCCGTTCCGAGCGGCGTCGTCTCTTCAAAGTACACGAGGGAAACACCGTAGCGCGAACCATCGCCAAACGTATCGCGGATGACATCAGGCAGATACTGGAGCGTGACTGCAATCTCTGTAATTCCGTGCTTTTTCAACAGATCGATCGTGTACTCCATGCACGGCCGGTTCAAGAGTGGCACCATTGGTTTTGGAGTATGGGACGTTAACGGACGTAGACGTGTACCTTTACCACCAGCCATAATTACTGCCTTCATCTTTTTTCCTTCCTCCTTCATCATCGTTGCGAGCATGCGCTGTTTGTGCTTATTTCTCCGATAGCGCCAGACGGTTTACGCCAAGCGATCGGTACTCCTCTATGGTCTGGGTCGCCAAAGCCGTCCAGTTGTAATGGTGCAAGACGTCGTTTTGCGCTGTTTGCGCCATCTGACGCCGTTTTTCCGGGTCCTGTAAAAGCCAGCGAAGCTGATCGGTGAGCGAATCCGGATTTCCCGCGTACATCGTCGCTCCGTTTTCTCCGTGCCGGACGATTTCGCGAAGCCCGCCCGTATCGGCCACCAAAACCGGCACTCCCAGCGCCATCGCTTCCAGAGCCACGATGCCAAATGGCTCATACAGACTGGGGAAAACCGCGAGATCAGCCAGCAAAAACAGTTGGTCACGCCGTGCGTCGTCGACAAAGCCGAGAAACTTCACGCGGTCCGCTATGCCCATCTCTTCTGCGCGCCGCTGCCACTGCCCTTGCATCGGCCCTTTGCCCGCAATGAGCAGCGTGGCGTGGCCGAACTCGTAGCGCAGTCTGGCCATCGCTTCGAGCAGAAGGTGGACTCCTTTTTCCTGCACCAGACGCCCGACAAAAAAGAGGACGGGCCCGTCGCCAATTGACAGCTCTTCGCGCAGCTTGCCTTTGTCGAATGCTGGCGGCGGAGCCAGATCGACACCGTTGTATATGACGCGCAGCTTCGACTCGGGGATGCCGAACAGCCGCCGCACTTCCTCTGCCATGTAGTGGCTGCAAACAATGACCCGATCCGAAGCGTGGGCAAGTGTTCGCTCGCTCTCGTGAATCCGCTCCTGAAACGGCGTGTGAATCCCTTGGTGCCGCCCGTGCTCCAGGGCGTGGATCGTGCTGATGAGCGGCAGCGAGTAGCGCTCCCTGATTTCCATGGCGGCCCAGCCGACCAGCCAGTCATGGGCGTGAATGATGTCAGGCCGCACGCCGCTATTCCACAAGCGTTCGGTGGCATCTGCCATCGCCAGGTTAAGCTGGAACACCCATGACAGAAAGTCTTCTTGCTCTGCGGGAATGTACGTCGGCAAACGGTGTACGTGGACACCATCCATGACTTCCTCCGCCACGCTCCAATCCGATGCCCGGGTCAGCACGTGCACCTCAAGGCCCTGGCGCACCAGATGCCGGGCGAGATCGTAGACGGCGCGGCCGAGCCCGCCCACCACGTGCGGCGGAAATTCCCAGGCCAGCATCAGGACGACTCCGGCCGGCTCCGGCCCTTTGCTTGCCGCTACTAGCTGACGCGATACGTTCACTCTATGCGTTTGTTTAGGCAAATAGTACGTCTCATCCATGTGGGGAAAAATCGGGAAAGCAGTCTCCATCTGGGCAATTTTCTCTATGTCCAGTCTGTTTTCGCGAAGCATCGCGAGCAACTCGCGCATGCCCGCCAGGTGATCGTGGGTCCGGCGCACCGCGTATTCGACGACGGTTTGCCCATCCAGGATGAACGCCCAGTCGCTGCTTTGTGCCAGCATCAGCTCTCTGGCCGCCTGGCGCAAGGCGCGGCTGGCAAGCTCGTCGTGCTCTGGCTCCTGCCCGCCGTTCTCGTAAAAAGCGGTCACGGCCTCAATCAAGTCGCGCTCCGCCTGATGCAGATGCCGATAAATCCAGCCGTTTTTTTCATTCAGCCACACTTCCCCGTAGCCGTTGCGTCCCCAGGTCGACATCGGCAAAAATCCGCGGTCTTGCTCGGGGTACTCCGCGAGGTACTCCGACGGGGTAATCAGCTTCACCGTTTGCGAATCGCACGCGGTCTTGCGCAGCAAATAGTCCAGAAACTGCGGCCCCTCGTACCACCAATGCCCGAACAGCTCGGCGTCGTACGTGGCGACGACCAGCGGCTTGCGGTCCATCCACGCTGCCGCCGCTTCGACCTGGCGCTCCCGGTGGTACAGGAAGTGGCCTGCATGCGAAGCGGCCTTTTCCCGCGCCCAGTCCGGCTGATACAACTGCTTTTCCCCATGGGGTCCCGTGATCCGGTGGTATTTCAACCCGGTATGTATGCGGATGCCGGCAGGGTGGATGTACGGCTCGATGTAGTCCATGTCCCTGTCGAAGCCAATATCCCGGTAATATTCCCGGTAATCGTAGTCGCCGGGATAGCCGTTGGAGGAGCTCCACACCTGGCTGGAAGCAACTTCATCCCTGGCGAATGCCACCACGTCATGGCCAGTGCCGAGCGGGGCGAGCACGCCTCTTCTCGGTTGGGGCGTTGCGTGCTCAATCGTGTGGGAGTCGACGAAAAAGTAGTGCAGCCCTACCTCTTTCAGCAGCCGATCCAGCCCTGGCGTATAGCCGCACTCCGGCAGCCAGATTCCGCGCGGGCGCCTGCCCAGGATTCGTTCGTGGGTGTCGATCCCTACCCGAAGCTGCGCCAAAATCGCTTCTTCGGTTTCTACAAAAGGCAGAAACGCGTGTGTCGCCGCGCATGTAATCAACTCCAGGCAGCCGCTGTCGGCGACCCGCTTGAAGCCTTCGACGAGCCGGTAATCCAGCTTGCTGCAAAACGAGGCGATCCCGCGAAACCGTTCCAGGTACATTTTGGCGATGCGCTGTTCTTGCGGGTTGTTCGCCGCACGCTTTACTTCTTTGCCTGCCAGCTCCACCGTTTTGGCGAGATGCGCGCGAAACCGCGTCACGATAAGCTCGTCGTCGAGCATCGACAGCAAGGTAGGAGACAAGGCAAGCGTCATGCGAAAAGCGATTTTGTCCGAGAGAAGCTTGTCGAATACCATGAGCAGCGGGATGTAGCATTCCAGCATGGCTTCGTACATCCAGCGCTCTTCCAGGCGATCGTCCCGGTCCCCGTGCCGTACGTAAGGCATGTGGGCGTGCAGCACGAGGGAGAGATAACCGTTATGCACAGTGGACACCTCACTTATTTGGATGTTTTCGAATAGAGGGAATACGAGGAAAAGTTCTCAAACCAGGCAGGTGTTGAAGGATCGGGTGCAGGCTCCACCAACGGCTCTCCCCAGGCAGCTTTTGTATTTCGCGGAGTCACGACCACATCCGAGCGCAAAATCGGACAAAAGCGGCCATGCTCAAATAAACCGAAGTCCATGATATACGTCCGCCCTGGCAACACGTCGTACACGTACCAGGAGTGCGCATCCTCGTTCACCAGGATGTCTCTGACAGAATGGGCATTTTGGCCATCGAACAGGCGCTCCGTCACGTCGTACAAGCGCAATCCCTTTTGAATATGGCGAAAATCTGCCCGTAAGTACGATGCCACCATTCTCATTCGTGGCCAGGTGATTTCCCAGTAGACGAACAGTACGGTCGGACCTTGCGCCATTACTTTGACGATATCCCGCCCGTAAAAGGCCGGAAGCTGCCAATCCCCGTCTCGTCGGGATGGCCGCGAAGGCGTCTGTCGATTCTCCGACGACACACGCTCCACCTTCGCCCTGTCTTTTTGCAGACGATATTTTACCTGGCCTATGGTCAACCCGCATTCTTTGGCAATTTGTGCGATGGATTTGGATTGTGCACGCAATTCGAGAATTTTTTCCAGCATCGTGATGCGCTCCTTTCCGCCAAGTTTCCCTTCCGCTATCCACTTGCATGTCGTCTTTATATATTCACAATGTCATCATAGCGAAAGCTGTTAACAAAGGCTGTCGAATGTTGGACGCACATCCCTTCTTCTTTTGTCGATAAACAATCATGTTTTCGTCACTGCCAAACAAAAGTCGAGAAAGCAGCTTTGGAAATCGCTTTCACAAGTCGAAGGCTGCCTCGCTTTCTTTCCCCGGTTTTTCGTGTACTCTACATCTTACAAACGCAACAGAGCTTCCATGCTTTGCTTTATGAAAAATTGATTACAAAACATTGTTGGAACAAGCGAAATTTTTTTAAGGCAGGGCCGCCGCTTGTTCAGGCACGCAAAAAAACCCGCCTTGTCAGCGGGTTGGTCTTGCGCTTATCTGCGTTTCGTAATTCTGCCGGAGCTTCCTACCTTCGTGCGCGGAGGCGACTTGCTTTTCGGCTTGGTAAAAACCGAGGATTTTTTCGAGGAAACGGACGAGTTGCTGTCGGACGAGCGAATAATTTTGCCTGTGCTCCCGCTAGACGACGTATCCTGCTTTTTGAACAGGTTGCCGTCCTGGCCGACTTTAGCGCTGCTCTTCTTCTTGCTGTCGCTGCGCTTTGTAATGCTACCCGTGCCTTCCTTCTTTATCGGCGGCGCAGTCTTTTTCTCCGCCTCGGACGGCACGTGGTAGCTGCCTGTCGGCTTGTAAATGTCCTTGCTCGAATAACCGCGATAGCTGCCTTTCGAGCTTTTTTTATGTCCATCGAACAGGTCGTCGAGGACGCTGGCCAGGATGTAGCCCTGTAAAAAGGACGAATCGTAGTTTTCCCGGACGTACTCCTTCGTATCGACCTCAATCAGCGTGTCGGACGGCTTCGCCTGATCTTGCTGCAAATGGTACAGCTCGTCAGGATAGATGAGGAACATGTGCTCTGCATCTTCTTTGGAAATCTCGTCCGGCTGCTTCTGTTCAGCAAGCTCCTTCGCTACCTCAGGCACCGTCTTGTTTTCAGAGCGGTAAATGCGCGACGTCTGCCCGTTATCTTTTGTGGAGACGGATTCGAGCGGATAGCTCTCGCCAATCGCGGGGCTGCCACAGCCGGCCATTGACAGCAGAAGCACCGCCGGAATCAGCAAAAGCTTGATCCATTTCATCCAATCGTTCGGCATGCCCACCCCTCCTTACGTTCCGCGAAGTACCTGCACATCCGCTGGCAATACCGCCTCTCCTTCGTACAGCATGAATCTTCCATCCTGCCATTCGATCCGCAGCAGCTCGCGGCCATCGGATTGAAACTGCCAGATGTACTGCTCGCCGGACGTATGGAACGGCGCTTTGCCAACCACCTGGACTCTTCCGTTGTACTGCTCCTCCAGATGGTACGTCACATCGTCCATTTCAATCGTGGTCGGCACCTCGTCAACCGAATCGAGGCGGCCGTCGATGACGCTGTAAAGCTGAAAAATCGTTTTTTCGCGTTCTTCGATGTATAAGTAGCGGATGGTCGTTCCATCCTGCAAAGTCAGCATCGTCGCGTTGCGGCTCGCATTGGTCGACTTACCCGTGACCTGGTAGGTAACAAGCGAGACTTCCACCACGTCACCGGGTCCTACTGTCAGGATGCTCTTTTCCGGCGCAGGCGGCTCATGCTTGGCAAATAAGTTTTGAATGCGTTTGAACAAACTCATCTGGTCCTACTCCTTCCTTAGCCTTCCCTAGACCAATGCGCCGAGAATGAGCGCCCCTACCACGTGCAGCGATCCCGCCACCATGGCGTGTCCTACCATGCCTTGCTGGGTTCCGCGCTCCAGGTCAAGTCCGGTAAAGGTGTTCAACAACAGCTCGGCGATTTTCTCCAACAACAGCAAGATGATAAATGAGACCACAGATACCAACAGCGCGATCCACAGATCGTTCGAATTGAGAATTGACTGCGACAAAATATACCCTTGGGCAAACAGCTTCATCACAAAGCGGGTTGTGACAGCCACGTTGCCTTTTTTGATTTCGGCGATGTCCTTGTATTTTGTGAACAGCGTGTCAATCCACATCAACAAAAACAGCAGAATGCATCCAGCACCCGTCCAGACCAGCATCCCCAGTATTTGCTGCAAATCCACGTCGATCCCCCCGTAGCCCAAAAGAGTTGAGAAAGCTCGGCTTCGCCACCTGTTTTGGACGAAGCCTTTTCGTTGTCATTTCGATTTCCTCAAGGAAAAAGGGGCACCGCCCAAGCGGTTTACCCCTCGTATTTTTTCAACAGCGCGGCCAGCTCGTCTTCCACCTGCTGGTCTTTGGACAGTTTCGCGATTTCGTCGTCGAGCGAGCTTTGCTTTTTGTACAGCTCCCCGCTTGCTTCTGCCTCCGCTTCCATTTGCAGCGCTTTTTCTTCCATGCGCTTTAAGCCCGCCATCGCCGAGTTGCTGTCGAATCCGGCCATCGTCTGGTTGATCGTCTTCTGGGCTTTCGCCGCATTCACGCGGGCGACGAGCGTCTCGCGCTTGTTTTTCAGCTCGGTAATCTGTTTTTTCATTTCCGCCAGCTTGTCGCGCAGTCCGTCTGCCGCCAGCTTGTTTTTCTCGTAAGCTTCCTTGTATTCGGCCATTTTTTGTTCAGCCGCTTTCTTCTCTTCCAGTGCGCGGCGGGCCAAGTCGATATTTTTCGCTTGCGCAGCTACGTGTGCCTGCTCATCGCGCTTTTTCACCAGCGCTTCCTGCTCTTCATACAGCACCTTGAACTTTTTCTCCAGGGCGATCTGGGCAGCGACCGCTTTTTCTGCTTCATTCAGGTCGTCTTGCATATCGCGCAAATATTGATCGGTCATTTTGATCGGATCTTCTGCTTTTTCAATCAGGGCATACAGGTTGGACATGGTCAAATCGCGAAGCCGTTTAAAAATGGACATGGTTCGTTCCTCCTTCAGTACGTGCCGGGTAATTCGGCCCAGTTTCGCCGCACCCTTTATACATGTATCTACGTTACTTACGCAAGCAAGTTTCAAAATGATGCGGATTTCTTTTTCAAGAGCTTTTTTCTGCCAACGACGGCACGCTGATTTTCGCCTTTTTGTCCGCTTCGTCCCATTGCAAATAGGCGTCGAAGCGCTCTTTTCCTTTGGCAAAGCCTTTGATGAGATTCGTCTTGCCCGTCTCCATCAGCTTTTTCACGGCAGCGGGCGTGATCTTTTTGCTCATGATCGTCTTCGATACGGTCACGGTGCACTGCGACTTTTTGTAGTTGGCGCACCCGTAAAAATCGCCCTTGTCCACGAAATCCCCGCCGCATGCCCGGCAGGTCGCCACTTTGGAGCCGAGCGAAAACTTCGTCGCCTGCTTCGATTTGGGCAGCGCCTCGACGTCGTAGCCTTCCAGTTTCCACTCGCGCGACTGCTCGACGGCATCTTCGACGATTTTATGCGAGAGCTTGCGCACTTGTTCCATGAAAACTTGTGCGGAGGCTTCTCCCTGCCCGATCTCCTGGAGGCGCTGCTCCCATCTTGCCGTCATTTCCGGGGAGGCGAGAATTTTGTCGCCGATCACGTCAATGAGCAGCATGCCCTTTTGCGTCGCAAACACCTGGTTTTTGCGCACCTCGATGTACTTGCGCTCTTTGAGCATGTTGATGATCCCGGCGCGGGTCGCTTCCGTGCCCAGCCCTTCCGTTTTCATCAGCACCTTTTCCAGCTCCTGGTTGTCGAGATGCTTGCCCGCTGTCTTCATCAATGTAATCAACTGGCCTTCCGTGTAGCGCTTGGGCGGCTGGGTCTTGCTCTCCTTGGCCTCTACCTTGTGCACTTTGCCCGTCTCGCCTTTGGCGAGCGGCGGCAGCACCGCTTCCTTGTCGTCCTTTTCCTCGTCGAACAAAACATCGCGCCAGCCTGCGCGAATTTGCACCTTTCCTTTGCTGATGAACACGGCGCGGCCATCGACGAGCGTCGTCACCGTCGTGTAGTCGAACAGCGCGCTCTCCTGGTGCGCGGCGATCAGGCGTCTGGCGACCAGGTCGTATATTTTCCGCTCCTCGTCGCTCAGCCTGGAGACGGTCGGCACCTGCTCGGTGGGAATGATCGCATAGTGATCGGTCACCTTTTTTTGGTTCACGTACCGCTTGTCCTGGGCGATGGACGCTTTGGACAGCGGAAAGTGCGACTGGTACTCAGGCTGCTTGGACAGCTTCGCCAAAATGTCGGGAAACGTCTTCGCCTCTTCTTGCGTGACAAACGACGAATCGGAGCGCGGGTACGACAAAATCCCTTTCACGTACAGCTTTTGTGCGATTTCCAGCGTCTTTTGCGGCGAGAACTTGAACATTTTGTTCGCGGTGGCCTGCAGCGAGGAGAGGTTGAACAAGTACGGCGGCAAAAATTCTTTGCGCTCCGTCTCCACCTCGCTCACCTCTGCCGGCTTGTCCCGGCAAAAAGCGGCGATTCGCTCCGCGAGCTGCGGGTCGAGAATGCGCGATTCCCCGTCGTCCTTGTGCCAGACGCCTTCGTAGCGCTTCTTGCCGATCGCAAACGTCGCCTTGACCTCCCAGAACGGCTCGGGCTTGAAGGCGGCGATCTCCTTTTCCCGCTTGACGACCAGCGCGAGCGTCGGCGTCTGCACCCGGCCTGCGGAAAACACGTCGTTGATCCCTTTCTGCTTCAACAGCAGCGTGTAGACGCGGGAAGCATTCATCCCGACCAGCCAGTCTGCGCAAGAGCGGCTGTACGCCTCGTGGTACAGATTGCGCGTCTGCGTCTCGTCGAGCAAAGCGGCAAACCCTGCGGTAACGGCGCGCTCCGTCAGCGAAGAAATCCACAGCCGCTTCATCGGCTTCTTCACTTTGCACATTTCGACGATGGTGCGGACAATCAGCTCCCCTTCCCGCCCCGCGTCGCCCGCGTGAATAATTTCCGTGACGTCCGCGCGTTTCAGCAACTGTTTGATGATGCCAAACTGCTTTGCCTTTGACTTCATCACCTGATGCTGAAACGACTCGGGGATGAGCGGCAACGTGGCGATCGACCATTTTTTCCACGCCGGGTTGTACGCCTCTGGCGGCACCAGCTCACAGATGTGCCCGACCGCCCAGGTAAAAAAGGCCCCCTTGGGAAAAAACCGATTGGGGTGCACTTCGAGGAAGCCTTGTTGTTTTCTATGGGGAAACGGACTGGCAAGCTTCATGGCCTGGTCCGGTTTTTCTGCTATGACAACTTTCATGCCTGCTCTTCTCCTACGTGTGTAATCTCTCTTCCTATTCTACTACATTCGGCAAGCGAAGCTGAAAAAATTGGCAACAGCTTATCAGGCGCCGCTGTTACGAGCCAAGCAGCTTCGCTTTTGCCAGCACCGCCCGCTCGATTTTTTCCAGCGCCTGGCAGTACGCGTCCTCTGCCCGGGAAAAAGCCGGCTGGTCCCGTGACAAAACGAGCTTGTGCACGACGCCTTTTGTGGCCGGGTACCAATCCACTGCCGTCGGCGGCTCGTGCCGGACTGGCTTCCAGGCTTGCCGCAGGGCGGGGGAATACAACCGCCGGGCGCCCGGCAAAAGCTGGAAGCTCGCCAGTTTTTTCTGGTACGGCTTGCCGGGTGCCGTCTCGCGCAAATCGTGGAACAGATGCGGCCAAAAGTCTTTGCGGGAGCCGGTATGCGGCTTGTGGCTGGCCCACGCTATTGCGCCTTCCTTGATCTCGTTGTCGCAAAACAGCAGGCTGTACAGTCTTTTCCCCAGCTCGATGCGCTCTGCCAAGGAAGCAAAATGAAAAACAGGTTCGCCTGCAAGCCGCAATGCTCCGTCCTCCTGGCCCGCCGCCCGGTACGGAAACAGGATCAGATTGAGCCGCAGTACCTCCTGCAAAGCAAACGGCAGTGTCTTCACCACAGTAGTCTGATAGGCTTCGTCGCCCATCATGTGCGTCTGCAAATAATGCTGTTCGTTCACAATCAGGCCGATCGAAAGCAGCTTGCTGTCGCCTGTTTTCCAGAAATGGTTCCAGACAGCCTGCATGAACACAGAGACTTCCAACTCGGGAAGAAGGTGAAAAAGGTTGGTCTGTCGCTTCAGGCTCTCCTCATACAGTAATAATTGAGGGTACGCATCGTGAAAAATCAGCCAGTTGCCCCGCTCCAAAAACGCAAAATAGTCGTGCTGTACTTTTGCGGGAAGCAACTGCGGCAATAGCTCGCCGCGAAGATCGGTCATGCTCCAGCCGGCGTTGCGCGATACGAGGTGCGCCAAAAGGGACCAGTGAACTTCCGGATGCTTGTGAAAAAAAGTCAAATAGGCGCTCGTTCGGTCCAGGTTGTCGGCGTTGCTCGCTGCTGTCTTGCGCCTGATTTCGGCGATCGTGTCCTGTTCTGTTGTGGCGAGGGAGTTGGCTGCCTGCCTCGCTTCTTTTGCTTTCGCTAGCTCGCGTGCGAGCGGCCATAGAGCCGGATTCGCATGCCATGACCATCCCATACAGATCCCTCCTGCCTGGCGAACGCATTTTTTGTACAGATAAGAATGGATAAAATTCTTATCCAGTATAAGGGCAACGAAGGCTGCGCCAAAGGCTTGGCGCAGCCAAGTTTTCTACATGGAGGTGGTTTTCGTTGCGCGAAGTACGCGAAGAAATCAGCCGGATTCAGTCTGTTGTCCTGCGCAGCCAACAGCAGGACGGCTCCTGGCGCTTCTGTCTGGAAAGCTCTCCGACGACAGACGCCCACATGATTATCTTATTGCGGACGCTCGGGATTGATGATGAGCGGCTCATTGACGGGCTGACTGCACGGATCACCGCCCTTCAGCAAGAAAATGGCGCATGGAAGCTGTACCCGGACGAGGCCGAGGGAAATCTCTCGACGACTGTAGATTGCTACTATGCGCTACTGCTCTCGCGTCGCTATGAAAAAAAGGAGCCGCGGATGGCTCGCGCTCGCGCGTTTATTCGCGGCAAAGGCGGCTTGAGCGAGGCGAACCTGCTGACGAAGTTTGCCGCTGCCTTGGCGGGGCAGTACAAGTGGCCCGCTCATTTTCTCGTGCCTGTAGAAATTGCGCTCTTGCCTCCTAGCTCTCCGATCAGCTTTTTCGATTTTGTCGGGTACGCCCGTGTGCATCTGGCGCCGATGATGATTGTCGCTGACCGCAAATACGTCAACGTGACGGCGGATACCCCCGATCTGTCCGATTTGTATGTGAACCCTTCCATCGCTCCCGGCGTCTATCCCCATCGGCTGCTGGAGCGCTTCACGCGGGACGGACAAAGCTTTTTGTCCTCTATCCACGAGTACGTGTTGCGCTTGCCGTTTTTACCCGGCCTGCTGCACGAGCTGTCCTTGCGCAGATTGGAGCAGTTTATCCTCGCGCGCGTGGAGGCAGACGGGACGCTGTACAACTACTCGACCTCGACGTTTTTCATGATTTTTGCCTTGCTCGCCCGCGGCTACTCTTTGCGTGATCCGCTGATCGCAAAAGCGATGTCAGGTTTGCGCGATTCGGTCTGCCAAACGGCGGAAGGCGCGCACTTGCAACTGGCGACCTCTGCCGTCTGGGACACGGCGCTGCTGTCGCACGCCTTGCAGCAAAGCGGCCTGCCCGCAAGCCACCCTGCCATCCAGCGGGCGAACCGCTATTTGCTCAAAAAACAGCAACATACGTACGGAGACTGGAAAATTCGCAATCCGGGAGGGGTTCCTGGCGGCTGGGGCTTTTCGGACTACAATACGATGAATCCGGATATCGACGACACGACAGCGGCCTTGCGCGCTCTGCGCAGCCAGTCCCGCCTGGATAAAGCAACCGCTGCCGCCTGGAAGCGCGGGCTGGATTGGCTGTTGTCCATGCAAAACGACGATGGCGGCTGGCCTGCCTTCGAAAAAAACACGGACTCCCCGCTCATTTCCAGCCTGCCGATCGAAGGCGCAGACACGGTCAGCACCGACCCGTCCTCGGCCGATTTGACCGGAAGAACATTGGAGTTTCTCGGCCGCTACGCCGGGTACAAAGAGAACGACGCGCCTGTCCAGAAGGCGGTTCGCTGGCTGCTCGCCCGCCAGGAAATAGACGGCTCCTGGTACGGCAGATGGGGCATCGCCTATTTGTACGGGACGTGGGCGGCGCTCACCGGGCTGATGGCAGTCGGCGTCTCCCCCGCTCATCCGGCGGTCCAGAAAGCGGTCGACTGGCTGACGCGACAGCAAAATGCCGACGGCGGCTGGGGCGAATCGTGCCACAGCGACGAGCAAAAAACGTACGTCCCCCTCGGCGCCAGCACGCCATCGCAAACGGCATGGGCGCTCGATGCCCTGATCGCCGTACATCCCCAGCCGACTCCGGCTATTGAACGCGGCATCGACTATTTATCCAGGCAAAGCCAGGCGGCAGACTGGACCACCGCTTATCCGACGGGCGGCGGACGCCCCGGCGGCACTTATTTTGCCTATCACAGCTATCGCTGGATTTGGCCGCTGCTCGCCCTTAGCCACTACCAGAGCAAATACGCGTCCGCAAGCTAGACAAGGCGATCAGTCGCCTCGTCTCGTTGGTGTGGTCGGCCGGATCGGAACGTCTTTGCTGAAAATGAGCGAGTCGTCTGCCGTGTCAAAAACCGACGAGCAACTGATGACGTCCGCGTCCCCGATCAGCACGAGCGATGACTGCTGCACGCCGCCCATCTTGATTTCTCCCACGGCGATTTTTTTGTTGTTGACCTTCATGTTCATCGCGTTTCCCCTCCTTTTTCCATCCCTGCAAAACTCTTCTGCCTGTCGCTCATGTATCGTATGCCCACGCTGCCCGGTGCGAACCGCAAAAGCGCGAAAAACAGGTATGAACACCCAGTGCCGTCACACATACAATACAAAAAGGACTCTTCCGAGGGGATGTGTCGAAGCTGCCAGCTATTGTTGGAGTCATCAACGTAAACAGCATAAGCGGCGTCTTCAATGTCGGAGACGTCCGCAAAATCTCGCCTGTCAGCTACTCCAAAACTTTTGCTGGCGGCGGATCGTTCAACTCCGGAACGAATCTTTCGTTCAAGATTCCCCGCAGCGTCGTCTACGTCAATGAGACAGCGGGCAACGAGCTGCCGATCTTTGTAGAGGATACAAGCGATCCGGCGGCAAAGGGACGGGATTTTTCATGAACTTTTTCGTTCATCAAAACATCGTCATCCACAACTTGAAAATTGATGGCATCACCAACTCGTCGGTTTGCCAAATTGGCAGTGCAGGTATGATTAAACCGTTATCCCAAATGTACAACACAGGCGGATTCACAGAGCCGGCTCCCCCTGCGGGGCCATTGCCCGAGACTTCGTCAGAGGAGTTCATTCCGCTTGTGCCTTTGGTTTCGCCTTCCCTCTAACCGGCTTTACTTTTGATGAAGAAGGATGATCGTCATGTACATGGGTCCCGAAATGATGCAGTATTTGCAACAGTTACATGACTATATACAAACGCAGAACAAAAAAATGGAAAAAATGAAGCAAATGATAGAAGAGCTGCAACAGGATGTCAAAGAGTTAAAGGAAAAGCAGGTTCCTTCCGTCATCAAAAACGAATACAAATTTGATCTGCTGAAAGTCGAACGGTTGGAAGGAACGCTCAACATCGGTCTTAATCCGAAGAGCAACGATTCCGGCATCGGCGATTTTTCCATTAACCAGAGCATGGATGTGCCAAACGGGGAGAAAAAGAACACACCTTTGTTCGAACGAGTGCAAAAAGAAATTTACCGTTACCTGAAAGCGGACGCCTACCATGTGCTGGAACGAATCGAGGAAGAGTGCGGTTATCCGCTCAATGACGACTATCGCGATTTTATTTTGGAGGATATCAAGAAGCAGATCGACCAACGCATCCGTTATTATGTCAATCAGCTTCAGACCGATGAATGGGAGCCTGAACAGATCGACGTCTGGGCGGGAAAAATCGTCCAGAAGGTCAAGCGCGATATCGAAAAAACGTGTGAAGGCTTTGTCAAAAATCTCCCGCGCGAGGTGAACGAACCCTGATATGATCTACCAAGTGATAAACGGCGACATTTGCGTGCGCAGCGTTTCGATCGATGCCCTGTCGTCGTCCGCCTCCCTGTTTATCGGCGACACGACAACGGTCACGCTGCTCTCGTCCTACGAAACGCCACCCGAGTCGATGATTCTCGGAGCGATTCCGGTTGATACGGCGCTCACTCCACCTTGAGGAGGTTCCTATTGATGCACCGCAGAACGAGCCATGTCAAGAAGCTGAACAGCATTTCCATCGACTCCTCCTCTGTCTTGCAGATCGGGGACTCGAAGGAAGTCAACGCCCGCTCCAACATTTTGGCGGTCCAACGGGAAAAAGCGATTTTTTACCAGCACGAATTTGAATTTGCCGATTACGCTGTTTTTTCCGTGCCGTTACCCGCTCCTTGCCCTGCCGAGCCGATTTGCCTCGATACGTTTCACGACTGTCCCCGCATTCACGTCAAAAAGGTCGACGTACCGTTTACTGCGGCATCGTCGCTGATCCATATCGGCTCAACCGACTGCCTGACCTTGGAGACTCGCGTGAAAACCATCCGCCACCTGCTTCGCGACGAGCCCAAGCGCGAGAGGAGGAGCTAGCCGTGCCTTCCGTGGTCGGAGCGGTCAACATCAACAGCAACTCCGGGACTGTCAACTTCGGGGACACCTTGAACATCTCGCCCAAAACCGCATCCAAGACTTTCTCCGGTTCCGGTGGCGGCAATACGGGCAACGTCGTGAACACGATCAACGGCGCCAACGCAACCAATACGCTCGATCCGAGCATCGTCGATCAGCCGCTGGTTGGCAATATATGAACGGACAGTGTTAATGGCTTACATTAGCACTGTTTTTGTTTGGGCGCGGACATGCTCCCCCGTCCCTTGCAAGTTGCGGGAAAAGGAAAAGAGGAGGGCCGAAAAGTCCCTCCTCTACAGCTTCGCCTTGAATGTTGTTTTTCGTTCGCGGTAATCGGCATCGCGCTGCAAATAAATTTCCAGCAAGCCATCCTGGTACTGGGCTCTCATCCCTTTGGCGATCACCGGAGCAGGCAGTTCGATCTTGCGGTGAAACGAACCGTAGCTTCTCTCCGCCTGCACGCATGAGCCTTTGTAGTCCGGCTCCTTGACCAGCCCTTTGATTTCGAGCACTTTTTGTTCGACAAGCGAAAGCTCCAGGCTGTCGCGCGCAAAGCCCGGCAGCTCGCAGCATACGATCACGGACTGCTCCGCCAGGAACACATCCGTCGGCGGGTAGCCCTCGGTTTCTTCGACCTGCACCACCCGCAGCGGCCTATCCGTTGCTGGCTTTTTCCGGCTTTTTTGGATGGTCGGCACGACTTTCGCGGCCGTGCTCGGCGACTGGTTCGGCGATTTTTGGCTGAGCGCCGCAATGTTTTCCCAAAAATTCGCATCCATGATCTGGTTCATCTGGCGCAAGGCCCCCCACGGATGGTCTTTGTCCAGGTTCAGCTTTGCCAGGCTTTGCGATGCCTTTTGCAGTTGCTTCATCGTCTCCTGCCAATTTTTCAAAGAACATCGCCCCCTTCCCGAAAGCGGGCAGCGCTTCCGCTCCCTGGCAGTATATGTGCCCGGCTTTGCGGAGGGTGCAAAAAAATCGTTACGTTTGCCCACTGCCCCCGCCATCTGGCGCAGGAGCTGGCGGCGCGAGAATATCAGGAGGCGGCATGTCGCTCGGATACGACTCGCTGTCCTGGCCTGCTTCTCCACCCGGCACAGGTGTCGGCTCTGCTGGCGTCTCTGGCTTCGGCTGCGGTTTTGGCGCCGGAGTCGCCGGCTTCTGCGGCTGCGGCTTCGCTACTTCCGATTGCGAAGAGGTCGACGGCTTCGTAGTTTGCGGTCTGGTCTCTGTTTTCATCTCGACTTTGGCTATTTCCGCTACCGCCGCATCGCTGAGCTTGTCGCTGGCTTCTGCCACTCCCAGCTCTTTCTGCAGCGTGCTGCGGACCGCCTGCATGTTCGCCTTCGGCCACAGAGAGTACGGAAAGCTCCAGATCGCGCCGTTTTCCAACGAGACGATATTGTCGGAAGAGATGCTGCCAAAGTCCATGGCCAGCCCTTTGATCTGGTCTTTGGACAGATCGGTTTTGATATGCTTGCCGACGGTCGCCATTACCTCCGTCAAGTGGGTAATTCCGTCCATCGAAACCATTTTGTCCGCGACAGCGCGAATGACCTGCTGCTGGCGGCGGTTGCGGTCGAAGTCGCTGGAGTTGTAGGCGCTGCCGCGTCTGTCGATCCGGTGTCTGACGAAGCCAAGCGCCTGCTCGCCGTTCAGTACTTGCGTGCCTTTTTTCAAGCTGCGGTAGACGCCCTGCTTGGGCAGCTCGTACACCAGGTCGCGGTCCACGTCTACCTTGACGCCGCCGAGCTTGTCGACCACAGCGGTAAAGCCTTCGAAGTCGAGCTGGACGTAGTGATTGACCGAGACACCGAGCATGTGCTCCAGCGTCTTTTTCAGCACCGTCATGCCATTTTCCGTGACAGGCTGTCCTTTGCTCTCCGCCAATTTCTTTTTCCCTTCGCCAATCGAAAAAACTTCGTTAATCTTGTGATAGCCTGGCTCGCCAGGAATTTGGACCCGCGTGTCACGGGGCAGCGACACCATCGTTACCTTTTTCGTGACAGGGTTAGCGACAGCGACGACCAGCACATCGGTGTTCAGCATCCCGATGTTGGCGCGCGTGTCCAATCCGACGATGACAAAGGAAATGGATTTCTGTTCCTCATACGGCTGCTCCACGACTGGCTGATCGGGAAGCTTGTACGGGTCTTTCGTCACGTCCTCCAATGTTTTGTCCACCTGGTTCAAGGCATACCCCGCCCCGACCGCAAGCAAACAGAGGAACAGGCACGCAGCCAGAAGCAGATACATCCGCTTGGATCGCTGTCCGCGTTTTTTTCGTTTCCGCGGCATCTTCACAGGAGCCACTTGTTTTTCGTTCTTGGCCTGCACGCAGGTTCACTCCTTTTCCCATGGTGCCAACATTTCCGTTCAATTTTTCTATTATTCTGGAAAACCATGTCCCATTTTACCACATTTTGCTGTCAAATTGTAGGTAACAGCCAAGGCCACGCACCTGTTTTGTCGTTTTGGCGGTGAGTCCTTGCACTCCGGAAACGAAACAGGTAGTCTAAAACTATTGGGAAATCGGAAACAGAAAAGATCGGGGGACTGGAGAGTGGAACACGTACAGGTGCTGATCGCAGGCGGCGGCATCGCGGGTTTGTCTGCCGCTATTTGGTGCCAACGATTGGGGTTGTCTTGCTTGCTGGTGGAAAAATCGGATCGGCTCGGAGGGCAATTGCACCAGATTCACAATGAAATCTGGGATTTTCCTCCGCGGGTGTACCCTCGGGGCGCTTCGCTTCTCGACGAGTTGTACCAGCATCCTACCATCCAAAACCTGAATGTCCGGCTGGGAGAAGAGCTGTTAGCCATTGACCGCGATGCGCACATCGTGACGACCTCCAAGACTGCCTATCGCGTCGACTATCTGCTTATCGCTACGGGCGTTACCCCCAATGAGATCCCGGCCCTCAACGGCTGCAAGCGCGTCCTGCCCCCCGCTTTTTCCACTACAGCGGAAGCTACATCGGTCGCAGGGCTGGCGCTTGCCGTCATCGGCGGAGGGGATCGCGCGCTGGAAAGCGCCGTCAATCTCGCCAGGCATGCGCGCCATGTCTACTTGCTGATCCGCAGCAACCATCTGCGCGCCCGCCCCGAGTGGCTGCGCAAAATCGCGGGGCTGCCCAATTTGTCTTTGCTGTGGGAGACGGAAGTAACAGGCTACCAGGACGAAGGAGAGCGGCTGTGCTTGACGCTGGCCTCGCGACGGCCTGAAAATCCGCCAACGCTGGCCGTCGACTGGATTTTGCCGCGCATCGGCGTCCATGGCAACTGCGCAGGGCTGGGTGGCCTTGCCACGTTTGGCGAAGGGTATTTGAAAACAGATGAATTTCAGCGCGCGGACGATTCGTGGATTTACGGCACGGGTGACGCCACCAATGGAGCCGCCTATGCCAGCCTGTCCCTCGCTGTCGGGCAAGCGATGAAAGCAGTCAAGCATATTTCCATGCAATATCGCTCATCTACCCCGTTCTGATCGTAGAAAGGAGAGCTGTTCTTGTACGCTTTTTCAGATGATTTCGGTTTGCCTGTGCAGTTGACCTTTGACCCCGACGAATATCGCCTTCATCCGGCAGGCCACGTGCTCATTCTCCCTTTTTATGACGGAAAGCTGCTGTTTACCCGCCACCGCAGCCGGGGCGTAGAGCTGCCCGGAGGAAAAATCGAGCCTGGCGAAAGCAGTCTCGCCGCTGCCGTCCGGGAAGTGTACGAAGAGACGGGAGCTGTGCTGGAAGGCATTGAGCGAATCGGCCAGTACACGCTTGCCGGCGGACAGCGAAAAGACATCTACATCGCAAAAGTGCTTACATACGCTGCGACGCCTTCTGGCTCTGACGTGACGGAAACCGTCCTCTTCGACACCATTCCGCGTGATATCAAAAGCGACGGGCAGTTCAGCCGCATTTTGCGCGACGATGTCTATCCTCTGACGCTGGAAAGAGCGTTGCTGCATCCGTTTGCTGCCCCATCTGTCCGCTCCTGACCATAAGCGCATAAGCTGTTCACACAAACAAACAGGCACGTCCCTGCTGCTGCTTCGATCCCCATTTTCCTGAGGGAGAGCTGCGCAGGGCTGCCTGTTTTAGTTTTTTTCCTTTTCTTTTTTCCCGGACAAGATACGTGCAAACAAGTCGTTCACATCGAAGCCGTACTTCTCGATCGCCCGCGCCCGCCGCTTTTCCTGCTGCGTCTCCGGCTCGATCCCGAGCACCTCTGACACTTGCCGCCACGCCTTCGTTTCGCGCTCTTTGGCAGCATCCTGCTCCTGGTTTTGCCCGCCTTGTTCGGCCTGCTTCGGCTTCAAGAAAAAAATGGCCAAAATCGCAAAGACAAGCGACAAGCCGGCAATCGAGAAAAACATGACCGTCCGGGAGATGCCGAGCAGCCAGGTGAAAATCGGCGGCCCGACAGCCACGCCGATAAAGCGGACGCCGCTGTACAAAGACGTAATCATGCCCCGCTCCGCTTTTTGCACCGCTCCTACAATCATCGAGTTCAGGCAAGGCAAAATCATGCCTGTACCGATGCTGCCGATGATGAGAATGCCGATCAGCGCATAGGCGCCTTTTACAAAGCTGGCGAGAACGTACGACGCCGCGAGCAGAAACATCCCGACGATCACAAACAGGCGCATCAGGCCCAGCTTCTTTTTGATAATCAGCCCTGTCACATAGGCAGCGATGCTCATGACGAGCAGCGGAATCGCCAAAAATCCGCCTTTGATGACGCCGTCGATCTTGTATTTTTCCTCCAGCAGATCAGACAGGTAGAACAGAACGCCAAACAGCGTGAACAGGCAGATGCTGCCGATAAAAAACGCGGGAACGAGCCATTTGCCGTGCTGCTTAAACACCTGTGCGATTCTGTGCAAATACTGCTTGACCGGAAGCGGCTGCCGCTCCTGCTTCTTTTCCTTGGTCAAAAACAGGAACAGCACAAGGACGACGCCGCAAATGATCGGGAAAGCGAGAAAGACCATGTACCAGGAAATGAGCGCAAGCAGCGCCCCGAAAATGGGACTGAGCACTTTGCCCATCCCGTTCGATGTCTCCATCAGGCCGAGCGCTTTGCTCTCTGACGCTCCCTCGAACAGATCGCCGACCAGCGCCATGGCAATCGGCGCTGTCCCGGCTGCGCCGATCCCTTGCAGGACGCGCCCGCCCATGATGAGCATGTACGGCTGATCGAGCCAGAGTGCCGCAAGCCCCGCCAACAGCCCGCCCGTCCCGTACAGGGCGAGCGAGATCAGGATGACGATTTTGCGGCCAAAACGGTCAGACAAGTATCCAGCCAGCGGAATCACGATTCCGGCGGCAATGGAAAAAGCCGTAATCAACAGACTGGTCTGGAGCGAAGTCAGCTCCATCTTGTTTTTCATCGTGGGCAGGACGGGAATGAGCATCGAGTTGCCAAGCACCATGACTAACGGAATCCCTGTCAGCCCAATCAGGTTTTTCGCATTTTGCGCCATACGAAACTCCTCGTCTCACGCATATGCGCTGCCATCCCAGCGCGTGGCGTTGATAATCTCCCAATTCGGCTCCATGCCGATCCCCACTCCGCTCGGGATGGCTACTTCACCGTTGACTGGGTACAGCGGAAAGAGGTGTGTGAACGGATTTTCCATGACATCCCACTCGACTGGCTCGATCTGTTCGCTGTCCATTTTGCTCCAGGCAGGCAAGCATGCTTGCGCGAACAGCGTGTACAGCCGAGCCAGCCCGCCATCAAACGAATGCGGCGACACGCGATAGCCAAATTCCCGCGCCATTTGCAGATGGGTCCGGTAGCTCTCGATCCCTTCTGTGTGCAGCAAATCCGGCTGTGCGATATCGAGCGCCCCCGCTTTGAATAGCGGCAAAAACTGCGCACAGCGGACCAGGTTTTCCCCGCCCGCAAGCGGAATGGGCAATGCGGCACGCAGCTTGGCGTATTCTTCCGTGCGCTCCATCGGCATCGGCTCTTCCAGCCACAGCCAGTTCGGATAGCGCTCGATTATGCGCGTCCACTGTCTGGTGGTCGCCAGATCGTAGCTTTGGTTGGCGTCAAGCGCCACCTGTACCTCCGGCGAGAGCATGTCCATCAACTGAACAATGTGCGCCTGATCTTCTCGAACGGAGCGGCCGCCGATTTTTACCTTGAACCTGGTGAATCCTGCTGCGAGAGCGGCTGCCACCTGGTTGAGCGAGTGCGTCATCCAGTCCTCGCGCTCCGCATACGACTGAAAGGATGCGTAGACGGGAATGGTCCGGTGGAGCGCCCCGCCCCATAGCTGGCAGACCGACATCCCCGCTGCCTTGGCGACGATCTCTGTCAACGCCATGCTGACCCCTGCTGCCGATCGCTGGTGCCATTTGTTGACGATCGCTGCGATCTGTGTCCGGCTGGACGCATGCTTGCCGAGCAAAAAAGGGACGATCCGCTCGCGAAACCCGCGGTCCAGGGTGGGCAGCCAATCGACAATTTCGCCCCAGCCATCGATCCCGGCTTGCGTGATGATGCGGATGAGGTACGTGCTGCGGTAGCGCTTGTACCCGTTGGCGTCCCCGTAGGCTTGCGTCAAGCGGTGCAACAGCGGATAAGTCTCGACGCGTTCGATCAGCAGACTGCGGTCATTCCACGCCATCGCGCCCCTCGCGCGGTTCGTTTTGCGACTCATACTCGTCGTAGGAGAGGAAGTTGCCTTTTCCTTCGCCTTTGTGCATGTAGTCTTCGTATGTTGCACTGCGCATGAAGTGCACGCTGTCGGGACCATGGTAGCCGTCGATATCGGTGTAGCCGATTTCTTCTACGGCTTCGACGTACCCATCCGGCTCGTCGCTTTCGATGTACATTTCGCCATAGTCGGCTTTATCGCTGTCCTGGAAGGAGAACGGCGTGCTGGATGTGCCCCACGACTCGACGATCTGCCAGGCGTCTTCCCCGTCGAAGCCGTTTTGCCCTTCTTTTTCGTCGAGCGATGTGCGGCCAAACGGGGGCTGCAAAAACTCTTCCTCGATCGGCCGGGATTCGTTCACATGGGGCGCAGGCGCGTGTTCCTTGCACGTCTGCGCCTGGGGCAAGGCTTCGAGTCGCTCGGCAGGAATCGGCTCGCCACAGACGGTGCACAGCCCGTATGTCCCTTCTTCCATGCGGGTCAGCGCCTGTTCGATTTCTTTTAATGTCTCGCGGTCGAGGCTGTCGAGGGCGAGGTCTTTTTCCCGTTCAAACAGCTCGCTGCCGATGTCGGCCGGATGGTTATCGTACATGGAAAATTCCTGCAAGGAGGTCGTCATCGGCTCTCGCATGCCGTAATGATCCTGTACGCGGTCTTCGAGTTCTTTTTTCTGCGCAAGCAGCTTTTCCCTGAAGCTGGCCAGCATTTTTGGGTCCACGTCGGCCACCACCTTTGTTTGGTTTCCTCAACTGGTAGTATGGCTTTGCAGGCGGGAAATAACCGTTTGAAGTGATTGGGGAAGGGTATGGGTGTGGCTTGTTCGTTCGGTTCTCGTGCTCTGCAAGACCCTGGCTCCGTCAAGCTTACTTGTCAACCTCGGCTTGCGGATTGTTCGTTGCTGTTTTGTCAGGTATAGCAGCTTTTGGTGTTCGCTCGGTTTTCTTTTTTTAAAAGCTTCTTAATCGTTGCTTCCCTGGAGGCGAAGAAAGAGGAGAAATCGCTGTAGCTTCTTGGGGTCCCTGCAGGAAGCTTTGCTGCCCGGCTCCGTGGAAAAAACGAAACCGCGTCCAAAGTGGTTGATTCAAAGAAGCTTCTCAAAGTGAACGCTTAAAAGCGTGTTTCGTTTTTTCCACTCCGCCTCGGTCGGGACCCCAAAGAGCTTTCGCGGATTTCTCCTCTTTCCTCGTCAGGGGCTTGTAGTTGTTCGGCGAGGCTTAAAAAACTTGAAGATTGGTTTGGCGGGGTTTTTATGGAGAAATTGGGTAAGCAAATTATCATGAAAAGATCAGTCGGAACGAATGGGTTTGCTTATGCAACGGAAAAACCGCGCAGCAAAAAACAGCCCTGTTAGTGAAGGGCCGTTTCATTATTCTTTCGGTATGGGACTGCTTGAGTCTGGAACAACCAGCACTTTTGTCGGCCACTCGCCAACGGCCACTTGCTGTATTTGCCTTAGCTCCTGCGTATCAATCACGCTTACCGTTCCCGGCACAAAATTCGCAACAAGAAGATGGGAGCCAGCCAGGGCAATGGAAGACGGGGTTTCCGAGCGAATCTTGGTTATCAGCTTCATTGTTTTCAAGTCGTAGACGGAAATCATCTCCCCGCTCATATCCAAATCCGTATAATGATTGATAAAAGCCAGATCGTCCTTGCGCACAATCTGCTGCGGGAACGACTCTTCCAGATCGATTTCCTGTAAAACGGAATCATTCTTTTTGTCCAACACTTTTATTTTACTTGTATAGGCTTCTGGCTGCTTTACCCATCTCGGCTTTGGCCCTTTGGCGAATCCCGCATAGACCGCGATATTTTTTTCCGGATACGAAATGACATTGGTAGGCGGAAGCTCTTGCGGCATGTCTGTCGTTTCCAGTATTTCGTATTTTCCGGCTGTCCCTTTCCCCACGCGAACTTTTTTGGCATACGGGCCAAATTTGTTCGGTCCTCCCGCATTGACATGCATCGTGACTCCATTCGCTTCGGGGATGAAGGAACTGACAGCGCCGGGAACCGTAAACGTGTCAATCAGCGAAAAAGATTGCAAATCGACAAGCATAAACGGAAAGCCAGCTTGTTGGACCGAAGAGGAAGCGATATAGGCCACCCGATCATGAATAAATATTTTCTGGGGAATGTAGGGCAAGGTTAGCGTTTGATACGAGAGATCATGGACGTTTATGGCATACAAGTTTTTCAACGCCGGCTCAATTCCACAGTCAATCGCGTACAAGGTCTGCCCATCCACCTGCCCATCAATCAGAAATTCGCCGATTTTCTTTTCCCCTACGACCTTGTAGTCTTTATTCAAGATGACGACATTGGCTTTCCCCCTCTCTTTGATAACGGCCAAATGCGGTGTTTCCTTTTTTACAGGTACTTCATTCACCGTCTGACAAGCCGTTGACAAAAGGATGATTACCAGAAGAAACACCAAGTATTTTTTCATACGGATCCCCCTCCAATCATACGGAAAAACGGACCGAAACAAAGCTGCCTCGGTCCATTGACAGAAAAAATTACCAACTAAACCCATTTGTGGTTATTATGACATAGTCATTTACTTTATCGTAAATTAATATTTTGCAATTTTGTTAATAATTTGCACCAAAATCTTCGACCATAGTTCGACCATAGATGGGACCGAAAAAACCTGCCATCCCTTTAGGAATGACAGGTCTCCAAAAAACATCTGAAATTACGATTCAGCTACATGCGCATAATGCTGCTCCACGATATCTGCGCAGCGCACGCAGATAGATGGATGCGCTTCGCGGGCGCCTACGTCCTGCTTCACGACGCGGCAGCGTTCGCATTTTTGGCCGTCAGCCGCGGAGACGACAACCGCGATGCCTTCGAGTTGGGCAGCTTCTGCCGGAGCGGCTTCGCCTTGGGCGTGCAGGTCGACATGAGCGACGATGAACAGGTCGGCCAGATCGTCCATGGCTGCCAATGCTTTTGCTGCTTCCTCTGTTTGCGGATAGAGCGCCAGCTTGGCGTCGACGGAGTTGCCGAATACTTTGTTGCGGCGCGCTTCTTCCATCGCTTTGAGCACCTCGTCGCGGACAGCGAGGAACGCGTCCCATTTGCTTTCCGCTTCGGCAGAGAAGCTCAGGTGCTGCTCGTCGCCTTCCGGCATGTCGGTCAACTGCACGCTTGGCTCGGTCACGCCCGGGATGAAGGACCATACCTCATCGGCGGTATGCGGCAAAATCGGCGCTACCAGCTTCACCAGGCTGAGCAGGCAATCGTACATGACCGTTTGGGCAGCGCGGCGTTTTACGCTGTCAGGCGCTTCGACGTACAGACGGTCTTTGCAGATGTCCAGGTAGAAAGCAGACAGGTCGATCACGCAGAAGTTGTGCACCGCATGGAAAACCGTATGGAACTGGTATTCGTCATACGCCTTGCGGGAGCGCTTGACGACCTTCGCTGCTTTTGCCAAGACATAACGGTCCAGCTCGCCCAGTTGCTCATACGCTACGCGGTCTTTCGCCGGGTCAAATCCATCGAGGTTGCCCAGCAGGAAGCGGAACGTGTTGCGGATTTTGCGGTACACCTCGGCGATCTGGTTCAGGATCGCATCGGAAATGCGCACATCTGCCTGGTAGTCAACCGAAGCTACCCACAAGCGCAAGATGTCGGCGCCCAGCTTGTCGATGACTTGCTGCGGCACAACCACGTTGCCGAGCGACTTGGACATTTTGCGTCCTTCTCCGTCGAGAGCAAAGCCGTGGCTCAGTACCGCCTTGTACGGTGCCGTGCCATAGACGGCAACGCCTGTGGACAGCGAAGAGTTGAACCAGCCGCGATATTGGTCGGAGCCTTCCAGGTACATGTCAGCCGGCCAGGCGAGGCCGCGCTCGCGCAGAACCGCCTGGTGGGAAGAACCGGAGTCGAACCATACGTCCATGATGTCTGTTTCTTTGCGGAAATCTTTGCAGTCGCACTTGCTGCAAGCAAGCCCTTCCGGAATCAGCTCGTTTGCTTCGCGGGCAAACCAGACAGCGGAGCCTTCTTTGCGGAACAGCTCGGCAATGTGGTTGATCGTCGTGTCGTTGATGATCGGCTCATTGCACGATTTGCAATAAAAAATCGGAATCGGAACGCCCCAGACGCGCTGGCGGGAAATGCACCAGTCGCCGCGGTCGGCGATCATGTTCGCCAGACGGGTTTCTCCCCAATGCGGAATCCATTTCACGTTTTTGATCGCTTCGAGCATTTGCTCGCGGAAGCCGTCGATGGAAGCGAACCATTGCTCTGTCGCACGGTAGATCACCGGCTTTTTCGTCCGCCAGTCGTGCGGGTAGGAGTGCGTAAAGAAGCTGAGCTTCAGGAGCGCTCCGTTTTCTTTCAGCTTCTCGGTGACCGCCTTGTTGGCATCTTCGTAGAAAAGGCCTTCAAAACCAGGAGCCTCACTGGTCATTTTTCCTTCATGGTCAACCGGGCAAAGCACGCCGAGATTGTATTTTTGTCCGACGGCAAAGTCGTCTTCCCCGTGTCCAGGAGCGGTATGCACGCAGCCTGTACCGGCATCCAGTGTCACGTGCTCGCCCAAAATCAGCGGCGATGTACGGTCGTAGATCGGATGCTTCGTCACTACGCCCTCCAGCTCCTGTCCTTTGAAGCTGGCGAGAACTTCTACGTTTTCCCAGCCGATTTCCTTGCTGGCTGCTTCGATCAGACCGTTTGCCACGAGGAATTTGCGGCCATCGGCTTTGACGACGCTGTACTCCAGTTCAGGATGAAGCGAGATCGCCAGGTTTGCCGGGATCGTCCACGGTGTGGTCGTCCAGATGACAACGCCTGTTTCGGTATCCAGCTTGCCTTTGCCATCTACGACCTGGAAGCTTACGTAGATGGAAGGAGAACGCTTGTCTTTGTATTCGATTTCCGCATCAGCCAGTGCCGTCTCGGAAGACGGAGACCAGTAGACACAGCGAAGTCCTTTGTAAATGTAGCCTTTTTTCGCCATCTCGCCGAACACGCGAATTTGGTTGGCTTCGTACTCAGGCAAAAGCGTGACATACGGATTTTCCCAGTCGCCGCGAACACCCAGTCGCTTGAACTGATCGCGCTGCTTGTCGATGTAGGACCAGGCGTACTCTTCGCAGCGCTTGCGGAAGTCGTTGACCTCGATGTTGCGGCGATCCAGTCCTTGAGCGTTGACAATCGCCTGCTCAATCGGCAAGCCGTGCGTATCCCAGCCCGGGATGTACGGCGCGTAGAAACCTGCCATGGACTTGTAGCGAACGATGAAGTCCTTGAGAATTTTATTCAGCGCGTGCCCGATGTGGATGTCTCCGTTCGCATAAGGAGGGCCATCATGCAAAACGAACGAAGGGCGTCCTTCCGTGCGGGCCAGCACTTGTTGATAAATGTTTTGCTCTTCCCACTTCTCCTGGATTTGCGGCTCGCGTGTCGGCAAGTTGCCGCGCATCGGGAAATCGGTTTTCGGTAGCGATAAGGTTTTGCTGTAGTCCATAGCCTGCTTCACTCCTAAAAATAAATAAAAGCCTTCCTTCATCCCAAAAAAGGGACGAGAGAAGGCTCCCGTGGTACCACCCTGATTGAACAAACCCGTCGGCAAACATGCAGCGGGATTCGTTCCACTCGTTCATTCGTAACGGGAATGACGCGCTCACTTACTTGCCTGCCTCAACAACGTGCGGCCAAGCTTTCGGATTTTGAACTCCCGGGTGATTTTCAGCAGAGGCGACTGGTCGGGCTTTCACCTGTTCCCGACTCTCTTTGACAGTGCTGTTCCGCGTACTCTTCCCGTTCATCGTCTTGTCGTGATATGGATTAATGTTTTCGAAAAAGTTGTTTTTCATTATAGTACCATCATCGGCACAACGTCAATGTTTTATTCAACAACTACCGCAGAATCCGCCTGCTCGATGTCGTCCCATGCTCCGTGCTCCAGCATTTCCAGTTGGGCCTCCAGCAGCGTGCGGAAGCGCATGCGGTAAACGGACGCGCGTTTTTTCAATTCTTCGATTTCAATCGCAATTTTGCGAGACTTCGCCAAGGCTTCGTTGACAATCCGGTCCGCGTTTTTCTCGGCTTCCTTCAAGATCAGTTGCGCTTCCTTGCGGGCATTGGACTTGACATCCTCCGCCGTCTCCTGGGCGACGAGAATCGACTTGCTCAAGTTTTCTTCCAGGCTCTTATAGTGGTCCACACGCTCATTGAGAATGGCGATCCGTTCTTCCATTTCCTTTTTCTCTTTAATCAGGAGTTCAAAGTCTTTGATGACCTGATCGAGAAATTCGTTCACTTCGTCAATGTTGTAGCCGCGAAAGCCTGTGCTGAATTCTTTATTGTGTATATCCAATGGCGTTAATGGCACATGAACCCCCCACTTTTCCCGATAATTCGTACTTATGTTTTCGACAGAATCGACATTGTTTCCTGCCTTATTTTACATTTTTTTGCGCCCTCGTTCATTTTATGTAACCAGTCCGACAATCATGCGCAGTCTTCCGCTGCGCGTCGGGCCGGCTATCTCCAAAATTTTAAACCGCCCGTATCCGGCGAGCGACACCATGTCGCCTTGCTGCAATTGGGTCGAAGGATCTTCCGTAACCTTCCAGTTGACCTTGACTTTGCCCGCGCGAATCGGCACCAGTGCCTTGGCCCGGGACATATTGTGCACTTCCCCGATTACCGCATCAATTCGCGGCGAAGGCACGGTGATCGTTTTTTCGGCAAAGCGGGTCGCAGGCGGGGTAAACGACTCCCACGCCACGCGTTCAAACTGCACCGAGGTCCGGTGAATCTGCGTCACCTGCGTGCAGACAAAATCCGCGACTTCCTCGGCCACAATCGCATAGCATGTCCCGACGTCCGTCAGCATGTCGCCGAACTTTTCCCGCTTCATCCCCGCATGCAGCAGCGCTCCCATCACATCGCGATGCTCCAGGGTGTGGAAGCGCTGGTCTGCCTTGATTGCCAACAGGGCAAGCCGGAAGTCCTCGGGCTCCACTTCGATGTACTCCGGATGAATGAGGACGCGCACCCGCTCGGCGCCTTCATAGCCGCCGCTCGCGGAAATTTTCACATCGCGCACTTGCGACGTAAGGCTTTTCATAATGTGCCATTGCCGTGGATCCACAAAATCAGTAAGGCGCATGGCCTGCTTACGCTCTACCAGCGTCAGCATTTCCAGCGCCCGTTCCACAAAGGGACGTTCTTCTTTTGCAAAATGATCGAATACGCTCATAGCACTCGTCCTACAGCAGTTTTTCCAGAATGCTGAACAAGCCATACTGGGCAAAGCGAAGGGCAATCAAAGCGACGATGGGCGAAATATCAATGAAACCGAGTGTGGGAATAAATCGGCGAAACGGAGCCAGATAAGGCTCTACCAGTCTCTCCAGCAGTTGGCCGATGCCAGTTGCCCGCATTTGCGGCACCCATGACATCAAAATGTAGGCAATAATCATGTACTGATACACTGTAAAAGCAAAATTTAAAATGGTAAACAAGTACGCCATTAGCTCACCCTTTTTATCGTGTTAGTCCGTTACTCTTCCATAACGCTGGAGATCGTTCCTTGAATATCTACATGGTCCGGGGTGCATACAAAAATCGTATCGCCCACCTTTTGAATGTCTCCATTCAGCGCGTAAACCGTCCCGCTCAAAAAGTCGATAATTCTTTTGGCCTGATCTTTTTCCACCCGATGCAGATTGACTACCACAGGTCTGCGATGACGAAGGTTGTCGGCAATGTCTTGCGCATCGCTATAATGACGGGGCTCACAGAGAATCAAACGGATTCCCTCCTTTTCCCGCGCTTGGAACGGCACTACGTTATTGGCCCGGCTGACAGGCTGCTGCTTTTTGTGGTGAGAATCGTATTCGTCGCGTTCCTCTTCTACCGTGGTTTCCTCGATGTATTCCTCGTTATCCAGCCCCAGAAACCCCATCAATTTGTTCATGACACCCATACGCTACCTCCTCTCCTGCTCGTTGTCGCGTCTGTTTCTTCCCTATTCCGGCTTGACCAAAACAGAGCCAAGACGAATATATGTAGCTCCCTCTTCAATTGCCACTTCAAAATCACTGGACATGCCCATGGACAATTCTTCTATGTGAGCATGCGGGAACGCGCATTCATTGATCCGCGCTTTCCACTCGCACAGTCCGCGAAATACAGGTCGCGCCTCCTCCTGATCTTCGACAACAGGCGCCATCGTCATTAATCCGACGATCTTTATATGTTTCATATTACTGGTTTCACGCAAAAAAGCCAATACATCGTTGGGACTAAGCCCAAATTTTGTCTCTTCCCCGGAAATATTGACCTGCAAAAAGCAGTTGACGACCTGGTCGATCGCCTCGGCTCGGCGATTCAGCTCCTGGGCGAGCGAGAGGCGGTCCAGCGAATGAATGTACGGGAAACGCCCGACGACTTCTTTTGCCTTGTTCGTTTGCAGATGCCCGATAAAATGCCAGATGCCTCTGTCTTTGTGCAACTCGTATTTCGGCAAGGCATCCTGCACCCGGTTTTCCCCGATATGCTCGATCCCGACATCCAGCAAATCACCGATGGCCTGCTCGTCGACGTATTTGGTCACAGCGATGATTTTCACTTCCTCGCGCCGACGGTTCGCCCTCTCGCAAGCCGCCTGAATGCGCGTCTCAATCGCCGCCAATCTTTCTTTCAACACTTCCTGCTCCTTGATTTTCACGATGCCCTATCTCCCTTCTGTTTCCTTCCAGCCGATATACGAAGCCATTCGTCCTGTCATTTTGCCCGGTCCGGCTTCTTTTCGATGCGAGAAAAACAAGTCTGTCCGGCAGCTTGTACACCAGTCCGTCACCAACATATTTGCCCGGGAAATCCCCGCTTCCCGCAAAATTTCCGTATTTAACTGCCGCAAATCGAGCATGTACTTCCCTTCTGTGGAGGCAGAGACTGCCGTCTTCCAGTTTTCCGCACTCGTCCGCACCTGCGTCATGATCCGTTCATCCACCTCGTAGCAGCAACCTCCGATGGATGGCCCAATCGCGACGCGGATGTCCCCCGGCTTCGCCTTATAGTGCGTTTGCAGCGCCTTCACCATTTCCTCGGCAATACGCCCGACCGTCCCTTTCCAGCCCGCGTGGGCAAGCCCGATCGCTCCTGATGCCGGGTCGAGAAAATAAAGCGGAACGCAATCAGCGTAAAACGACGTCAGCAAGACTCCCTTTTGCTGCGTGAACAGCCCGTCTGTTGCGGCAATGACGTCTCCGAGGCTCTCTTTTCCCGCACCTCCCGCCGTCACCTGACAGACGCGGTTGCCGTGCACCTGGTCGGCGCATGTCCACGCCTCAAACGGCATCCCGACCTGCTCGGCCAGCTTTTTGCGGTTCGCGATCACATGCGCCGGGTCGTCTCCCACGTGCAGTCCCATATTAAACGAGCCGTACGGTTCCTCGCTTTCCCCGCCAAGGCGAACCGTAAAGCCCGCCACGAGCCCCGGGAAATGCGCTTGCCAGTCCGCCAGCGCCAAAATGGATTTTTCCTCTTCCAAGACAAACGGTTCTCTCATCCTGTCACCTTCCTCATATGGCTTATCATACCATAGCCGAAAAGAAAAGAAAGGCTAACTGCCGCCTTTCTCCCTTTACTCCCTGTATTCATCCCCGCCAGAGGTTCTGGCTTCTACCTTGAGTGCCTCCTCCATCCGGACCAGCACCACATCTTTCCCGATCTTCACAATATTGCGCCACGGAATGACGTAATCATTCCCGGAGGAAAAGAACCCGAGGAATTTGCCTGGCCCCGGCACGACAATCGCTTCCACGCGTCCGTGGCGCAGATCAATCTCCAAATCGGATATCGTCCCCAGCCGCTTCCCATCCAGGATGTTCACCACTTCTTTTGTCTGGAAGTCAGAGATTTTTACCATTCTCCTCACCCACTTTTCTCCGTTACTTTCAGTATATGAACCAGCGGGAGAATATGTCCTCCTCGGCCCGAAAAAACAAGAGCGGCTCTTTGCGGCGGAGCGCCTGCGGGAATAAAAAAACCCAACGGTACAAGACCGTCGGGACCTATGTCGTTTCTCATTACGATTGGACGTGCTTTTGCATATGGGCGATGGCTGCCTTCTCCAGCCGGGAAACTTGTGCCTGCGAAATTCCGATTTCCTCTGCTACTTCCATCTGAGTTTTTCCCTCGTAAAAGCGCATGGATAAAATCATTTTTTCCCGATCACCCAGACGTTGCATCCCTTCGCGGAGGGCGATTTCTTCTACCCATGTGACATCCTTGTTCTTTTCATCGCTGATTTGATCCATGACGTAGATGGGATCTCCCCCATCCTGATAGATCGGCTCAAAAAGCGATACGGGGTCCTGAATCGCATCGAGCGCGAACACGACGTCCTCCTTGGCGACGTTCAATTCCTGAGAAATCTCGGTAATGGTGGGCTCTCGCGAATGCTTGTTGGTCAGGTTGTCTCGCACCTGAAGGGCTTTGTAGGCGATGTCCCGCAGCGAACGGGAAACGCGAATCGGGTTGTTGTCGCGCAGATAGCGCCTGATCTCCCCGATAATCATCGGGACGGCGTACGTAGAGAACTTCACGTTTTGCCCCAGATCAAAGTTGTCGATCGCTTTCATCAATCCGATGCAGCCTACTTGAAACAGATCGTCGACGAACTCTCCGCGATTGTTGAACCGCTGAATCACACTCAACACCAGACGCAGGTTGCCGTTGACCAGTTTCTCACGGGCAGCCAGTTCACCGCTTTGCAGGCGCTCAAACAAATCACGCATTTCTTTGTTTGTCAGCACCGGAAGCTTGGAGGTGTCTACCCCGCATATCTCTACCTTATTGCGCGTCACGTCTTTCCCTCCTCGAAGCAAGAAAAAAGTCCCTAACCCGGTTGTCTTGAAAGGCCGCGTACTGACGCGTAGCCGCCAAGAAGGTGGCAAAAACCACCATCTGTTACGGTTTAGGAACAGTATCCCCTGAGGCTGGGAAAATATGCGCTAGACCATTTTGTTGAATTCTTTTCGCAACCGTTTTATAATTCGCTTTTCCAAACGGGAAATATACGACTGGGAGATTCCGAGCAGATCGGCCACGTCTTTTTGTGTCTTCTCCTCTTCGCCTGCCAGGCCGAAGCGCAGCTCCATGATGATGCGTTCCCGCTCGGACAGCTTATCCAGTGCTTTTTTCAACAGCTTGCGATCCACCTGGTCCTCGATATTTTTATAGATCGTGTCGTTTTCCGTGCCGAGCACATCCGACAACAGCAGCTCGTTGCCATCCCAGTCGATGTTGAGCGGCTCGTCAAAAGACACCTCGGAGCGAATTTTGTTGTTGCGGCGCAAATACATCAAAATCTCGTTCTCGATACAGCGGGAGGCGTATGTCGCCAGCTTGATGTTTTTCTCCGGGTCAAACGTGTTGACCGCTTTAATCAAGCCGATCGTCCCGATGCTGACCAAATCCTCAATGTTGATCCCCGTATTTTCGAACTTGCGGGCAATGTAGACGACCAGCCGCAGATTGCGCTCGATCAGCATACCGCGCACCGCAGGATCGCCCGATGGCAGGCGTCCCAGGAGCACTTCCTCTTCTTCTCGCGTCAACGGTGGAGGCAATGCTTCACTCCCGCCAATATAATAGACTTCTTCAGCGCGTACACCAATCCACAGCAGGAAACGGTACCAGGTCAACTGGAGTTGTAGGCGAAGTTTTACATACATGATTAGCCCTCCTGTTTGAGAATAAAGGTAGGTTCTTGCGTATATGCTTCCATCATGGCAGGATGCACGATCGCTTGGTACTTCCCGTCGGCTGAGAGCGGAATCGGGTTCAGCCCGATCAGCACTTTTTCGGTTTCATAACGAAGCCCTTCCTGTACAACCAACACATGATCCGGCTTGATCGCAAGCAAAAAATCCATTCCCCGCGACACGCTCCGATACGGGATCAGGCGCACGCGAGACTGCCATTCGATCGGCAGGTCATCCCAGGATCCGTCCAGCTTCTCCCACACTCCACCGTTTTCATCGGTTTGTCGGAGAAGCGACGGCGGAAGCAGATGAGCCAGCATGCGACTTTCGATAATCATGACCGGCAGACGCGTAATCGGCTCGTGGAGCTGATTGCCTGTGTCCACCAAACCGCGGCAAATGACTTTCTCCTTGGCTATGGTCACGACGACATCGACGAGAAACGTTTCGATCCTGCGCGGCTCCTGGATCGCCTTGTAGCTCTTTTTCCCGAGGAAAAAGACGAGCGTGAAGCCGACGGCAACAATCGCGAGCGTAGGCTTGAAGCCGACGCCAAACCCGTCATTGTGCGTCACAACCAATCCGTTGACGATTTCGTTTTGCGGGGCCAAAAAATATTGCAGACCGAATACCCCGCCTCCAAAGACAAAAGCGACAAAGTAAAAGATGATTAAGTTTTGCGCAAACGACAACAACCTCCTGTTACCAAATGCAATCCAGAGCATGAGAATGGAAAAGAGCAGTTTGACTGACCATTGATACATGGATGAAAACGCCGGGAAAAAGAAAAAGACCAGATACGAGCACCCGAACAAGGCGGCCGCGATCATTCTCCACCACACCACGCGCTCTTTGCGAAAATACGCCGTAAACCAGAGCAACAAGGTATCAATGGCGAGGTTGAGGAGTAGAATGATATCAAGATACACAACCACTTGCTCTCACCTCCGATCTGGTTTCGCCTTGGCGAAAATCCGAGAGCTGCAAGAGTTGCCAAGTGTGTTTTCGGCCAGTGCTGCGCTGCCTACGTACACTGGCTTCTATCAGTAAAAGCAGTATATATCAATGTGTATGTAAAGTCTGTCAATTCTTGACGGTGTTTTTTTGGATTTTTTGTCTAACACTTTCTGGTCTACGCACGCAAAAAAGCCTCGTTCCCGCAAGTAAGGGAACAAGGCTTTTCGTTTTGGCGACACTATTTTTTGTTACGACGACGATTGCGCAAAAATGCCGGAATATCGAGGTTGTCGAGGTTGCTCATGGAGAAGAGGGACTTGTCATCCTCTTCTTCCTTCGCACGACCCGTATTCACGTTGGAAATCGGCGTCGGGCGGTTGCCGGCCGTGCTGATCGGCTGTTGCTGGCGACGAGGCGCTTCTGCCGCGCGCTGCGTTTGCTCGAAGCCGGTCGCAATCACCGTAACCACCAGTTCGTTTTTCAAGTCTTCGTTAATGACCGCACCGAAAATCATGTTGACATCCGGGTCTGCTGCGGAAGAAACGATGTCGGCTGCTTCATTTACTTCGTACAGGCTCAGATTCGTACCGCCTGTGATGTTCATCAGGACACCGCGTGCGCCGTCGATGGACGTCTCCAGAAGCGGGCTGGAAATAGCGCGGCGAGCCGCTTCTGCCGCACGGTTTTCCCCGCTGCCTACGCCGATCCCCATCAGGGCGGAGCCGCGCTCGGTCATGATCGTTTTCACGTCAGCGAAGTCGAGGTTGATAAGCCCCGGTACCGCGATCAGGTCGGAAATCCCTTGCACCCCTTGGCGCAGGATGTTGTCCGCTTCACGGAATGCTTCCAGCATCGGCGTATTTTTATCGACGATTTCCAGCAAACGGTCGTTTGGAATGACGATCAGCGTGTCTACTTTTTCCTTGAGCGCAGCAATTCCGGCTTCACCGTGCTGGGAACGCTTGCGGCCCTCGAAGGAAAACGGACGGGTTACAACGCCAACGGTGAGAGCGCCCAGTTCCTTGGCGATCTCTGCAACTACAGGAGCCGCCCCCGTACCCGTTCCTCCGCCCATTCCCGCTGTAACGAACACCATGTCCGCACCGCGCAGGGCATTTTCAATCATATCGCGGCTTTCTTCCGCTGCTTTTTTTCCGATTTCAGGATTCGCGCCTGCTCCGAGACCGCGCGTCAGTTTTTCGCCAATTTGCAGTTTGATGTCTGCACTGGACAATTGGAGCGCCTGGGCATCGGTGTTCAAGGTGATGAACTCTACCCCTTTCACACCGCCTGCAATCATGCGGTTGACTGCGTTGCTTCCGCCGCCGCCGCATCCAATTACTTTAATTCGTGCAAAGGATTCCATGTCCATATCAAATTCCAGCATATTGCTAGTCCTCCCCAATTCAACATAAAAACTTCGTGGCCCAAGAAGCCGATTGACAAAACGAATGGGACATCCCGTTATTCTCTTCCATGTTTTTCGAAGAACGAAACGTTCCAATTTTCGCCATTGTGTTAACTACGGCAAGCGACTAAATAAACTCGCTAAACCAGTTTTTCACTTTTTCCATTAAACCGCCGCCTTCTTTCGGCTGCTTCACAACGGTTTGCTTCTGAGTGCCCTTGAATGAGGGGGTGACGCGTACGCTGCGGCGCTCCATCAACTGCAAGGCATATTGAATCAAACCTACCCCTGTGGTGTAGGCAGGATCCCGCACTCCGATGTAATCAGGAATTGCGATGCGAACAGGTGCGTCCAATTCTTCTTTTGCCAATTCCAGCATGCCAGGCATCGCTACGGTACCGCCTGTGAGAACGTAGCCACCTGCAATCTCGTCGCGGAAGCCCAGCTTGTAGACGGCCTCCTCGACCAGTTGGAATATTTCTGCAGCGCGCGGCTCAATGATATTGGCCAAATCCACTTGCGTAAACTGCTTTTCGACTTCACTGCCAATCCGGTTCACCTTGAACTTCACATCTTCAGAAGCTTCGTCGATCAATGCACACCCGTTTTTTATCTTCACGCGGTCTGCTACATCCGTATGTGTGCGCAATCCCAATGCAATGTCGCTCGTAATGTGGTCGCCACCGATGCCGATCACGGTGGTCGCTGCCAACTTCCCTTGCTCGAATACACCGATCGTGGTAGAACCCGCACCGATGTCGACAAGAACGACACCCATGTTTTTGTCATCTTTGGAAAGGGCGACAGTGCTAGCCGCAAGCGGTTGCAAGAAAATTCCAGCCACGTGCAAATTGGTCCGTTGAGCACAGCGAACAATGTTATGTACAACCGTTTTCAATCCGGTCACAATGGTACCTTCCATTTCCAGTCGGACGCCAATCATGCCCCGCGGGTCTTTTATACTACCTTGCCCGTCTACGATGTACTCCTTTGGAACTACCTCAATGATTTCACGGTCCGGTGGAATCGCTACGACCTTCGCTGCCTGAATGACGCGTTGGATATCTTCTTCTCGTATCTCACGGTCTTCGCTGGATACAGCGACAACCCCTTGGGTTTCATGCAACTCGATATGGTTTCCAGTGATCCCCACATACACTTCTTCGATTGAAACGCCAACCATGCGCTCGGCATGGTCAACCGCTTCCCGGATGGCATGCACGGTTTGGTCGATGTCAACAATCACGCCTTTCTTGATGCCTTCAGAATGTGATTGTCCGACGCCGATGATGTTGATGGAACCGTTGTTGATTTCGCCGATCATGACGCGTACTTTGGATGTTCCAATGTCTAGGCTGACGATGAGTTCATTACTTACCAAACCTGTGACACCTCCCCTGCTACGTCTTTTGTCTTGCTAATAAAATGAGAACACCTGCATAAATTATTCCACACAGGACAACCATTCCCTTTTTTTCATATAGAATTTTTGTAAAAAAATGACCTTCTTCCCATTTGTTACGGCTATTCCTGCTGATTGATCCAACGGGATAGAACAATTCTCCTAATTACGGCCAGGTTATTGAAAAGACGCACCCCGAAAGCGACAATCGCCGCCAGGTAAAGATCAATCCCCAGGAAGCCACCGATGAAAGCAAGGCCGGCTGCAAACAGCGTATTGAAAAAGAATCCGGACATGAAGATCCGAACGTTGAAGGTGCGCTCCAGAAACGAGCGGATTCCCCCAAAGATCGTGTCCAATCCAGCCAAGAGGGCGATGGAGAGATAGCTGCTATACTCCTGGGGCACGCGCCAATCCAGAAGGAAGCCGACAGCGAGACCGACAATCAGTCCGATAAGCGGGAGCCACATGGTTACGAATCTCCTTTTTCTTTTACAGGTTTCATAAATTGAATGACGCGTGTTTCTTTGTTTGCAGAAATCATCAGCTTGTCCCGTTTTTCGGCCAGCACCTTTTTATTCGCGAGCCGGAAGTTCTCTTCGACCCCTTCCAGCTTCAAGGCGGACAGCAGTACTTCGGGCTCCCCCAATGCTTTTATTTCATACGGAGGTTTAATCGTCCTCGTATCGATCTGAATGACATCCCCGACATTGCGAATCGCAGAGGTGGCAACCAACCTGTGCTCATTGATGGATACCGCCTGCGCTCCGTTCGCAAACAGGATATTGACCAGCCAGCGCAAATCTTCATCGTCAATCGTGTATTCCCCTACAACAGGCACCTGCATGTGATCGTCCAGAATCGGCTCCTCGGGCATGGGGGCATCGACGACTTGCAGCACAATGCCTTCTCCTTCCACTTCCACCATTCCGGCCAACCGGCGGTTTCGTTCCAGCTCTTCTTTCATGACAGAAATGCTCTCGTCTTCACTTAGCGAGGTTTCGTATTGGTAGTACAACTGATTGTACTTGGAAATATCTGCAAGCAGGTTCTTGTGTTTCTCCAGTTCTTTTTGCAGCGTGGTCCGAAGTTCCGCGATGCTGCGAGACTCCTTATGTACGGGATGTAAGCTGCTGCGCAACTGTACAGCCAACATCACACCTATGATAGCACTAATAATGGCAAGAATAAACGTGATTTTACGGCTTTTTTGTAACATGGGGCAAACGCATCCTTTTCCCTTTTAGGAGTGTTTCGTTTTGGCGTCGCCGACGAAAGCCGGCAGTTGCAACTTGTCCTTTTTCGCCAGGTCGATTTGAACAAAATCTTGCAGGGAGTGCAGTACTCCCCCCGGCAAATTGAGAGCACTCTCCATCGTCTCCGGATTGCCGATTGCCGAAATCACAAAGGGAGCCGCTGACTTGATCCCGTTGACGATAATCGTCGGCCCGACACAGCGGATGGAAGAGTTGCTCACCAGCCGCTGGCCGTTGATGCTGATCGCCTCCGCTCCCGCTGCACGCAGCTCGTTGACGACCAGGCGGACGTCCTGCTCATGCACGATGAAGTTGGCGATGTCCGAGCTGCTGGCGGCCGTTTGGCTGTCTTGCATCGTGATGACGATTCCCGGCCCTTCTACGGCTACTACGCCAGAGAGCATCCGCGCGGCTTCCAGTTGGCTGAGCGTTTCGGCTGCTTCCGATTTTCGCTGCGCCATCGCTTCCTCGACTTTGCCCACCTGCCGCTGCAGATCGATCAGTTGTTTTTCCAGATGCCTGTTTTGTTCTTTTTCGGACAAAATCCGATCGTTCAATTGCGTTTCCTGCTGGAACAACTGATCGTTCAGCCGCTCTTTGCGCGTGAGCTTGGTAGTCTCAAACGAGGTCGCTACCAAAAAACCGGTACAGAAGGTCACAACAGTTAAATACAAATGAAACTTGCGGCGACGACTCATTGTCTGCTTCCCCTTTTTCCTTTACTGCGGCTTTTCTGTTTGCTGCTGGTTGTCCGTAAGCGGCACGCCATCGCTTCCCGCCGCGCCGTATGGAACAAACCACGGCTGCTCAAACATGGAGAGCACCCCTTTGGTACCTGCGGGCAGCTCAGCCACGATTGCCGGATACCAGTTCAACATTTTGTCGAGCTTGTAGACCACACTGCGCACTTCGTTTCCGTCGCGCATGTACAAGGTCACCCGCTGCTTATCGTACACCGTTGGCGTCAGAGTTATGTCCGAAATCTCTGCGAGCACGTTCGGCGTCAGTCTGGATAACGCTTTGGCGAGGTTCGGGAGGAGCTCAGGCGCTGTCCAGGAGCTGATTAACGGCCTGTCCACCACGCGATCGGCAAAATTCACCTGCTTCAATACTTTCCCGTTTTCGAGCAGCGGATAGCGGCTGCCGTCCTGGCCGTTCCAGAAAGCGACCCGCTTCAGCTCTGTCACGTGCAGGCGGATGACTCCCGGGAACGAGCGGCTGACCGTTACGCTTTTGATGCCTTCCAGCGGCTGCAGGTTGCTCTGCACGCTGCTCTCCCATACGTTGAGAAATTGCATGTCGCGCGCGAGGCCAGACTGCTGGACAATTTGCTCCGCTGGGTAAATGTCATTGCCGATCACTTGAATTTCCTGCACTTTGCTGTATGGTGATCGAATAAAAACGATGATAAGTACGGTAAGAAAAAACAGCACCAAGAGAAAAACTAGCTTGCGGTTTCCTTTTCTTCTGGGGCGTTGCTGCTTGACTTGCGGAATGCGTTCTTCAAATACCGCCATGGCCGAATCCTTCCTCATGCATTCTAGGCTCATCGCCCGCAAGATTACTCAAAACAAAAGAAAATAAAAGGTTTTTTTCCAAATAATTGCAACTTTACAAAACAGGGAAAGCGGCATAGCACTATGCCGCTTGTCTTCCCTCGATCATATCGACACCCTCGTAATATCGGCTCCCAGCCTGCGCAATTGCTCTTCCAGCCGATCGTACCCGCGATCGATATGATGGATCTGGTTCACCGTGGTAATGCCTTCTGCAGCAAGCCCTGCCAAGACCAAAGCAGCTCCTGCTCGCAGATCCGTCGCTTCCACACTCGTGGCGGTCAGCTTCCCTACGCCGCGAATGATGGCAGAGCCGAGATCTACGTATATAGAGGCGCCCATTCGCGCCAATTCATTCACATGTTTGAATCTTCCTTCGAAAATCGTTTCCTTGATGACGCTGGTTCCCCTCGCCTGTGACAGAAACACCATCAACTGCGCCTGCAGGTCTGTCGGAAACCCTGGGTATGGCGAGGTGATGATCCGGTCGTAGGCACGCGGACGGGAGTTGCTTTTGATTTCCATTATATCATGGCGGGTTTTGATTTCAACACCGCAGCTACGGGCAACCTCAATCAATGCTGTGAGCTGCTCAGGCAGCGTGTTCGTCAGTTCGACATGGCCCTGGGCAATTCCGACCGCCAGCACGTACGTACCCGTGACAATTCTGTCGGGGATGATCCGGTAGCTGACGGAACGAAGCCGCGGCACGCCGCTGATCTCGATCGTATCGGTGCCTGCGCCCCTGATCCGCGCGCCCATGGCGTTCAGAAAGTTTTGCAGGTCGATAATCTCCGGCTCCCGGGCCGCATTGCAGATGCGTGTCGTCCCTTTTGCCAAGACCGCCGCCATCATGATATTTTCCGTCGCACCCACGCTGGGGAAGGAAAGAAAGATATTGGTCCCGCGCAATTGCTTTGCCCGAAATGTAATGTAGCCTTCGGATTCTTCTATTTTAGCCCCGAGTGCCGTAAGACCGGACAAATGCAGGTCAATTCGGCGTTCACCAATGTCGCAGCCGCCGGGACGCGATATGGTGACTTCACCCAACCTGGCCAGAAGCGGCCCGGCGAGAAAAATAGAAGATCGCATCTGGCTCATTAAATCATCTGGTACATGCGGGACGGAGACAGACGTTGTATCCAGATCGACGCAACCGTCCACATGCTTCGTGTTGGCCCCCAGCGCCGTCAATATTTCCAACATGACCTTGATATCTTTCAAGTGGGGGACATCGTAGATATAGAATTGCCCTTCCGCAAGCACAGCAGCGGCAAGGATAGGAAGAGCAGCGTTCTTAGCTCCTTGGATCCGAAGCGAACCGGACAGAGGTCTTCCGCCTTCGATCGCAAAAGTCTCCAAACTTTCACCTCCGTGTTACCCCTCGCCCACCACCAGAACTTCCGGATGCAGATCAATTCCGTATGTCGCAAGAATTGTGCTCCGTACATGCTCGATTAAGGTGAGGACGTCGGTAGCCGTGGCTCCTCCGCAATTCACGATGAAATTGGAGTGTTTTTCCGAAACCTGAGCTCCGCCGATTCGATAGCCTTTCAGCCCTGCTGCCTCGATCAGACGTCCTGCGTGGTCGTTCGGCGGATTGCGGAACACACTGCCGGCGCACGGCATCTGCAACGGCTGTGTCTGGCGTCGCCGCTCCTTGTTGGCAGAAAGCGTAGCGGAAATTTGCTTGCGATCACCAGGGCGCAGCTTGAAACGGGCCTCCAGCACGATCCCTTTTTCTCTCTGCAAGAGTGAAGTCCGATAGCTAAAGCTCAGTTCCTCGTTACTCAACACCTTACATTCGCCGTTTGCAAAAAGGATTTCGGCTTCAATAAGAATACGTGAAAGATCAGATCCGTGTGCCCCTGCATTCATATAGACGGCTCCGCCTACCGTACCAGGAATCCCTCCTGCGAATTCCATCCCTGTCAATCCCATCTTGCCTGTCTCCACCGCCAGGCGGATCATGGAATATCCGGCACCCACACACACCTCTTCACCCCTGAACTCGCAGTGGCTCAAGCCCTCAGCCACTTTGAGCACGGCTCCGCGAATCCCTCCGTCCCTCACCAGAAGGTTGGAGCCGCGCCCGATAACACTCCAAGGAATTTCATGACGATGGATGATTTGCAAGGCTTTTAGCAAGGATTCTTTGTCCTTGGGCTGGATCAACAAATCAGCAGGACCCCCGATCCGCCAAGTCGTATGATTGGCGAGAGGTTCATTGGTCCACACTTTTTCGATTCCTGCTTGCTTCAACTCATCTGCGATTTTTTTCATTTGTGAACCTCCTGATACGTTTGCTAGGTCGGACCTTTAAGTCTTCTCACGTGTTTGCTCCATACTATGCCATCGCCCAGAGCGGCGTGACAATCGCCCATCCGATCATTTTTTTCCGGAGACTTCCTGCAGCGTGCGCACGATCTCGGTCGCTGCCTGCGGCATGCCGAGCGACAGGGCGCTTTCCTTCATCTGCGCCCACCGCTCACGGCTTTGCAAAAGGCTCTCTACCTCGCCCAGCAGGCGCTCGCCGGTCAGTTCCTTTTCGACAATGACCCGCGCTGCCCCTGCCCGTTCCAGGCCGCGCGCATTTTTCTCCTGATGGTTGTTGGTCACGTACGGAGAAGGGATGAGGATCGACGGCACGCCGAGCGCCGTCACTTCGGCCAGCGTGGACGCGCCGGCACGTCCAACCAAAATATGCGTCGCCGCCAAAACGTCCGGCATGTTATGGACGAAAGGAAGCACGGAAAGGTTTTCGGGAAGCTTCCCTTTTGCGGCAAGTTGTTTGGAGATGTTCTCGAAATGAACGTCACCCGTTACATATACAAAATGAGTATCGGCATATTGGCCCAGTTGTGTGACGACAGCTAGCACCGCTTCATTGATCGCTCGTGCGCCGCGACTGCCGCCAAAGATCAGGACGATTCGCTTGCCGGAGCCTACCCCGAGAAAGCTTCTTCCCGCCTGCGCGTTGCCGTGCATCACTTCTGTCGCGCGCGGGTTGCCGGTAAAGACTGTTTTGCCCTTGGGAAAATAGGCGAGCGACTCCGCAAACGACACCGCCACCCGCGTAGCCGACTGCGACAAAAACTTGTTGGTCAAGCCCGGGACGACGTTTTGCTCGTGAATCAGCGTCGGAATGCCCAGACGGGACGCCGCGTACACGACCGGGCCGCACACGTAGCCGCCAGTGCCGACGACGACATCCGGCCGGAAGTCGCGCAGCATTTTTTTCGCCTCGGACACCGCGCGAACGAATTTCCACAAAGTCTTGATGTTGTCCAGCGACAGCTTTCGCTTCAAGCCGCTGATCTCGACAGACTGGAACGGAATTTCCGTGCGCGGTACAAGCTGCGCCTCCAGCCCTTTTTTACTGCCGATATACAAAAAGGCAGCCTGCGGTGTTTGGCGAGAAACTTCTCTCGCCACCGCAAGCGCCGGATAAATATGTCCACCTGTGCCACCGCCTGTTAGGACGACGCGCATACAATCACACCCTTATTTTTATGCAGGGAAAAAAACTGGCTTCCTGCTGAAAATTCATGATCGGGAAAAGCGGGAAATGTTCAAGAGAACGCCGACCCCTGTAAGCATCAAGGTCAGGGATGATCCTCCGTAGCTTAGAAACGGCAGCGTAATCCCGGTAACCGGGAACATGCCCGTGACGACGCCGATGTTGATGACGACCTGAATAGCGATCATGCCGATGATCCCGAGCGCAAGGAGGCTTCCGAACAGGTCTGGCGCCGTAATCGCGGTGCGCATCCCTCTCCACAACAGCAGCAGGAACAAAAGCAGGATGAGCGTGCCGCCGATGAACCCCAACTCCTCCGCTACGATGGAAAAAATGAAGTCGTTGTACGGCTCCGGCAAGTACAGATGCTTCTGCCTGCTTTGTCCCAAACCGAGGCCGAGCAAGCCGCCTGGGCCAATCGCATACAGCGACTGGATGATTTGGTACCCGGTATTGAGCGGATCAGACCATGGATCGAGAAAAGACGTAATCCGCTTGATGCGGTAAGGGGCCGACAACACCAGCCCGATAAAGCCGACGACGCCAATCATCCCCAGACCGACGAAGTGGCTGATTCGCCCTCCCGAGGCAAAAATCATCACAACCGCCGTTCCCATCAGGACGGTGCCGGTTCCCAGGTCCGGCTGGAGCATGATGAGCCCGAAGCAGACCATCGGGATCGCCAGGGCAGGCATCAGCCCTTTTCGGAACAGGACGATCTGTTTTTGGTTGTCCGACAGCCAGCGCGCCAAAAACGCGACGACGCCGAGCTTGGCAAATTCGCCAGGCTGAATCCCGAAAGCCCCGAAGCCAAGCCAGCTTTTGGAGCCGTTCACTTCGATCCCGATCACGAGAACCAGTATCAACAAGCCGATACTCATGTAAAAGCCCGGCTTGGCCCATTGTTTCCACACCCAGTAGTCAATGTTCATCGTAATGTACATGGAGGTAATGCCGAGCAAAGCAAAAATGAGCTGCCGCTTGGCAAAGAAGTACGGGTCGGAAAAAGGCGGCTTCTGGGCGACGATCGCACTGGCGCTGTACACCATCACGATGCCAATTCCCAATAAAAAAAGTGTTGCAAAAATAATTACGAAGTCGGGGGCAGAGCGTACCTTGCTCATAGTGCCAGGTCATCCTTTCTCATGCCGTCCCGTATTGCGCTGTATTCATGAGGCTTTCGTGGGACGTTATGCTAGGCTTGTTTTAAGTCTATGCACGCCGTCCTTAAACATGCTCCCCCTGACCTCAAACGAAGGGAACATATCCCAGCTCGCACACGCCGGGCTGAGCAGTACTACGTCTCCTGATTGCGCCAACCGGGAAGCAGCAAGAACGGCTTTTTCCACAGTATCGACATGGATTCGCTCGTTAATCCCTGCTTCTTCCGCACGCGCAAGCAAAATCGGCGCTGTCTGCCCGAGCGCGACGACCGCTTTGACCCGTCCTTTCATGACAGGCAAAAGCTCCCGAAAATCGACGCCCCGGTCAAGGCCGCCGCAAATCCAGACAACAGGCTCCTGGCACGCCTGCAGCGCGCGGGAAGCCGCTTCCGGATTGGTCGCTTTGGAGTCGTTGTAATATTTGACCCCGGCAATAGAATCGACGTATTCCATGCGATGCTCCACGCCAGGAAAAGTAGACAGCACCTGCACGATCGCGCTTGTATTGGCACCAGCCAGCTTGGCGACGAGAATCGCAGCCAGGGCGTTGTCCAAATGCGGAACAGTCATATCCGCTACCGCGATGATGTCCTCCGACTGGCCCTGTCCATCTGTAAACCGGATCACGCCATCCTGGACAAAAGCGCCTCTCGGAACTTGCTGCGTCTTGCTGAAGTAGTAGACACGGGCAGGCAGTTCGCCGCATTTGGCGAGAATCTCCGGCTGGTCAAACGGCAGGATCGCGATATCATCTGCTGTTTGGTTGGCGAACATTTTCAGCTTCGCGTCCAGATACGCCTCCATCGTATGGTGGTAGTCGAGATGAGCAGGATACAGATTGAGCAAAACACCGATGTGCGGACGAAACTCCCTCGTCCCCATGAGCTGGAAGCTGCTCAGTTCGGCCACGAGCCACTGGTCCGGGCCCGCTTCTTCGGCGAGGCCGCACAAAACCGTGCCGATGTTGCCGCCAACGAGCACATCCAGGCCCGCTTCCTTGAGGATTTGTCCGACGAGCGTCGTCGTGGTTGTCTTTCCGTTGGAGCCTGTAATGCCGATGATCGGTGCCTTGGCAATCTGGGAGGCTAGCTCCACCTCCGTCACGACAGGAATTTCCAGTGCGAGCGCCTGCTGCACAGGCGGCGCTTCGTACGGAATCCCCGGATTTTTAACGACGAGCGCCACGCCCGGATGAATCAAATCATCCGGATGGTGGCCGCAAATGACGGTGATCCCGAGCGCCTCCAGTTCCTCGATGCCACCTGCTTCTTCGCGCGGCTTTTTATCGTTGACCACGACATGAGCGCCAAAGCGGTGCAGCAGTTTTGCCACTGCCACACCGCTTTTCGCCATTCCTAAAACGACTACGTGCTGGTTTTGATAACGAATCATCTGATTGTCACCACCTCAAGATATACGCCCAATCCGGCAAAAAACATCCCGACCAGCCAGAAGGTGACGACGACGCGCCACTCGGACCAGCCTGTCAATTCAAAATGATGATGGAGCGGACTCATGCGGAAAATCCGTTTGCCGCGCGTTTTGAAAGAAACGACCTGCAAAATGACGGACAGTGTCTCCACGACGAACACGCCGCCGATAATCGCCAAAAGCAGCTCGGTTTTCGTCATGATCGCAATTCCCGCAAGCGCTCCCCCCAAACCGAGCGAGCCTGTGTCTCCCATGAACACGCGGGCCGGATGCGCGTTGAAGACGAGGAAGCCAAGAACGGCCCCGACGACGGCGGCGCTGAAAATCGCCGTGTCGTAGTCCTGCCCGAACCAGGCAATGATCGCGTACGCGCCAAAGGCGATGGCTCCTGTCCCTGCCAAAAGTCCGTCCAGGCCGTCTGTAATGTTCACGGCGTTGGTCGTGCCGACGAGCAAAAAAAGCAGGAACGGGAAGTAGAAATAGCCGAGCTCCAGCTTCCACGGCGTTCCGGGCAGATGCAGCGACGTGTCGTGCCCCATCATGAGCAGCAAAACATACGCGCCGATTGCCAGCAAAATCTGACCGGCAAACTTCTCTTTGGCGGTCAAACCGAGGTTGCGTTTTTTTCTGATTTTGATAAAGTCGTCCAAAAACCCGATCAGACCGTAGCCGAGTGTCACCAGTAACAAGAAGTAAATTTCCATGTTGGCATTGGCAAACTTCAACACGGTAAAGATAAGTGCCAAAAGAATGATGGTACCCCCCATGGTAGGGGTCCCAGCCTTCTTGTAGTGCGATTGCGGTCCTTCCTCGCGAATGGCCTGCCCGAATTTCAGGCGGCGAAGGAAGGGAATAAACAGTGGGCCAATCAGTACGGCAATGAGAAACGCGGCGACGATCGTGACGATTAGGACGTTGTCAGCGAACATGCCCGAGCCTCCTTTCTTTCGATGCCAATGTGTCGCATCTGTCTCTATTCTTGGTTGTACCGGGCAATCGCTTCCCGTGCTACTTCACGGTCGTCGAAGGGCAGTACTTGATCTTTAATAATCTGGTACGTCTCATGACCTTTTCCGGCGATCAAAATGACGTCGTCAGCCTTTGCCAGCGAGATGGCATGATGAATCGCTTCGCGGCGGTCTGTCACCGCTGTGTAACGGGAAGCGTCCACGTCGCGCACGCCAGCCAGCATGTCGTCGATAATCGCTTGCGGCTCCTCGGAGCGAGGGTTATCTGATGTTAAGACGGTCATATCCGCATACTTCGTTGCGATCTTCGCCATAATCGGGCGCTTCGTGCGATCGCGATCTCCGCCGCAGCCGACGATGCAAAATACGTTGCCTTTGGCAAACTCTTTGACCGTCACCAAGGCGTTCTCCAGGCTGTCCGGCGTATGGGAGTAGTCGACCAGAACGGCGAACGGCTGTCCGGCATCGACCGACTCGAATCGCCCGTTCACACCGAGGACCGCCTCCAGGCTGGCCTTGATGTCTTCGAGGCTCACGCCTTCTGCCAGTGTAACCGCGATAGCGGCCAATGCGTTGTACACATTGAATTTGCCCATCAGCTTCAGGTTGAAGCGAATGGTGCCTGCAAAGGTTTCCGCTGTAAACGACGTTCCCTTGCTCGTGATTTCGATGTCCTTCGCGCGCACGTCCGCCGGCTGGTCGATCCCGTACGTAAGGACGCGCGCAGGGGTCACCGTCGCATACAGCTTCCACGCCTCGTCGTCTGCGTTCAGCACGGCTGTCTTCAGGCGGTTCGGGTCGTAGTGGTTCCCGAGCTGGGAAAACAGCAGCGACTTGGCATAGCGGTAGTTTTCCATCGTTTTATGGTAGTCGAGATGGTCCTGCGTCAAATTGGTGAAGACTGCGGTATGTATGTCGCAGCCGCGCACGCGTCCCTGCTCCAGCGCGTGGGAGGACACCTCGATAATCGCGTAGTCTGTATGGACATCGCACATGCGACGGAAGCTTCTTTGCAGGTCCACGGCATCGGGCGTCGTGTTTTTCACTTCTTCCGTGACATCCCCGATCCGCATGTGGATCGTGCCGATCAAGCCTGTTTGCTTGCGCTGGTCGCGCAGGATCTTGTCGATCAGATGAGTGGTGGTCGTCTTCCCGTTTGTTCCGGTAACCCCAATCACCTTTAACTCTCTTGTGGGAGATCCGAAAATGCGATCAGCCAGCATAGCCATTGCCCGCCGGGTGTCCGGCACCCTGACAATAGTCGCTGGCACGTCCAGATCTTGTTCGGATAGCACGGCGACGGCGCCATTTTTCACCGCCTGGGCCGCAAACGCATGACCGTCCACGGTGTACCCTGTCAGACACACAAACAAGTAGCCGGGCTTCACCTGGCGCGAGTCTGCTGTCAAACCCGTAATCTCCATACTGTCATCCCCCGAAACCTTCACTGGCAACAAAGGCATGAGCAGATCCCGTAGAAACATGAAACAGGCACCCCATTCTCCAACTAGTATAGACAGAAATTTGCCCTTTTTTACGAAAGGAAACCGATCCATTTCTGTGACGAACAAAGGCAGAGCGACTGTAGACAAGCCTACTTCCCTCCGCCTTCGAAATCTCATTTTATAGCTAATTGGTCAATTTGTCACCAAGATGTATGCGAATTTTTCCGCCCTGGTCAATTTTCACGCCAGGCGCAGGCGACTGCTGAATGACGTAGGTCCCTTTTCCGGAAACGACCAGCGGAAGCGTCTCATACGTCTGCACGACGTCCTTCATCGTCTGCCCGACCATGTTCGGAACCTCGATCGGCTCGCGCTCGCCCAATGCCTTGTTGATCTCCTTGGCGATGCCGTCCTTGCGCTTGGGCACATTCATATACTGCAGGGAAGATTCGATAATGCTCTTGACGCTCGGCGCGGCAATCAGTCCGCCAAAAGCCAGCGCCTTCGGATTATCGACCGCGAAGTAGACGACGATTTGCGGATCGTCCGCAGGGGCGAAGCCGATAAACGACACGATGTACTCCCCGTCCACGTAGCGGCCGTTTCTGACCTTTTGCGCGGTTCCCGTTTTTCCGCCGACCCGGTAGCCTTCAATATAGGCCTTGTTTCCTGTTCCTTGGGCCACGACGCTCTCCAGCGCATACCGCACCTTGGCAGAGGTTTCCGCTGAAATCACCTGGCGCACCTCGGTCGGAAGCGTCCGCGCTACAATATCGTGTGTGACGCTATCCCGCCATTCCTTGGCGACAAACGGCTTCATCAGCTTCCCGCCGTTGATCGCAGCCGAGACTGCGGCCATTTGCTGGATCGGCGTGACCGATACCCCTTGGCCAAACGAAGTCGTGCCAAGCTCGACAGGTCCGACGCGACTGAGATTGAACAACAGCCCGTTCTCTTCCCCGATCAGGTCGATGCCTGTTTTTTGTCCGAAGCCAAATTTTTTGATGTATTCAAACAGCCGCTCTTTTTGCAGGCGCTGCCCCATCGTTACAAAGCCGGGGTTGCACGAGTTTTCCACGACTTCCAGCATCGTCTCCTGTCCGTGCCCTTGCCGCTTCCAGCAGCGCAGCCGCTTGCCTGCCACGGTAATGAAGCCGGGATCGTAGAAGCTTTCCTCCAAAGAGACGACGCCTTCGTTCAAAGCGGCAGCGAGCGTGACGATTTTGAAGGTCGAACCTGGCTCATACGTTTTCCAGATCGGCAAATTGCGGTTGTACACTTCTGTCGGATAGTTTTGATACTCGTCCGGCTGGAAGGTCGGACGGCTGCCCATCCCCAAAATTTCTCCGGTCTTCGGGTTCATCGCGATGGCGAGAACATCGTCCGGCTGATAAGCGACGACGGCCTGGTCCAGCTCCCGCTCGATAAACGACTGGATGGCGCTGTCGATCGTCAAATACATGTCCATCCCGCTCACCGGAGGGACGTAATCTTCGGAGCCTCCGGGCATGACGCGCCCTTTGGCATCGGACGGAAAAGAAATGTGCCCCTCGGTTCCTTTCAGAAACGGGTCGTAAATTTTTTCCAGTCCGGTCAAGCCCTGATTGTCAATTCCGGTAAAGCCGAGAATGTGCGCAGCCATGCTTCCGTTCGGATAAAAGCGTTTGGAGTCTCCGGCCAAATAAATCCCCGGCAGGTTCAACTCCTGAATTTTCCGCGCTTTTTCGATCGGCAGCTTTTTTCCGCCTGGAATCTTGTCGTTGCTCATCTGTTTTTTGGTGATGGCCTGATAAACGTCTTCTTCTTTTTGCTCCAAAATGATCGCGAGCTGCCGGGCCGTCTCCTTCGGGTCCTTGATTTGCGCGGGGACGGCGACTACCGTTGGCACCGTCATGTTTGACACCAACTCGTTGCCGTTCCGATCCAAAATCCGGCCGCGATTCGGCTTGAAGTCGATTTCCCGGTTCAACAGTTGGTCAGCCATCTGGGCAAGCTTCGGTCCTTCGATCAATTGCACATACCCGAGCCGGGTGATGAGCGCCGTGTACAGGACAATGCCGATGACCAGCGATATGAAAATGCGACGGCGTACAGTAGCATTGGATACCCGCAAAGCGAGTCCCCCCTCGGAAATAGGTTGTCTCTTCCTTACCTTATTCCTTGGGGGGACGGGATAGAACTATGGGGTTGCGCTTGTTTGGCTGGCATCTGTGCCGGCAGGAGGGGCTCCCTGGTTCGACTCTGCCCCGCCCTGCTGGCCTGTCGATTGTCCAGCAGGCTGTTCCGTTTGTTCAGCCGGATCGGTCGCTGCACCTGTTCCGGCCGGAGGCGCCGTTCCTGACGGTGGAGCGGTTCCGGATGCCGCCGCTCCGTCCTGAGCTGGAGACGGCGCTGGCGGCTGCGATTCGGACTGCAGCGTGATCTGCAGCTTTTCCTTGCCGTTTAACGCTGTGCCCGGCGCAATGCTCTGCTGTACGACAAAGCCCGTGCCCGTAGCGTGGACATCAATGTCGAGCAGCGAGGCAAATTCCATGACTTCCCTGAGCGACTTCCCTTTGAAGTCAGGCATTTTCGCGCCCGTCAAGCGGTCCGATACCAAAATGATTTGCTTCCCAGGCACTACCTGTTCGTAGGCGGCAGGGTACTGCTCCACGATCTTGGTCCCGGTTCCGAGTACTGTCACGGTCAAATTGTCCTGCTTCGCTCGCAGTTGCGCCGCTGTCGTGGACATGCCCACGAACTTCGGCAGCGTCTGGCTTGCAGCAGACTGAGCCGCTTGCACCTGTTCCTGTGCGGCCGTAGCGGTCGATTTGCCTTTCCCGCTGTCGGCTGCTGCACGAGGCACCTCTGGCTGCTGCTGCAAGTATTGCAGGCTGCGCTCCATGATCGACTTGAACGTCGGCGCGATCATCATTTTGCCCCAGTACGCGTACCATTCTTTCGTATCGGGATCGTCAATTACGACGTAGACGAGCAGGCGCGGATTGTCTTTCGGCGCAAAGCCGATAAACGAAGCGATGTAGTGCCCGTCCATGATCTTGCCTGTGTTCGGATCGTACTTTTGCGCGGTACCGGTTTTCCCGGCGACGTGGTAGCCGTCGATGGCGTACAGCTTCCCTGTTCCGTGCTCGCCGGTCACGACCGTTTCCAAAATGTCGCGGGTCTTCTTCGCCGTCGCCTCCGAGACGACCCTTCTCACGACTTCGCGCTCGCTGCGCTTCACGACCGCTCCTGTATGCGGATCGCGCATTTCCTTGACGATATGCGGCTTCAACAGCTCGCCGCCGTTGGCGATGGCCCCTACTGCCATCACTTGCTGGATCGCCGTAACCGTCACCCCTTGTCCGAAGGTCGTCGCTGCCCAGTCGCGAGGAGACTGCGGTTTTTCCAAGTTAATCAGGGTTCCTTCTTTTTCGTAGGGCAACTCGATTTCAGTCAGGGAGCCCATCCCGAACTTTTTGAAGTACGCCCTGAGCTTCTCCAGCTTCAGACGCTCGTAGCCGAGCTTCGCGAACATCACGTTACTGGAGCGTTGCACCCCTTCCAGAAACGAAATTCTGCCCCAGCCCACCCCGTTGTTATGGTCGCGAATCGGAACTTGTCCCTTGATCGTGTACTTCCCGGAGTCATACGTCTCATTCGGGTTGAACAAGCCTTCCTCAATCGCGGCGGCCAGCGTAATGATCTTGAACGTGGAGCCAGGCTCGAACATGGAGGTGATCGCGTGGTTCGTATAGTTCGAAATCCCGTTATAGTACGTATTGGGATTAAATTGCGAACGATTGCCCATCGCCAAAACTTCGCCCGTCTGCGGATCGGATACGATGACCGTCATCCCTTTTGGCTTGTACTGCCGATCCACCACATCCAGCGCTTGTTCGACGTAATCCTGAATTTGCCTGTCGATGGTCAGATAGACATCGTAGCCGTCTTTTGCCGGGATGTATTCGCCTTCTCCATCCGGTAGCTGGTAGCCAGCTCCGTCTCTTTTATACTGCATCTGCCCTTCTTCTCCGGCCAACTCCTTGTTGAGCTGCAGTTCGATCCCCATCTTCGGCTCATCGTACAGATCGAGATACCCGATCACGTGCGAGGCAAAGCTGTTGTTCGGGTAGACGCGTCTTGTCGTCTCATTCAGAAAAATCCCCGGAAGCTGATTTTCTTCCACCTGCTTACCGCTTGGCAGCTTCGGATATTGCAACTCCAAAATCCGCTTTTTCTGCTCTTCGCTGATTTTCCTTCCGTAGCGGCCCAGCTCCACCACCTTGTTCGGCTTGGTCAGCATCTTCACCAATTCAGGCACCGGAGCGTTGAGAATGGGGGCCAGACTGTTTGCTGTGTAGTAAGGGTCCTTGACGACGTCCTGATCTTTTTCATCCCGCCCTTTCAGCCTGGCGTTCACGGTGTATGCCTTGCCTTGGAAGGCGAGAATTTCGCCGTTTCGGTCTTTGATGGCACCGCGCGTCGGCTGCAGGGTCCGATTCCGGTCCCATTGCTCCTGTGCCTGTCCCATGATTCGAGCTGCGTCTACCGTTTGAATCCAGTAGATCCGAATGCTCAAGCCTGAAAAGATCAAAATCAGGCATAACGCACAAATGAGGATGCGCCAATTCACGAGTCGTTTCGTTTCCATTTCCACTCACTCCATCACGTCAATGATCGCCTGCCTGAATCGGCACGGACAGTCAAGCGTAAGAAAAAAATGTTACCGCACAATTGACGCAGTAACATTGATTTTAAGGCTGGTTTGGCTGTTGTTGTTGAAGCGAACTCGCCTTTACTTTCCCCTGACCAATCGTATGTACGGCATTCGCGTTGTACACCATGCCTTGTCGCTCTGCTTCTCTCTGGATGCGATCGCGATTGCTGAGCTGCTCGATCTGAAGCTTCAGAGTGGCGTTTTTCTCGGCTACCAGACGGTTTTCTTTTTTCGTGCTCTGGATTTCGTAATTCATCTGGGAGATTTGCGAGTACCTGACTCCGACCATCCCCAGGCCGATCACTGTCAACGAGATAAACAAGAGATAGAGCAATTTTTCGCCTGTCGGAATGGTTGGTTTGATTCGGATCGTTCGTTTTGTTGTCTTGGTGACGGAGCGGGACTGCTTCTCCAGCTCCATTGCCAGATTCCCTTGGTAGTAGTAGCTCAACGCTTTCTCACCCCTTTTTCCTCGTTGCTGTCTCCCTCTACACCTTCTCGGCTACCCGCAGCTTCGCAGAACGCGCGCGTGGATTGGCCGCAAGCTCCTCTTCCGACGGCAAAATCGGCTTGCGCGTGATGACTTTGACAATCGCTTCGTTCCCGCACGTGCAGATCGGAAACGACGGCGGGCATGTGCAGCCCTTGGAATAATCTTGATACACCTGCTTGCAAATCCGGTCTTCCAGCGAATGGAACGTGATGACGCTCACGCGGCCACCCGGATTCAAAATATCAATGGCATCGGCGACAGCTTCTTTGAATGCATCCAGTTCATCGTTGACGGCAATGCGGATCGCCTGAAACGTCCGCTTCGCAGGATGTCCTCCTGTGCGCCGCGCTGCTGCCGGGATTCCTTCCTTAATCAGCTCGACCAGCTCGCCTGTTGTACGAATCGGCTGCTTTTTGCGCTGCTGTACAATTTGCCGGGCAATCCGCCGGGAAAATTTCTCTTCTCCGTACAGCCAGATGATCTTGGCAATCTCCTCTTCGTCCCACTCGTTGACGATGTCGTAGGCCGAAAGCGGCGCTTGCTGATCCATTCTCATGTCGAGCGGCGCGTCCGCATTGTAGCTGAAACCGCGTTCGCCTTCGTCGAGCTGCGGGGAAGACACCCCCAGATCAAACAAAACTCCATCTACACCTGTAAGCCCCAAATCTTTGACAATCTCTTTCAGATGGCGAAAATTGCTTTTGACCAGTGTTACCTTGTCCATATAGGGGGCCAGTCTTTCCCGGGCGTTGTCGTGCGCCCAGTCATCCTGATCGATCGCAATCAGGCGGCCGCCCTCGGTCAAACGGGACGCGATCAGGCTGCTATGTCCCGCTCCACCGAGCGTGCAGTCCACATAAGTGCCCCCGGGCCGGATGTTCAGGCCGTCTACAGCTTCGTCCCTCAGTACGGTTACGTGATGAAACGACAATGTCGTCACTCCTGTTCTTCTCGCTGCTACAAATTAAAATCAACCAGTTTCTCAGCAATTTCTCCAAAAGAGCCTTCCGACTGGGCGAAATAATCTTCCCAACGTTCTTTGCTCCACACCTCTACGCGGTTGGATACGCCAATGATGACACATTCCTTTTGCATACCGGCATGCTCGCGCAGATTGGGCGGTATGTTTACCCTTCCCTGCTTGTCCCACTCACATTCGGTTGCGCCGGAAAAGAAAAACCGTGTAAACGCGCGTGCATCCGCTTTTGTAAAGGGAAGAGTCTTCAGTTTTTCCTCAAGCTGCTTCCACTCTTCCATCGGATAGGCGAACAAGCATTGATCGAGTCCGCGGGTAATGACAAAGGAAGCTCCCAGTCCTTCACGGAATTTGGCAGGGATCGTCAGGCGGCCTTTTTCATCGATGCTGTGCTGGTATTCCCCCATGAACACGCCCTAGTCCCCCACTTTCCTGTCCTTCGGCTCCACTTTCCCCCACTTTTCCCCACTTTGTCGCCTACTTGCTATTATAAAAAAAAATCCTGCATTTGTAAGCAGGATTTTTTCGTTGAATTTTTTGCCGGGAAAGGACGGTTTTCGCGAACTATTCGACCCAGCTATCGAGATATGCTTTTTGCTCGTCGGTCAATTTGTCGATGCCGATGTTCAATGCTTCCAATTTGTATTGGGCAACCATTGCATCCAGCTCGTAAGGTACGTTCAGCACTTTTTTGCCGATGTTTTGGTACTGTTCGTTGACATACGCCAGCGAAACAGCTTGCAGGGCAAAGGTCATGTCCATGATCTCTGCCGGGTGGCCGTCGCCTGCTGCCAGGTTTACGAGGCGTCCTTCTGCGAGAAGGTACAGTTTTCGACCGTCTGCCATGACAAATTCTTCAATATCTTTGCGCACGATTCGCTTGGATGTCGACAGGGCGCCAAGCTCCACTTTGTTTACTTCGACATCGAAGTGGCCTGCGTTGGACAGGATCGCGCCGTCTTTCATCACTTCAAAATGCTCTTTGCGGATCACGTCGCGGTTTCCGGTCACGGTCACGAAGTAGTCGCCGTGCTTCGCCGCTTCGCTCATCGGCATTACTTCGAAGCCGTCCATGTACGCTTCTACCGCTTTGATCGCGTCGATTTCGGTCACGATGACTTTCGCGCCAAGACCTTTCGCGCGCATCGCCACACCTTTTCCGCACCAGCCATAGCCGGCTACGACAACGGTTTTCCCTGCTACGACCAGGTTGGTTGTGCGGTTGATGCCATCCCATACGGATTGGCCTGTACCGTAACGGTTGTCAAACAAATATTTGCAGAAAGCGTCGTTCACCGCTACCATCGGGAACTCCAGCTTGCCTTCTTTTTCCAATGCTTTCAAGCGCAGAATCCCTGTTGTCGTTTCCTCTGCGCCACCGCGCACTTGCGACAAGAGATCGCGGCGCTCGCTGTGCAGGATGGTCACCAGGTCGCCACCGTCGTCGATAATCAGGTCAGGGCGCGTCTCCAGCGTTTTAATCAGGTGCTCCTTGTACTCGGCTGGATCTGGATTGTACTTCGCAAAAACGCGGATGCCGTCTTCCACCAGCGCCGCGCAAATGTCGTCCTGAGTGGAGAGCGGGTTGGAGCCTGTAATCGTTACTTCAGCGCCACCGGCTTGCACGACTTTTGCCAGGTACGCGGTTTTTGCTTCCAGGTGCAAGGAGATCGCCACTTTCAGTCCTGCAAATGGCTGCTCTTTTTCAAAGCGCTCGCGGATGCGGTTGAGAACGGGCATGTGCTCTTTTACCCAGTCAATTTTCAAATGGCCGCTGTGTGCAAGCGACATGTCTTTTACAATGCTTTCAGAAACGGTGTTCATGTATGGTTAGACCTCCTTTTATCTCATAAACACAACCCTGTCTATCATATCATACGCAAGTACAACCATCATCTCTTTTTCCTGTTCCCGCCAATTTTTCGGCACACGGCTGCAGGTGTCGCCCCGCGAACGGCTGCGCTGCTGAAAGCGAGCCTCGCCGCTGCTGTCAGATCGCATCCGCCTTCGCTGCCGAAATGGCGTTTTTTGCTGCGCCCTGCTGCTGTCCTGCATTTGTCGTCAGCAGCTCCAAAAACCGCAGCAGCGCCTGTGGCATCCATTTTTTCTTATGATAGACCAGTTGGCGGTAGACGCGGACTTCCGGATGGGAAAAAGGCAGGATGGTGAGCGTACCGTTTTTCGCTTCTTCGGCGACGGCGATGTAAGGAACGAGCGCAATCCCTAAATCATATGCGACGCATTGCTTGATCGCTTCCAGACTGCCGAACTCGGACGACGATTCGATCGTCGCTCCGGCGTCGCGCAGAACAGACTCCATGATCGAGCGGTAGCTGCATCCGGCTTCGGTAAAAATCCAGTTTGCTCCGGCAAAATCGCGCGCTTCGAGCTGTTCCAGCCGGGCCAGCGGATGGTTGGGCGCGGCGATGACGACGAGCTTTTCTTCGCCGAGATTGATGTTCACCAGTTCAGGGTGATCCTGCAGCCAGTCGAGCACAAAGGCGAAGTCGTAGTGGCCCTCCTTGACGCCCTGGCGCAGTTCGTGACAAATTCCCGGCTTCAACAAAATGCGCACGCGCGGGTGCTCCGTGCGAAATGCTTGCAAAAAAGGCGGGAGAAAAAAAGCGGCGAGCGATTCCACCGTGCCAATGCGCAAGGTGCCAGCCAACTGCGCCTGCTCGGACAGGTTGGCCCTCGCTTCGTCCAGCACCGCCAGCAGTTGCTCGCTGTAGGCGAGAAGGGCTTCTCCGGCGTGGGTCAGTCTGATTTTTCGCCCCCACCGCTCAAACAGCGTGACGCCAAAATCCGCCTCCAGGTTTTGAATCTGCGTCGTCACGCTGGATTGCGCATAGCCCAGCACCTCTGCCGCGCGGGTAAAGCTCTGGCATTTGGCTACCTCGCGAAAGGTCAGCAAGTAGCGCGTATCCAAATTCCTCTCCCTCCTTTTCATCGAAAAAACCGATTTTAATTATCTAATATTATAGATAACTCCGATGATTATGTTATGCTACACTACCTCTACAAACAACCGAACGATAAAGAGAGGGAACATTCATGGAAAAAGCAACTGTGCAAACAGCGGGCCTCGCCAAAACGCTGCGGCTGCCGCAAATCGTCGCCTTGTACATCGGGGCCGTCATCGGGTCCGGCGTGCTGCTCATCCCGGGGCTGGCGGCAGAAAAGGCAGGCCCCGCCTCGATCCTCGCCTGGCTGGTCATGTCGATTCTCGTCTTGCCGATGGCACTCACGATGGGACTGCTGTCCGCCCGCTACCCAAGTTCCGGCGGCGTCTCCACCTTTGTCCGCACGGCCTACGGCGACCGCTTCGGCAACATCGTCGGCTGGTTTTTTCTATTATCTGTGCCCATCGGCGCCCCGATCCTCAGCGTGACCGGAGCCAACTATCTCGCGGTGCTGCTCGGCTGGGGCGACACGCAAATTTACGCGGCGGCTGCGCTCATTTTGATCGCGGTGCTCATCATGAACGTGTTAGGGATGCACGTTGCCGCTCGCGTGCAAACGATCGTCGTCGCGCTCATTATCTCGATTTTGATCGTGGCCGTCGTCGCTGCGCTGCCGCACGCTTCCGCCGCTCACTTCACTCCGTTTGCCCCCAACGGCTGGCTTAGCGTCGTGCAAGCGGCAGGGCTGTTATTTTGGTGCTTTATCGGCTGGGAGGCGGTCACGCACTTGTCCGAGGAGTTCGTCGATCCGGCGAAAAATGCCATCCGCGGCGTATTGTGGAGCGCGGGCATCGTCGCCCTCCTGTACTTTGCCGTCGCGTTCATGACGGTCGCCACTCACAGCTATGGCGCAGGCATCTCGGCGGCAGCGCTGTCCGTCATGGTTCAACTGTCACTCGGGCCTGTCGGCGGCTGGATCGTGGCTGTGACTGCCCTGTTTATTTGCATCGCCACCACCAACGCCTACATCGGCGCGGCGGCGCGGATCGCCTATGCGCTGGCGCAGGAAAAGATCGCGCCCCGCTGGTTTGGGCTGCTGCACGCGAAATACCGGACGCCGATCGGCGGGCTGTTGTTCCTCTCGCTCTGCTTTGGCGTGGTGCTGACGGTCCTGTATGCAGGAGTGATTGACCTGGCCCGGCTGATCGAGCTGCCCAACGCCACGTTTTTTGCCACCTACATCGGCGGGTGTCTCGCCGGAATCCGGCTGCTGCGCAACCATCGTCTCGGACGGCTGGCTTCCTGGACGTCGCTCGTCTTCACTGTCGCGCTTTATCCATTTCTGGGCTGGTCCGCGCTCTACCCGCTCGTGATCGCCGCCTTGCTGCTACTCTGGCAAAAGCGCATGGAAAAACGGATGACCGCGTAGCATCAAGACAGGTCGTTTCTTCTTCCCGGGAAACGCACCTGTCTTTTTTTGCGCTTGCAAACAGTTTCCTCGCTCATGAATCTTGCCCGTCGTCTTTCCCCATGCTAAAATGGCGACATTCCCAATCGTCGGATGTTTGGAGGTTTATCCTATGACATTGCAAAAACCTGTCCGCTCTTCGCTCGTGAAACAGATTGCGGAACAACTGGTGCAGCGGGTCGAATCAGGCGCGTGGAAGGTCGGAGAACGCATCCCGCCTGAGCCGGAGCTGGTGGAGCAGCTCGGCATCAGCCGCAACACGCTGCGCGAGGCGGTGCAGGCGCTGATCCACACAGGCATGCTGGAAGCGCGCCAAGGCGATGGCACTTACGTCCGCTCGTCCAGCGAGTTCGGCGCAGCGATGCAGCGACGGCTGCGGCGCTCGACCTTGCTGGAAATTTTGGAGGTGCGGTACGGACTGGAGCGCGAAATCGCCCGGCTGGCTGCCATGCGCAGGACGGATGCCGATTTGCTGCAAATCCGGCAAAAGCTCGACGCTTCCCTCTCGCTCAGGCACGATCCGCAAGCGTACATCACCGCTGACGTGGCGTTTCATATCGCGGTCGCCCACGCGACACACAACAGCGTCATGATCGACCTGTACGAGCAGATGACCGAATCCTTGCGCCTGTCTGTCAGCGGCACGCTGGATTTCCACGACCTGTTGGACCAGCAGGCAATCACACATACGGCTCTCGTCCAAGCGATTGCCGAACAAAGTCCTGACGCGGCGGAAGAAGCGGCAAGCAACCTGATTCAAGCCAGCAAAACAGCTCTCACGGAGCTGATCGAGAAAGGAGGGATGGACGCATGAGCCCTGCCACCCTGACAGCAGCGAAAAGCAAAGCGCAGCCTGTCACTCCCAAACCGTTTCTCATCATCGCCGGAATTATTTTGATTACATTTGCCATGCGCTCTCCGCTGACGGCTGTTGGCCCTCTGGTCGGCTCCATCCAAGGCGACCTCGGCCTGTCCAATGGAATGTCCGGACTGCTGACTACCGTTCCTTTGCTCGCCTTCGCGCTGCTCTCGCCGCTGGCACCGGGCATCGGGCACCGCTTTGGCACGGAGCGCACGCTCTTTGCCGGACTGCTCGTCGTCCTCATCGGGCTGATTCTGCGCTCGTCCGGCTTCGTCTTCACACTGTTCGCCGGAACCGCCCTGATCGGAGCAGGCATCGCCATCTGCAACGTGCTGCTGCCCGGCCTGGTCAAGCAGCGCTTCCCGCAAAAAGCCGGGTTGATGACGAGCGTGTACACGACCACGATGTCGATGTGTGCCGCGCTCGCTTCCGGCATCAGCATCCCGCTCGCCAGCACAGGCGGCTGGGGTTGGCAAGGCTCGCTCTTCTCCTGGGCGCTCCCGGTCCTGTTCGCCATCGCCGTCTGGCTGCCGCAGCTTCGCGCTGACGGAAGCCAGCCAGGAAAAAGCACGGGCGAAAAAAGCAAACAAGGGCTGTGGAGCTCGCTGCTGGCCTGGCAGGTCACGCTGTTCATGGGCTTGCAGTCGTTTCTGTTTTACTGCACGATCGCCTGGCTGCCTACGCTCTTGCAGCAGCACGGCATCAGCCAAACCAGCGCCGGATGGATGCTGTCGCTCGTGCAGGCGGTCAGCCTGCCTGCGAGCTTTTTCACCCCTGTGCTCGCTTCCCGCTTGACGAATCAGCGTTTGCTCGCGGCTGTAGTCGGCCTCTTCTCCCTCGTCGGCTTCGGCGGGCTTTTGCTCGGCACAAGCGAGCTTCTGCTCTGCCTCTGCCTGTTGCTGCTCGGCCTCTCGCAAGGCGCCTGCATCAGTCTCGCCCTCACCTTTATCGTCATTCGGGCCAAAGACGTGCGCCAGGCCGCCCGGCTATCCGGCATGGCCCAGTCTGTCGGCTACTTGCTCGCTGCGGTCGGCCCGATTTTTGTCGGCTTTCTCTACGATTTGCAGCACTCCTGGACCGTGCCGCTCAGCCTGCTCTGCCTCGTCAGCGTGTTGGTCGTCACAAGCGGCATCGGGGCCGGGCGCAATCAAACCGTTTGAGCGTCACGTCAAAAAGCGTGCGGACCGTCACTGGTACCCGCACGCTTTTTTCTTTTGGAGGCAGAAGCGCCTTCCCGCGCTCGTTATATGGTAAAATATAGGAAAAAGAGCGACACAGGCCAAGGAAAGGTGGCGAATCATGAGACGCTTGTGGTTGTTCAGCTTGACGCTCCTGCTGTTTTTGCCAGGATGCGGGGAACCGGAAGTGGAAGTCACGCTGCCGAAAGAGGTGGAAAAGCGCATGGAGGAGCAGCTTCACGTCGACATTGTCGTTCCGCCTGCGGAAAAGCTCGCGGTCAAATACGCCGAAATCCGCTACCCGCCGATCGTAAACCAGCAGCAGATCGCCGGCCCCTCTGTCGCCGTCATTGTGTACACCGATGAAAAAGGCGAGCTTCTGCCACTGACTGACGAGCAGCGCGCCGTGATGCGAAACAGGCAGCAACGCGAACTGTTTTACGGTGAATACGCTGGCAGGCCGGTCATCATCATGGAAATCCACACGATGAAAAATTTCCTCGCCGACGCGCAATCACAGCTCATCGAAGGAATGGCGGTCGAGTACGGGCAAAAGGAAACCGACTCAGGGACGTACGCCTTTTACAGCTTCAATTACGATGACACCGCTTATACGACCACCTTTTTGCTCCAAAACGGGATGACCACAGAAGCTGCCGTCGACTTCAACCGCAAGCTGATCCGCCTGCTTAAAGGCCAGGGGGAGTCGTAGCGCGTTTTCCTCAAAATCGCAAAAAGCTGGATGCAAAGCACCCAGCTTTTTTTGTTGCCCGCTATTCGTCTTTGCCAATCAGCCGGAACGTCTTGCCGTCCGCAGACGAGAGGTAAAAAGTTTTGTCGACGCTGCCGCCCAGTTCGCCCGCGTAGTATTGGACGGTCAGTCTGTACTTGTTCGTGCCGATTTTGGCGAAGTACAAAAGTTCATTGAATTGCGGAAAACGCACGAAGTCGTAAATTTCGTATTTCATGAACGAGAAATGCTCGCGCAAAAAAGACTCGCTGACATTCAGCTTGTTTTGCCTCACATACGCGACGAGGTCGTCGTAGCGCCTGATCTTTTTCTGGTCCATCACATCGCGGACAAACGCCGCTACGGCATCGGTCATCGCCTTTTTCTCGCTCTCGCTCACCTGGCCCGGGAACAGCTCTTCCATTTTGCTGTCCAGTCGGGTCAGCATCGCGACGGCCTGCGCTCTGCTGATCGTTTCTTGCGGGCGGAACGTGCCGTCCGGATAGCCGGAGAGAAGCCCCATTTTGTACGCCGGATAGACGGTCATGACCTCATGCTCGTTTTTGGGCGACAGGTCGGAGAAAAACCGCGCCGTCGTTCCCCGGTATTTTTCGCCCTCGGACTGATGGCCGAGCGCTGCCAACAGAAGGCGCGCCGCCTCCAGCCGCGTCATTCCATCCGTCGGTTTGCCTGTCGTCATGATGCCTGCTGCCGCCAGGTGGCGATACGTTTGCTCCGACCAGCGGCCCGAAGCTTTCGCTACATACGTCTCTTTGACAAAAGCGTCCGGCTCGTGCCCTTTGTAGGACGGGAGCACGCGCTCTATCAACGAAAGAAACTGCTCCTGTGTCACTGTTTTCTCCGGTTGAAACGTCCCGTCCGGGAAGCCTTGAATCAACCCGGCTTTGGCTGCCTGCTCAATCTCCTTGGCCGCCCAATGTCCTTTTGTGTCGAGGAAGGAGACGGAAGCGGTGACGGCCTTTTCCTCCCTGGCCTGGGCCTGATTCGACTCGCCAAGTGCTGTGCCTGCCCAGGCCATCGACAGGACAAGCGCCCATACAGTGGCTTTTTTCCCGAATAGTCGCGACTTGTTCTCCATCCCGAGTACCACCTTTCTTCACAGGAATTCCGTTATTCGTAGGACGCAAACTTTGTCGGAAAAGTTTCGGCATACGCCGTAGAAATTGTTTCCATTTTCCAAACACGCAAGAAAAATCAAGCGATTCGCAGCGCCTTCATTGCACGAAAAAAAGCCGACTGGCCGTCTAGGACGATCAGCCGACTTTTTGTTTTCATCCGTTTTGTTTTTTGCCTGTTACACGAAAAAGAGTTGATGAGTGCCGTCGTGAGCAAACGGAGCCTCGACCAGACGATCAACCAGTTCCAGCCCGTACTTGTTCGCGAAGGGGAAAAAACAGAGCTTGCGTTCCTGCAAGCCGCCCTCGGGCAAAAGCGTCGTCTCGATCCGCTTGATCCGGTTATAGGCGACATCTTCTTTTTGCTGCAAGGAGCGAATCAAACGTTCCTCCAAAAAGGACACCTGCTCAAGCAACAGCGCACTGTTCTTTTCCGCCAGGCCGCGCATTCCCGGGTCCAGACGCAGCACCTCTTCCACGAGCGGACGGTACATGGCCTGGATTGATTCGCGCGCACTGGCAAATTGCTCATGCAGCGGATGCGGCCCTTGCTTTTTCTCCCACTCGGCTTTCCAGCCCGCAAAGTCGGTCAGCACCTGTTCGACCGTAAGCTCCAGACTCTCCAGCAGACGGAGGTGAGCGCCTTCCACGAGGGTGATGGACATGCGCGGCAAAACAATCGGCATCTGCATCCCGAACAGCTCGAAAACTTCGCGATAGTACGCCCAATAGGCGATCTCGCCTGGCCCCCCGATGAAAGCCACAGTCGGAAACAAATGCTCCTGCATCAGACCGCGCGTGACGACATTGGCGCTGAATCGCTCAGGCTGCTCCTGGACCAGCCGCAGCAATTCCTCGCGACTGTACGACTGCCGTCTGTTGACAAAGCGATCCAGATGCCGGGACAATAGCAGCCGGTCTTCCCCTTCGTAGATGAACAGGTTGGCCTGTTGCTCGTCAACTTCAAGCTGCAACGGATACCCGGCCGCTGCGATCCGGTCTTTTGCCTTCACGAGCAGGCGGGCCATCTGCTCGTTTTGTTCGATCACCTGCTGAAACACGGGGCGTTCCAGCTCCCGTACGAACGGCAGCGATGACTCGACGAGGATCAGCCCATGCTTTCCGAACAGTTGGGCCATCAGCCGGGCAAACCACTCCGCCACCGTAGCCGAGCTTTTGGCTGTTTGCGTCAGCAATTCCCGCACGTTTTTCGTTTCGGCTGTCTCAGTTTGTTCCTGGAAAAAAGCATCCAGGAACTGCATACACACCTCTTCTTCCAAAGCCAGCTTGCTTGCCGACATGCGCCCTTTTTTTCGCAGCTTCAGCCGTTCCTTGTGCAGACGGGTATCGCTATCCGCCGCCCAGTACACATGATCGATTTCATCAATGTCATGGTCTTCTCCGGCGATCCAAAAGACGGGGACGACGTTTGTTTGCAGTTCGGCCGACAGCTTTCGCGCTGCCTGAATCAAATGAACCGCTTTGTTGATCGTGTACAGCGGGCCTGTGAGGACTCCTGCCTGCTGGCCGCCGATGACGACATATGTATCCGGCTGCTTCAGTAATTCGATGTTTTTCAGCGCTTCGGGGTGAGTGCCTATTGCTTCATTAAAGTTATGTAAGCCTTCCGCCAGTTGCTTCCGCTCGAAGGTTTGCGTGGAGAGCCACTTCAACCGTTCCCGGTATGACTGATCTTGGTAGGGATTGTGCGCGAATAAGGACAAAGCAGATTCGTTCTGCTGCTGGTACTCTCGTGCCAGCCGATTTGCCAATGGAAGCGCAACGCGTTCAACATTCATGCTAGCTCACCTTTCTTAGGGCGATGGTCACTGCAAATTATACCACGCTAGCCATCCACAAAAAACAAGACAACCCGCCAAAATGGGTTGTCAAAGTGTAGCGCTGTTTTTTCTTAAAATTGAGGCGGTGTGACAGACCAGATCAGAACGGCTTCCACGTCGCCGCTGTTTTCAATCGTGTGCGATTTGCTGCTGTCAAACGAGATGCTGTCGCCTGTCTCCAGCACGTGCTCTTCATCGTTGAACCTCGCTGTCACGCTTCCGGCGATCACCGTGAAGCATTCCTCGCCTTCGGTCTGGACGAATTTGTCCGCGACCATTTCTCCTGGCATCAGCCGGACCTCCAGCATGCCCAGCTTGGCGCTCCCTCCCATTGAGAGCAACGAATACGTGCCTGTCGATTCGGGAAAAACCAGTTGTCTGCGCTTTTGCAGACGTGTCACGTGTACTTGCTTTTGATCGATGTCCTCGAAGAAATGAATGATCGGGGATTCCAGCGCCTTTGTGATTTTCCACAGCGAATCCAGCGATGGCTGGGAAATTCCCCGCTCCACCTGACTGAGCAGCCCTTTGCTCAGCCCCGTTTTTCCTGCCATGATCTCCAAAGTAAATCCACGTTCTTTTCGAATCATCCGAATCTTATGTCCGATGCTCTCGATGGGAAGTCGCATAGTTCCAACCTTCTTTCTTATCGGAATAAATACGATATGTATAGCCAGTGCGTTACACCACATCCATCGTCTTGATTATGCCCGTCGTAAACAGCACTATATAGACAAGTCCAAACCAGAGAAACGACAACCGCCAAGCGGAAAATCCTACCTTTTTCAAGGAGAGCTTCCCTTTCAACTTCACCTGGAACCAGCCTAGCAGCACAATCGTCACCAGGAAAAAGCAGCTAACCCACCACCAGGCTGACATCGCTTCTGGCCAGATGAGCTCGTACGCGGAAACAGCGGAACGAATCACCAAAAAATTCGTGATATTCACCGCCCAACGACCTGCCAATCTTTTGTTCCGCTTCACCATGTACACAATCAAATAGACAAGCGGAAATCCTAAGAATGGCACTACGGTCAGCGTCCCCCAAAAATAGGACCAGAAAGTTGTCCACATGGCCATCTACTGTCGCCTCCCCTCCTTCCCTATTCCCATGCCAGATTTTAGAAGAATGACGCGAAGCAAGGTCTCGTGCAACGGAGTAGGAATCCCAGACTTTTTTCCTAATTCGACAAGATAACCGTTGATTGATTGTACTTCCGTAGACCTATTTTTCATCACATCTTGCAGCATAGAGGAAAGATTACGGGAAGTACTTCGGCAAATAACGACAATTTCCTGCCAGTCTTTTTCCCCAATTTTTTGTCCGGCGAAAGCAGCTACCTGCGCGGCTTCATCAAACAAATCGCGCATCAGCGCTTGTGTATGCGAACTGTCGAGGAGTGCCCCGTTCGGGATTTCAAACAATGCCGTAAGCGGATTTATCAAGGCATTGGCGAGCAGCTTTCTCCACGCATGCGGTTCAATCGCTTTTTCGTAGATCGCCGTAATCCCCGCAGCCGATGCCCATTCGACAAAGGAAGCGATCACGGGATCTCTGCTGTTTCTCTCCTGCCATGGTCCGACACGCAAAGTGCCTGTCCCGGTATGCTCCACTTCCGTCGCGGAATGCCTTCTGGCTCCTTCTGTGTGAATGGCGAAAAAGCATTGCGCGTCCGCAAGCACTTCTGCGAGCATTTCCTGGTGCCCCATCCCGTTTTGCAGCGCGACGACGCGCGCGGCAGGATTCAAGTCGGTCAGCGCCGGAAGCAACGGAGGCAAATCAGGCTGCTTGACGGCGAGCAGGTACAGGTTCCCTGCAGGCAAGCCAGCTTCAATGGGGCGGGCAGGTACCATCACCTTTGTTTTTGTGCCGTCCAGACGCTGGAGCGAAAGTCCTTGTTCCATGAGTTGATTCGCCTGAAGTGAACTGCGCGTAACGACGGTCACGGACAGTCCAGCGAGCGCAAGCCTTGCTGCGTACAGCAAACCAACGGAACCACCGCCAACTACGACCACTTGCAAATCGCTAGTTACTGGCTGCATTTGTTCACCTACATTAATCAATACTTATTTTATAAGAATAGCAGAGTTTAGGAGATTGTTCAATTGATTGGAACAAAAAAGATCGCAATTATCGAAAAATTCTCTGTTGATTCTTTCGTTTACATGGCCGGATGAGGTGAAAACTTTGGGTTTAGTACGTGCTGTGTTTTAAAAGCGGCCTTCATCGGCACTTTTGGTGCGGCGAGGAAAGAGACGAAATCGCTGTAGCTTCTTGGGCTCCCTGCTGGGGGGCTGGACTGCCTGGCTGCGGGGAAAAAGCGAAACCGCGTCCAAAAGTGGTTGATTCAGGGAGCTTCTCAGAGTTGGACGCTAAAAGCGTGTTTCGCTTTTTCCCCTCCGCCTCGGTTGGGAGCCCAAAGAGCTTTCGCGGATTTCGTCTCTTTCCTCGTCAGGGGCCAAGGGGGATGTCGGAGGGGAAAAAGAAAGGGCAAGGTAAAAAGATTGGACAAGAATTAAAGAAGAAGTGCGGGCATTCGTGTGGACCTTTCTGGGAGCTATCATTCTACCTGCTCGACCATTCGCAATGCTTTTTGAATCTGCTTCCTTGCCTTGGGCAGCCTGACTTCCTGATTTACAATACAAAAATCAACATCGAACGAAAGAAACAGCTCGCAGAGGAATTTACCTTTTCGCCAGCCAAAAAAGACTGCCGCCCAAAGGCGACAGTCTCCAGCCATTCCCTCCTACACTGGATAAACCGGATGCTTCCGGTCGGAGAACACTTGCCGTTTGTCCTTGTAAATCTCGTAGCGCGCAATCAGGTCCTGGCGCAAGCTGCTCGGCGGAACGATCGCGTCGACGATCAGGTTCGAGGCCAACAGGTACAGATCGATGTCCTCCTGGTACTCCTTGCGCTTTTCCTGAATGAACGCCTGGCGCTCGGCCGGGTCTTCGATGGCCTGAATTTTGTTGCTGTAAACGGCGTTCACCGCTGCTTCCGGGCCCATTACCGCGATTTGCGCGCCGGGCAGGGCGATACACGCATCCGGCTCGAACGCCGAGCTGGCCATCGCGTACAGTCCTGCTCCGTACGCCTTGCGCACGATGACGGAAATTTTCGGTACGGTCGCCTCGGCCATCGCCGAAATCATTTTCGCCCCGTGGCGGATGATGCCCGCGCGCTCCACCGCTGTGCCGATCATAAAGCCCGGAACATCGGCCAGGAACAGGAGCGGGATGCCGAACGCGTCGCACAGCGTAATAAACCGCGCCGCCTTGTCGGCCGAATCGACGAACAGTACGCCGCCCTTCACCCGCGGCTGGTTGGCGATAATCCCGATCGGCTTGCCGTCCAGACGGGCAAGACCTGTAATCAGCTCCTGGGCAAACAGCTTTTTAATCTCGAAAAACGAATCCGCATCGACCAACGATTGAATGAGATCGTGCATGTTAAAGGGCGCGTTTTGATTTTCCGGGACAATGCTGGAGATGTCCTTGGCCGTTTCGATAGGGCCTTTAGCCGCTGCCAGCGGAGGCTGTTGCGTGTAGTTGGCCGGAAAGAAGCTCAAGTAGGTGCGCGCCGACCGAATCGCTTCCTCTTCATTGGCAGCCAGCACGTCGCCGCAGCCGCTCACCGAGCAGTGCATCCGGGCGCCGCCCAGCTCTTCCAGGCTCACCTTTTCCCCGATCACCATTTCGGCCATGCGCGGGGAGCCAAGGTACATGCTCGCGTTTTTGTCGACCATGATGACAATGTCGCAAAATGCCGGGATGTACGCTCCGCCTGCAGCGGACGGGCCGAACAGGATGCACACTTGCGGAATTTTTCCGGACAGCTTCACCTGGTTGTAAAAAATCCGGCCCGCTCCCCGTCTGCCAGGGAACATTTCCAGTTGATCCGTAATCCGCGCCCCGGCCGAGTCGACGAGATAAATCAGCGGCACGCGCATTTTTTCGGCCGTTTCCTGAATGCGGATGATCTTTTCCACCGTCCGCGAACCCCAGGAGCCAGCCTTGACCGTAGAGTCATTGGCCATGACGCACACTGTCTGGCCGTTTACTTTTCCGATGGCGGTCACGACGCCGTCTGCCGGCAAATCTCCCGCCATGACATTGGCGAACAGCCCGTCCTCGACCATAAATTCATCGTCGAACAACAGCTTCAGCCGATCGCGGACAAACAGCTTGTTTTGCTCCTTGAGCTTTTCGTGGTACTTGGCATCGCCACCTTGCTGGATTTGCGCGATCTTTTCCTGCAACGTCTCTTCCAAATGTTTGCTCATCGGCTACTCCCCCTCGTCACTCTCCGCGATAGTTCGGTTTTCGTTTTTCGGCAAAGGCTGCCAGCCCCTCCAGGCGATCTTTGGTCGGAACGAGCAACTGGTAGGCGTTGCTCTCAATCAACAGCCCTGCTCCCAGCTCGACCTCGCCCCCGCAGTCAATCGCGAACTTCGCCTGTGCGAGCGCCAGCGGAGCGTTGTTCGCAATCTGGGCAGCCATCTCCAGCGCTGCGCCCATCAGTTGCTCCGCAGGCACGACGCGGTTGACCAGCCCGATCGACAGCGCCTCGTCCGGCTGGACGCGCCGCGCAGTAAAAATCAGCTCTTTGGCAATGCCCTTGCCCACCAGCCGCGGCAGGCGTTGCGTCCCGCCCGCTCCCGGAATAATCCCAAGCGACGTCTCCGTCAAGCCTATTTGCGCCTGATCGCTCATGATCCGCAGATCGCAGGCGAGCGCCAACTCTGTGCCCCCGCCCAGCGCCAATCCGTTGATGGCGGCAATGACCGGCTTCGGCAGCTTTTCCAGCTCGCTGAACGTGTCGCGAATCGTCCGGATGTAGTGCTCGACCTGTTCAGGCGACATGCCGCGCCGCTCCTTCAAATCCGCGCCCGAGCAAAACGCCTTGTCTCCCGCTCCTGTCACGACCACGACGCGCGTGCTGCGATCGCCCGCCAACTCTGCGACAAGCTGTCTCAGCTCGGTCAATGTCGCGAGGTTCAGGCAGTTGAAAACGTCCGGCCTGTCAATCGTCACGACACCGACCATGCCCTCTTTTTGGTAAGAAATCGTCATGTAGTCCCTCCTCTCTACGTATACTCCTCCAACTGGCGTTTTGCCAGGTTTGCTTTCAGCACTTTCGACGACAGCTCCCGGCCAAGCTGCTCCTGGATGTAGGCGCCTGCTTCCGTCAGTCGGTTCAGGTCGACTCCGGTTTCATAGCCCATGCCGTGCAGCATGTAAACCAGATCTTCCGTCGAGATGTTGCCTGCCGCGCCGGGAGCGTACGGACAACCGCCCAGGCCGCCAATCGAGCTGTCAAACGTGCGGATGCCTTCTTCGAGCGCCGCCACCACATTCGCCAGACCCGTTCCGCGCGTGTCGTGAAAATGCCCGGCCAAGCGCTCGGTCGTAACATCTTTCACAAGTTCCGCAAAAATCTCGTGTACCTGCTTCGGCGTCGCCACCCCGATCGTGTCCCCGAGCGAAACCTCGTACACGCCCATCTCCAGCAGCGCATCGGTGACTCTGCGGCTGTTGTCAACAGGAACGTCGCCTTCGTACGGACAACCGAAAACGGTGGAGACGTACCCGCGCACGCGCATCCCGAGAGCGAGCGCCTCCTTCGCCACTTCCGCCAGCACGGGAAAAGTTTCCGCGATGCTCTTGTTAATGTTTTTGCGGTTGTGGCTCTCCGAGGCGGACATGAACAGGGCGATTTCATCGAGACCGCACTGACGCGCCCGCTCCAGACCGCGCACATTGGGCACAAGGGCGCTGATCTGCACACCTTTTTTTTCGACAGGCAAAATCCCTCGCAACACTTCTTCCGCGTCAGCCAACTGCGGAATCCAGCGCGGGTTGACAAAGGAGCTTGCCTCGATCCTCTCCAGTCCCGCATCCAGCAGCTTGTGGATCAAGGCGATTTTCGCCTCTGCGGGCACGATGGCACTCTCATTTTGCAGCCCGTCTCGGGGGCCAACCTCTACAATTTGCACCTTCACGCTCATCCCGCCTCCTTTCCTAGCGACCGCTCAGTTTGGAAGAAAAAAAATACTACTCGAGAACGACGATAACGTCGCCATCGTTGACAAAGTCCCCGACGTTCGCTTTGACTTCCACGACTTTGCCTGCTTCCAGCGATTGCACCGGCACTTCCATTTTCATCGATTCCAGCACGATGACGTCCTGGCCGTCGCTAATTGTGTCGCCTGGCTGCACCAGGACGGAAATGACTGTTCCTGCCATGTTTGCGGTTACTTGCTTCATGAATGACCCTCTCCTTGTTTAGTGATTGGATTTGGCTTGGCGCTCTTGGCGCTCGGTGATAAACCAGGTGGTGTAATCTCCGGCCTGGAAATGCTCGTCTGCCAATACTTCCTGTAAAAACGGAATGTTCGTTTTAATACCAGTAATCAGAAAATGGTTCAGCGCTTCCTGCGCCCTTTGCACCGCTTCTGCGCGGGTCTGCCCGGAAATAATCACCTTGGCGATCATCGGATCGTAAAAAGGCGTGACCTGTGTGCCCGACTCCACTCCGTCGTCGATCCGCACATGTTCCATGACAGGCGACTGATACAGGCTGATCGTGCCTGGCGATGGCAAAAACGTCACCGGGTCCTCCGCGTAGACGCGCAGTTCGATCGCGTGGCGCTTTGCCTGCACTTCGTCCTGGCTGATCGGCAGCGGATGTCCGTCCGCGATGGCAAGCTGCATGGCTACCAGATCGTAGCCGGTCATTTCTTCCGTCACGGCATGCTCCACCTGCAAACGCGTGTTCATTTCCAAAAAGTAAAAGGTTTTGTTTTCATCTACAATAAATTCGACCGTGCCCAGACCCGTGTAGCCGACGGCCTTCGCTGCCTTTACGGCTGCTTCGCACAGCTTCGCGCGCGTGGCTGGGTCGAGGAATGGCGACGGGCTTTCCTCCAGCACCTTTTGATGGCGCCGCTGGATCGAGCATTCGCGCTCCAGCAAATGAATGACGTTGCCGTCGTTGTCCGCGGCAATCTGCACCTCAATGTGACGCGGGCGCTCCACGTACTTTTCCACGTACATCGCATCGTTGCCGAAATAAGCTTTTGCGCGGCCCTTGGCCGACTGATAGGCCTGGAGCAACTGCGACTCCTCCCGGCATATTTGCATCCCGATCCCACCGCCGCCTGCACTGGCCTTCAGCATGACCGGATATCCGATTTCGGTCGCTTTGGCTGCTGCCTCTTCCACGGTCGCAAGCGATTCCTCGCAGCCTGGTACGACAGGCACGCCTGCCTCCTGCATGATTTTGCGGGCGGTCAGCTTGTCGCCCATTTGCCCGATGACTTTTGGCGAAGGGCCGATGAAGATGAGTCCTTCCGCTAAAACGCGGCTCGCGAACGCTTCGTTTTCCGAAAGCAGTCCGTAACCGGGGTGAATGGCATCGGCATTCGTGCTCTTGGCAGCCGCGATAATTGCCTCCACGTTCAAATAGCTGTGCGGCACTGGTGGCGGGCCGATATGGACGGCCTCATCTGCTTCGCGGACAAACGGCAGGTCGCGGTCGGCATCCGAATAGACCGCTACGGTCGCGACTCCTTGTTCGCGGCAGGTGCGAATGATCCTTCTGGCAATTTCACCACGGTTTGCGATCAATACCTTGCGCATGGCAACGCTCCCCTCTTTGACAAACCGGCTTCAATCGAAAGCGTTTCCAAATCGTTTGCTCGGTTTGTTTCATGTGCTGCTTACTTCTATTTTGCCATGAGAATGAACATAGTTCTAGCAAGAAATTTTAATTTTTTCCAAGGAAGCGCAATCACTTCCTGTCAATTCCTAGACGAATCAAAGAAAACGCTTCGGAAAATCCAATCCTTGTGTATAATAGAGGAGAGTGGCCGAAGCTGGCCAAGGCAAAGAGCTGTGAGAGGAGTGGCTAACCATGTTTGAAGTAAGACGTTTACAGATCAACTACAAGACACTGGAGGAATTCCAAAAGTTTCGCGAATTTGGCCTGGAGGAGCTTTCGATGAAGGAAGACCTGGAGGCGAACATCGTGGAGAACGATTCGGAATCTCCTTTTTATGGTATTTACGACAACGATCTTCTGGTAGCACGCATGAGCCTCTATAAAATCGACGGGAAATACGATCGTTATTTCCAGCCAGCCCAAGATTACTACGAGCTGTGGAAGCTTGAAGTTCTGCCTGACTACCGCGGCAAAGATTACGGGACAGCTCTGGTTAACCACGCAAAAAGCTTTGGCGCTCCTATCAAAACCAATTCCCGCTGTCGTGCGGACGAATTTTGGCTGAAAATGGGCTTTACCCCTGTCAAGTACAATCCGATGCGCGACCGTGGCGAAAACCCTTACGTCTGGTTGCCGGAAAACGTGGAGCTGCAAGACTAGCTCTTCGTCCGGACGAGAAAAAAGAAGCGGACTGAACACCGCTTCTTTTTTCTGTCGAAAACCCTGCATTTATTTTTCCACGCGCTCCAGATTGCCGTTTTCGTCCATTTTGAAAATAGCTTTGGCGGATTCTTCTTCCTGCAAAAAGGCAAGCTTGCGAGCCCGGTCCATGATCTGGACGAGGGCGCGGTAGTCGTCGTTTACGCCCTGCACCTGCTCCAGTTCTTTTTTGGCGCGCTCATGCGCTTCTTTCAATTCTTTTAACTCCAAATCTTTTCCTTCCAACTCTTGTTCCAATTGTCGCAAGCGACGGGCCATTTCTTTCTGGTTGACGAGCATGCGAATCACGGATTCGATCTGCTCCTCCTCCACTACCTCCAGCTTGGCAGCCTGCGTCTCCGAAGCAGCAGGCGCCGCCTGCCTTGGCGGCAACAAAACCGCATCCGTCTCGGCCGCTGCGGCCGGCGCTTGTATCCGACCCATTTTTTTCAGTTGCTGTCTTTGGCTCTTGGCAATCGAGATTGCTGCATCGTAACGTTTGCGCACGCAACTATTCCAGCGAAAACCGCACGCTGCCGCAGTCCTACCCAACCTTTGACCCACTTCTTCAAATGCGGCAAGCTGTGTGCCGCCTTCGCGTATGTGGCGCAAGGTGACTTCCGCCAACACGAGATCGTCATCTTCGGTCCATGCGTCTTGTCTGGAAGCTACCATATGAGTCCCTCCCGTTACCTTTAAAAAGGATGATGTAGTTCATCCTATGCTTTTCCCTACTCTTGTAGAATCGCTTTCTACTAGAAAAAGTATGTCCAAGCAAATAAATGTTTAAACGAGAAGAACCCGAATAGGCGAGAACTACTGCTTGGTGAGGAACTTTTGCACGACGGACACGTGTTCGGGACTGCCCCAGAGCTGTGCGCACTGATCGACTTCCCGCCTGATGCGCTCCTCGCGCACGAGCCCTTCCCGCTTCCAGCGGACGAGTTGCATGTACGCCTCGATCCCGACAAGCGGCTGCGCCGCTATTTTTTGCGCAAAGGCGTAAACGGCGTCCGCAAGCTGCTCGTGCGGATAGACTTCGTCGACGAAGCCGTAAGCCTTGGCCTGCTGTGCAGAAAGCCTTTCCCCGGCGAGCAAAAGAGCCAGTGCCTTTGACTCAGGGAGCAGGTCCAAAAGCCGGCTGCCTCCGCCCCAGCCAGTCGTAATATGCATGCTGATCTGGACGAAGCCAAACAGCGCCTGCTCGCTGGCGAAGCGGAAATGGCACGCCCCGGCAAATTCGCAACCGCCGCCTACCGCCGCACCGTTCACCATCGCGATGACCGGTTTCGTGCATCGGTCGATAGAAGACAGCAGATCCGCCACTTTGCTGAGCAGCGGATGCGCTTGCGCACGCCCTCGCGCCGCAATGAACTGGTTCAGGTCGCCGCCGGATACAAAGCTTTTGCCTGTGCCCGTGATGACGAGCACCTTCACCTGCGGATCGGCCTGGCAATCGGCCAGCACCTCGTGCAGCTCGTCGACCAGCTCCATGCTGATGGCGTTATGTACGTGCGGACGGTTCAGCGTAATCGTGGCAATCCCTGCTTCTTTTCGGATCAGTAACGTATCCATGAACAGTCTCCATCCTTTTCTTCGAATGTATTTGCTTTATTGTACCGTGTCGCCCGCGAAAATCATATCAGCGCGAGAAAACTTGGCTTTGCCGGTCTTTTGGCGAAGCCTTGGCTGCTCTTGTGCCGCTAGAACTTTTTAACGACGAAAAAAAAGAGAAGGCCTACGCCTTCCCTCTCCGGTTACGACAACAAGTTTTTCATGGCGGATGAATTGAAGCCGACGATCAGATTCTCGCCATCGGTGAGAATCGGACGCTTTAGGAGCTGCGGCTCTTCGCTCAGCATCTCCAGCAGCTCTTTTACAGACATGTCGTTGATGTCCACATCCAAGTTTTTGAAGCGCTGGCTTCTGGTCGACAAAATTTCGTCGAGTCCGTTTGTCGTCATTTTAATGATGTCGAGCAGCTCTTCGGCTGTCGGTGGATTTTTGAACAGGTGACGCTCTTCGTAGTTGACGCCATTCTCTGCCAGCCAAGCTTTGGCTTTGCGACAGGATGTGCAGCTCGGATACGTGAAAAACGTCAATTTTTGTGTTCGTGTACGCTCAGCAACTGCCATCGGTTACCCCTCCGTCTCATCTATACAAATTCATTTGCGTATGTTCTTGGTGCTGCTGTCTGCTTTCGTTAATTGCTTAGAGCTATTAACTTGCAAAAAGTAAGCTAATAAAAATTCTTTCTTTAGTTTGGATTATAAATCTACAATAAACACTATGTCAATAGTAGTTAATCTAAAAACTAGGCAGGAAATCGGGGGATGTGCTGTTGTAGCACACTGCCACCTTAACAAGCCACACAAAATCGGATACACTTATGAGGATGTGAAATTTTTTCAAACAAATGTTGAACAAGGCTTGTCACGTTGAGAAAGGGGTATCCGGCATGGACCAAGATGCGCAGAAGTTAACCAGTGCTTTGGCAGACCCCACCCGTTTTTCCATTTACCAGTTTGTCGCGTACAGCAAAGAGCCCATCACGGTTCAGGACGTCGCAGACCACTTTGCCATTCACCCGAATGTAGCGCGCCTGCACCTGACCAAGCTGGAGGACGTGAATCTGCTCACGGCCGTCTCGGACAAAAGCGGCAAAGGAGGACGTCCCAGTCGATTGTATTCACTGTCTGAACAGGTGGTGAGCCTGCAGTTCCCACCGCGCGACTATCAGTTGCTGGCCGATATCGCGATCGAAAGTCTGCTGTCGCTCGGTGAGGCGGGCGAAGCCGCTCTTATCCATATGGGGCATCGCATTGGTACAGAGATGGCGAAACGGGCGATTGTCCAAAGCGGATTGAATTTGCAAACGGCTACGTTGGAAGAAAAATTGCACCTGATCCATCGCCTCGTCGTGGCTCAGGGATTGAGACCGGACATTGAAAAGCTGGAAGACGGCAAGCTTCGTTTTCGCGTAAACAACTGCACGTTTTCCGACACCGCCAAGAAATATCCGAGCGCTGTCTGCCAGATGCACAACGCTCTTTTGATGGGAATATTCGAAACGTACTTAGGGAACATTGAATTACGTGAGGATGACTCCATGATTCGGGGCTGCAAATCGTGCAACTATACGGTCATCCAGTTCTGAGCAAGCGAAAACGTCCTCCCTTGGGCGCGCCCGTCTTTTTTTTGTTCGGCGCGTCAAAAAACCGTCATAGCTTTATCGTTTACACGTCTTCGCCTGTCCTATATAATGGGGAAGGAATCTTGTAAATCTTACCGATCTAGGCAAAAAGGGGGGACAACAAATGGATCGTATGTATCGCGTTCTCGGTTTTTGGACCATTGTAATCGCGCTGATGGCGTTCTGGGGCGGTCTGTACCCGATGTCGCTCATCTTCTTCGGTCTTACTGCATTCTTTGTAGCGTTGAGCTACATGAGCCTGACTGAACGAGTGTATATCAACATTTTCTTCGGCTTCATGTTCCTGTCTTTTGTAGGGTTCACGTACTACACCTTCTTCGTGATGCCTGTAGGCGGACAAGAACACGCTTTCATGCAACTGATGATGTAAGAAAAAAAGATGCTCAATCGCGAGCATCTTTTTTATTGGCGGAAAAACGCAGGCAAGGCAGCGGCATTCGGCTCCATGCCTTTTTGCTGTACCATGACCCGGAAGCGGCCGCCCAATCCGGCTGGGTCGATCAGTTGCAAAATCGCCCGGTTGCGCTTCATCGCCTTGCTTGTAAACGGGTCCGTATCCTGGTGCGCAACCGCTTTGTGCAGCAGCCCGCATTGCAGCAAAAACTTGTCCTGGCGCATGTAGCAAACCTCCTGCAAGCCTGCTGCTTCTCCATAGCGGCTCCAGGCGGAAAAGTTGACGTGCGCGGTAATATCCTGCTCCCCGACGTGGATGTACGGATTGTCGTGGGCCTGGTGGCGGTAGTAGCACATCAGCGTCCCTTTTTTTCGGCTCGGGTGGTACAGCTCTTCCTGGCGATCGCCGTAATCAATCGTCACGACAAAGCCTTTTGCCAAGAGGCGCCCTACTTCTTGCGCCGCCTGTTTCAACCCCAGGTTCACCTCGATCCGCATGCCTGCCGGAATCGGCAGAGCCGCGTCTATTTCAGCCAGAGCAGCGAGCAATGGCGCGGTCGGCTCCCGCAGCACCTCGCAAAATTGCCCCTCTTTGCAAGTCACCGCTACTTCCTGCCAGCCTGTCTTCGTCCGCTCGGCCACGTGAACGGGAAAGGCATCGAGCCATTCGTTGGACAGGACGACGCCTTCTACTGCTTCTCCGCAAGCGGCATCCGCAAGCGAAGCGTGCCACACCTTTTCCACCTCATGCTCGCGCAACGCTTCCTCCTGTCTTCTCCGGTGATAAGGGCTTGCTTCGATGAGAACGACTTTCAACCGTTTGTACACGTCCGGCGTACTCTCGCGTATTCGTCCCAGCATGCTGCTGCACAAGGAGCCGGTACCTCCGCCGATTTCGACGAGCACGGGCTGCTTTATCCCCGCTGCGCGCCACAGCTCGCTCACCGCATCCGCCAATGTTTCTCCAAACACCGCGTGTACCGTCGCGCTGGTAAAAAAATCGCCATCTTTGCCTACCTTGGGCAAGTCCGACATATAATAGCCATAGGCGTCGTGATAGAGAGCCAGCTCCATAAAGCGCGAAAACGAAATGGCGCGTCCCTCCTGGCTTTCGATTTCGTGGCGAATCTGTGCGATGATATCCATTCGTCTCTTCTCCTGCTATCCAAATTCAACCTGATAAGGCTATAATACGAAAAAGAAGTCATACAATGTGGAAAGGTAAGCGACTTCCATCATGAAAGCAAAAGGTGAAAACATGCGCAAATTTCTGCTCGTCTTGTTCCTGCTTGTATGTCCGCTGACGTCGTTCGCCCAGGAAGAAACGGCGCTTCCTCTGGAACAGCTCATCCTGCAGCAGCATTTCACTCAGAAAGAGCTGGAGCGAACCCTCACCTTGCTCAAGGATGAAGAGTCTCGGACATACCGGGATATCGCTCAAATCGACCTCGACCTGCAGCGTCAAAAGCTCGTGATCGAAGCGATGCAGCGCCATGCCGGCGAGGTGGCACGGGCTTACTACATGGGTGAACGAGTCAATCTTCTCACTCTTTTACTCAATGCTGAAAATTTCAATCAATTTTTATTGATGTTCGAATTTTATCAGCTACTGTACGAGCACGACATGAATCGGCTCCAGGCGTACCATGCCGAGCGCACAAAGCTTGCTGTCATGCAGACAGACAAGCAAGACCGGCTGGCTCTGCTCCAGGATCTGCGCAAAAAATACGAGCAGCAACTGGCCGAGATGCTCGCCATCCAGGCGGAAAAAGAGAAAAACGTGCAGAAGCTGGACGACCCGACGGCCGTAGAAGCGTTGATGGACCATTTGATTGATGATTGGGAAAAGCGCGGCTTGCCCGCCTTCCAGACGTTTTTCGGCATGCTGGCCAAGGTGATGGTGCAAGTGCCTGAGCTGGCTACGCCCGATCGCATCCAGTCGGACGGCTTTTTCAACCATACGCTGACGATCAAGCAGAGCGATTTCAACCAGTTTTTGATGCAAAAGGACGAGTTGTTCAAGCAGTCGCGCTTCTCTTTTGAAGACAACAAACTGATTGTCGAAGGCACCTACGACCATATGGAGCTTCGTCTGGTGGGCAGCTACGAGCTCGTCTCGCCCACCCAGTTGAAATTCCACATCAGCGAGCTTTACTTCGACGGCTTCGCGTTGCCGCAAGCGACCGTGGACGAGATGGAAAAAGCGTACGATCTCGGCTTTTATCCCGAGCTGATCTCGCCCAACATCCAGGTGCAGGGCATCAGCCTGCAAAACGAAGAACTGAAGCTGCAACTGAAGCTGAACTTGCCGTTCGGCTTCGGAAAGAAATAAGGCCAGCTATCCATTAGCTGGCTTTTTTTCCGGAGACAGCCGTATTCACGTGAACCGACATCTCCTTTTGCAAACGGGTCATGTACTGGATCGCTTCTTTGGTGAGGGTCGGATATTTTTCCCCGCGCATAAGCCCTGCCAGCGTTTCATTCACGGGATAAATCACGTAATTACGCTTGTTGTTTTTGCGGAAAAAATGAACGTAGGTCGGAAGCAGCTCCGCCTGTTCAATACTCGCTTTTCCGGACTCGTCCTTGTGCAAGGTGAGCTTGAGAATCGCGCCCACGTCCTTGTAATCCCAGCGCTGGGCCGAGACGAAGTTGCCAAGCGAATACGCAATCAGTCCTGTGTGCTCTGTACCGTCCTCCCGCGTGACCGTCTTCCACTCGTACGGCTGCACGACATGAGGGTGAGCGCCCAAAATCAGATCGGCCCCGTACGTCAGGCACAGCTCGGCTGTCCGAATTTGCTCCGCATTGGGCAGCCGCTGGTACTCGACGCCGAAGTGCAGCGCCACGGCGACCAGGTCCGCTCCCTTTTCCTTCGCCCGGGCAATGTCTTGCTTCATCACCTCAGGCGCGATCAGGTTCACGAGGTACGGCTTCTTTGGCGGAACGGGAATGCCGTTCGTCCCGTACGTATAGGACAGCAGGGCGAGCGTAAAGCCGTCCTTGGTCAAGAGAAGCGGCTCGTTGCGTTCCTCGGCGCTGGCAAACGTCCCCGTGTGCAAAATTCCTGCCTGATCCAAGTATTTGATCGTCTGCAGTACCCCCTGCTCCTTGCGATCCATCGAGTGATTGTTCGCAGTCGTTACTGCGGTAAAACCTACTTCCTTCAACGTTTGCGCCAAAGATTCCGGGGAATTGAACATCGGGTATCCCGAATAGCGGGCCTGGCTGCCGCTCATCGTCGTTTCCAGGTTGCCGATCACCCAGTCCGCCTCTTGAAACAGTGGCGTGACATAAGGGAAAAACTTGTTGAAGTCATAGGTTTTGGTCGCAGGGTTCCAGACGGCATCCATTTGCTCCTGGTGAACCATGATGTCCCCGACAGCGAGCAGCGAGATTCGCTGTTCCGGAAAACGCGAAGGCGCCTGTTCCGGGGGAGGGGCGGGCGGATTTGCTTCCGTGTCGGCGGCAGGCTCGTCTTGTGGCGGCTGCGGCGTGGCGGGCTCAGATGGGGTCACATGCTGGACAGGAGCCTTGGAAGCTTCGTGATCCGGGGCTGCCGGCGGGACGCACCCGACCAGGCTCATACAGCCGACCGCTGTGATGATGACCCACTTGCTCCATGCTTGCTTCATCGCAATAGCTCCTTTTGGCGTTAAGATAACCCCTTCTTTTTCGCCGCCATCCGACAAAATCCTCTTCGCATCTCCAGAAAGAGTCGAGCAGTCTTTACCGTAGCATGCCCGTTACAAACGGATTGTACGTTTTTTCGTAGTCAATCGTCGTCTTCGGGCCGTGCCCCGGGTAGACGATCGTGTCGTCATCCAGCTCAAACAGCTTGTCTTGGATGCTAATCATCAGCGTCTCGTAATCGCCCCCGGGCAAATCGGTCCGGCCAATGCTCTGCGCAAACAGTACATCACCGCCAAAGCAATGCTTGCCGATCACAAACGAACAGCTTCCTGGCGAATGTCCCGGCGTGTGCAGCACCTGGATGTCAAATCCGGCGAGCTGCAGCGTCTGCCCGTCAGCCAGTTCGTGCTCGGCGCGATCGCACACGATCGGCTCAGGCAGCCCCCAGCGGCTGGAACCGTTGAGATCGGGATTGGTCAGCCACTCCTGTTCCAGCGGATGGATGTACACGGGCGCTTTTGTCAGCGCGCGCACCTGGTTCAGTCCGCCGATATGGTCGAGGTGGGCGTGTGTCAAAAGGATCGCCACGACGTTTTTGCCGGAAATCGCCTGCAAGAGCCGCGCTGGCTCCATGCCGGGGTCAATGACAATCGTCTCTTCTGTATCCGTGTTGGTCAGGACGTAGGCGTTTGTTTGAAAGCCTCCCAAGGCAAAAGATTGGATGGCAAGCTGTTGATCGCTCATAGGAACCTCCCTGTTTTTTTGGTACGATAAGAAAAAAGCCTAGAGAAAAGGATGAAGCGCATGCGCCATATGTACGGAATCGAGCTTGCGATCCCAGACGGGAAATTGCCTGGCTTCTATGCTCAAGTCATACATAAAATCGGGGACCATGTCAATGTCTTTGATCGGGACAAACTGCTTTTTATCGTCGAAAACGAGACGGAAAAAGACAAGCTGGAGGCGATTTTGCAAAAGTCGCAGATGCTGGGCGACGGCTTCTCGCTGCTATTGCTTCCTCCCGAAGCGATGGTCGGGCACTTGGACGATATCGGTTTCGTCTCGCCGAATGACCATATGTTTGTGTATGCAGACCAGGTTGCGCTGTTTACGGTAGACAAAGCGTCTGGCACCCCTGCTGATCGCTGGGCTGCGGCTGAGCAGTGGAAGGAGCACGTCAGCGGCACGATCCCGCAAGCGGAGGAAGAAGAGACGATCTACCTGCTCGACAGCAGCCTGACCGAGCTTGTTGAAGGGATCGCCAAAGCCTATCAGGTGCAAGTGCAGTGGCTGCACAAAACGTAGCCGAGCCGATGCGCTGACTGCAGCCTTCGCCCAAAAAGAAAGTGAGCTCTCCGCTTTGGGAGAACTCACTTTCTTTCTGTCGGCTTGCCAGGGCTGGCGGGCCATGCGCTCCCTGCGCCAGCCAAGCGACTTCCTTCCTTGCTTGCTCGCTACTTGCTGTCAAACCGGAACCAGACCACCTGGTTGTCTTCAAGGCCGAAGTTGGCCGTGTACTTGCTGCCTTCGTACACGACTTCCTTTTCCCCGCTGCCTTCGCCGTACAGCTTTTTCAACTGCTCACCGCTGTCGTACATGGCAAGCCCTCGATACGTTTTGAACCGTGCAGCATCTTCTTTTGCCACTCCGCCGAGCATGATCGAGCTCAATTCGCCTTTTCTGACCTTGACGAGCAGTTGCGTGCGATCGAGCAAAAGCATGCCCATGACGGCCCCGCCTTCGCCTTTTGCCATTCTGTCCACCGTGTAGCTTTCCCGAGACACCATGTCCATAAAATCGGCTTTGCTCGGCTTGATGATGTCCATCGCTTCCTTGATGTTTTGGCCCAAGTAAATTCCGCCCACGCCGTATTCCCGCTGGTTTTCCGGATCGAATACGCCGGACGGCTCCGACTGCCCCGAACAGGCTGTCAGCATGAAGATGAATAGCGCCAACCATGCCAATATTCCGAATGAATTTCGCTTTGCCATCGTGCCCACCTACTTTAGCGGTATGTGCTTTTGCTATCTTACCGCACGCGGCAGGCACTGTTCAAGCTGTGGCCGGTCATTCCCGCGGGCCGCTCACCTTCTGCCGCGGGCGATTCGGCGGGTTGCTGTTATTGACCGACTGCTTGAATCCCTCCAAAATTTTCAGGACCGAAGCAAAAAACGGGGAACCGAACACGGCGATAATGCCCCACAGCCATGTTCCTACCTGCCATGGATTTTCCACGTAAGCCGAATCCGCTCCGGTCAAAATCAGCGCCGGGTCCAGGCCGAGCATGCCAAAAATCGCGCCGGCGGCCAACACCGAGATGAGCAGGTTGAAAAAGCGTTTGTAGTGCATCAGACGCGCCGCCTCATTTTGGTCCTCCCAGCAGTCTTCCTTCGGCTCGTAGTCAGTGGACAAAAACGGAATGATCGATTTGAACGCTTCTGTCACACCTGCCGCTGCGCTGGAAACAGCGGTTACATAAACAAAAAAGGCAATGGATGAGTCCAACGTGACCATGTGCGCTCCCTCCTTGATACATATGTATGAAGGGAGGAGGACAACTTGCAAAAAATTGTCCGGGCTTGTTTTCCTCGCTACGGATTTACGGTAACATGGAGACGAATGGAAATTGACGAAAGGTGGTTTTCGCCATGCAGGATTATTCATTCGTTTGGAATCAATACGATTTGATTCGCGGCCTGTTTTTGGAGGGCGTGACCAAGACGACTGAGGAGGAGGCTGACATCGTTCCGGAAGGATTTAAAAACAACATCCGCTGGAATATCGGCCATATTTTGCTCACGCAAGATTATTTGCTGCTTGGACCAGCCAAAATGAACTGTCCTCCGTCCTACGCGGCTATGTTTAGCCCAGGGACAAAACCGGCAGACTGGCAGGGAAACATCCCTTCCCTGGAAACGTTGGCTGCCCAGTTGAAGGAGCAGCATGCTCGCATCAAGGAGCAATTCCAATCCCGGCTGAACGAGCCGCTCCCGAAGCCGTTTGAACTGGGAGACAAGGGTGTTATGCACACGTATGGCGAAATTATGGTCTTCACCCTGTTCCACGAAGGCATGCACATCGGCATGATCTCTTCCTTGCGCAAGGCGATTGCCGCAGCCAAAGCCTAGCCCTTATCATTTGCCTGCAAAACGCGGAGCCGTCCACACGGCTGTCCGCGTTTTTTTATGGACGTGGAACGCACGTTGATTTGAGCCAAAAAGCGAAACCGCTCCCAAATAGGGAGCGGTCCTTTGTCGAGCCCGATTGCTTATGGGGTTTAACCGGTTATTCTCTTTGGCACTTCAACCTCCATGAAAGAGATAGGTTACCCAAGGAATCGGCTTATTTCCATACGACTTTCGTCGACTGCTTGTTCATGGTTATCCACGGATCTTCGCCTCCTGCAAGGCATTTCGCCGTTTCTTACATGAATCGTCGGGCTCGACAACTATAGTATGGTCAGCCAGTCGGTTTTCATACACGATTTTTTACAACAAATCGGCAGCCAACTGGGCAAGCACGCTGCGCTCGCCTTTTTCCAGGCGAATGTGCCCGGCCAGCTTCTGATCCTTGAACACCTCGACCACGTACGTCAGTCCGTTGTTGCTTTCGTCCAGGTACGGATGGTCGATCTGTTCCGGGTCGCCCATCAGGACGATTTTCGAGCCGTCCCCTACCCGCGTCAGGATCGTTTTCACCTCGTGCTTCGTCAAGTTTTGCGCCTCGTCAATAATGATGAACTGCCCGGGAATGGAACGACCGCGAATATACGTCAACGCCTCGACTTGCAGACTGCCCATCCCCGCCAAAATTTTATCGAGATCGCCTGGTCGCTTCGTGTTGAACAAATATTCCAGATTATCATAAATCGGTTGCATCCACGGCCGCAGTTTTTCTTCTTTCTCGCCGGGCAAATAACCGATGTCTTTTCCTAAAGGAACGATAGGTCGTGCCACTAACAGTTTTTTGTACTTTTGCTGGTCTTCGATCTGCAGCAGCCCCGCTGCCAGCGCCAGCAACGTCTTTCCTGTCCCCGCTTTGCCCGTCATGGTCACCAGCGGGATATCATCTCGCAGCAAGAGATCGGTTGCCATCCGTTGCTGCACGTTTCGGGCCCGGATGCCCCAAATCGGATCGTCGTCTGAAACAAGCATTTCCAGCGTTTTTCCATCGGGGTCCACTTTTCCGATGGCAGAAATGGACGGGTTGCATTCGTCCTTCAGTACGAGAAACTGATGCGGATAAAAGCGGTAGCGAGGGAAACAGGAGGCCAAGTGCAGTTTTCTCGTCGCGTAGTACGTCTTGATGATCTCCGAGGCGACCAGCATTTTCTGATAACCCGTGTAGATGCTGGAAAATTCCCCCACTACGCGATCGGAGAGAAAATCTTCTGCCGAAATATTCAAGGCATCTGCCTTCACACGCATGAGCGCATCCTTGCTCACCAATATGACGGGTCTGGGCTGTGGGGATTGGTTCTCCTCCTCCTGCAGATTAAGTGCAACCGCCAAAATGCGGTTGTCATTGGTCATTTCCGTAAATTGCTTTTGCAGTTGATGAAGCGAGGAATGGTTCAGCTCCACCCGAAATAGCCCGCCTGTCTCCAGGGTAATGCCTTTGTGCAAATGACCCAGCTCACGAAAACTGTCAAAGAGCCGCGATACGTACCGAGCGTTGCGGCCAATTTCATCCATGTACCGCTTTTTGGAATCGATTTCTTCCAACACCACAGCGGGTATGACAATTTCGTTGTCAGCGAAAGAGAACATCGCCCGTGGATCTTGCAGGAGTACGTTGGTGTCCAGTACGTAGATTTTCTTCAAAATCTCGCCTCCTATTACCCTTCTTATATACGGTATGCAATTTTTGGAGGGATGCTCAATTGTGGCGACGTGATGTACTACAGTCTATGTTCGGTCGGACAGAGATAGACGGCCCTTTGGCAGAATGAAATGGGGCTGCAAGGACAAAATACAGGTAACCTGCCCTCCGCTTTCAGGAGGCATTACGGGGAAAGGGAGAATGCGTATGAAACGGATGATTATCGGCTGCCTGGGCGCCAGCCTGCTTTTGTCTGGATGCATGTCGAACAACAAGCCGCCAGCCAATCAGGCTGCCCCACAGCCCAACCAGCAAGTGCCTCATACCCAGCGCGTCCAGCAAACGGCCCCGGAACCAGCTTACAACCAATCTTCGCAAGCGACGGCCGACCGGCTTGTGCAACTGGCTACCCGTGTGAAAAAGGTTAACGGTGCGACGGCGGTCGTCATCGGCAAGATCGCTGTCGTCGGGATTGATGTGGATGCCCATCTCGATCGGCCCGAGGTCGGCGTCATCAAGTACACCGTTGCCGAAGCGATGAAAGAAGACCCGCAGGGCGCAAACGCAATCGTGACAGCCGATCCGGACATCGTCCAGCGCCTGAAGGAAATGGCTGCGGACATTCGCCGGGGCCACCCGATCTCGGGCTTCGCCGAGGAGTTGGCTGACATCGTCGGCCGCATCATTCCACAGTTGCCGCGCGACGTAAGGCAGCGGGAGGAAACGCCCTCGCAGGAAAATGAACAGCGCATCAACAAAGACGGCCGCGCGACACCGCAAGGAAACGACAAGATCAACGTAAACCGCACAGGCGCACCATAAAAAAAACTCTCTCGAAGCCATTTCAAGGATGAGCGAACGCGTTTTAGTGAAAGATTTACGATTCAGTAAAGAAAAAGAGGCATTCGCCTCGGGAAATTACGCCCGGGAGAATGCCTCTTTTTGTTGCGGCTGGACGGATTGTTGTGGCTGAACCGAACTCAGCGGCGGCAATGCGTCCAGTGCCTGCTTCAAGTCCGCGAGCAAGTCGTCCACGTCCTCCAACCCTGCGGACAACCGGATCAAGCCATCGGTAATGCCGCGCGCTTCCCGCTCCGCTGCGGGCATCGCCGCATGCGACATCATCACCGGATACGACAAGATCGTCTCGACAGCCCCCAGGCTCACTGCCACAATCGGCAGCTTCACCCGGTCAAACAACGCCTTGGCTCGCTCACGGCTCCCTACATCGAACGACAGAACCGCACCGTGGCCGCTTGCTTGCTGTTGCTGGACGAGATGCCCCGGATGGTCAGCCAAGCCCGTGTAGTAAACGCGGCTCACGCCAGGGTGCGTGGACAGCCACTCCGCGAGAATCCCTGCCGACTTTGTGCTGACATCCAGACGTGCCTTGAGCGTTTTCAGCCCGCGCATGACGAGCCAGCAATCCTGTACCCCAAGAATCGCGCCCATGCCGTTCTGGATCAGGTACAGTTGCTCGCCGAGCGCGGCGTCGCGCGTCACTGCCAGCCCGGCAACCACGTCGCTGTGGCCGCCGATAAACTTGGTCGCGCTGTGGATGACGACGTCCGCCCCCAGCTCCAGCGGCCGCTGATAGTACGGCGTCAAAAACGTATTGTCGACAATGACGAGCAGCCCGTGCTCCTTCGCAACGGCTGACACCGCCGCGATGTCGGTCACTTTCAGCGTCGGATTGGACGGCGTTTCCAGATACACTCCCTTGGTCGCCGGAGTAATCGCCTCCCGCACGGCCTCTGTCTGGGTCGCATCGACAAACGTAACGGAAATGCCCATTCTCGACAGCACGCGGGTCAAAAAGCGGAAGGTGCCGCCGTACACGTCCTCCGCGACTACGATATGGTCGCCAGCCGAAAACAGCATGAACACGCTGGAGATCGCCGCCATGCCGGACGAGAAAGCAAAGCCGCGCGCGCCGCCTTCGAGAGCGGCAATCGCTTCCTCCAGCGCGTGTCTGGTCGGATTGCCGGAACGGGCGTAGTCATACGTGCCTGGCTGGTCGAGATCAAACTGGTGAAACGTGGAAGCCTGGTAAATCGGAACCGACGACGCCCCTGTGAACGGATCGATGCAAGTAGAGCCATGCAAAACCTTCGTTGCGAAATTCATCGCGCAGCCCCCCCAACGACAAGACTTGCGTCCAAAGCCTGAAACAGATCAGCGATCAAGTCTTCCGGATGCTCAATCCCGACCGACAGCCTCAGCAATCGGTCACAAACGCCGACATACTCCCGTACTTCCAGCGGAATGTCAGCGTGGGTCTGTGTCGCCGGATACGTACACAACGACTCGACGCCGCCAAGGCTTTCCGCAAAAGAAACGATGCGCAGATTTTGCAAAAACAAGCCCACCTGCTCCGCAGACCGTACCCGGAATGAAACCATACCGCTATAACCGCTTGCCTGGCTCGCCTGGATGGCATGCCCGGGGTGTTCTTGCAGCCCTGGGTAAAACACTTCGGCGACAGCCGGATGCTCCTGCAGCTTTTTTGCAACCGCGAGCGCGTTTGTCTGATGTCTTTCCATGCGCAGCGCCAATGTCTTCATTCCGCGTACCAACAGCCAGCTATCTTGTGGACCCAATACCGCTCCGATGGAATTATGCAAAAACCGGATTTTTTCCGACAACTCCTCGCCTTTTGTCACGATCAGTCCGGCCAGTACATCGTTGTGGCCACCCAAGTACTTCGTCGCACTGTGCAACACGATATCTGCGCCAAGCTCCAGCGGGCGTTGACAATAAGGGGTCATGAACGTGTTGTCGACTATCGTCAAAAGTCCATGCTGCTTTGCCAGCCCGGCGATTTGGCGAAGATCGGTAATCTGCATGAGCGGATTCGTCGGCGTCTCGACGAAGATCGCCTTTGTCTCGGCTCGCAGCGCGTTTTGCACCGCTTCCAGGTCGCGCAAGTCTACGTACGTAAAAGACAGGCCGTAGCGGGAAAGCACCTGCTCAAACAAGCGATACGTCCCTCCGTACAAATCGAGCGACACAATGAGATGATCTCCCTGGGAAAACAGCCCCATGACCGTATGAACCGCCGCCATTCCCGATGCGCAGGCAAAGCCCGCATCGCCCGATTCTGCCTCGGCGATGGCTTCTTCCAAAACCGTGCGGGTCGGATTGGCCGTGCGTGTATAGTCAAAGCCTGTGCTCTGCCCCAATGCCGGGTGGCGATATGCGGTGGCATAGTAGACAGGAAAGCTGACCGCCCCTGTTTTTTCATCTCTGCCTACGCCTGCTTGAATCAATTTTGTTTCCAGTCTCATACGTAACTCTCTCCCTCCAATGATGTACGAGGGGCATGAAAAAAGCCCCCTTTCCTCTGAAAGAAGGCTTTGTTTACGTCACCGTAAGCAAGACCTTCTCATCTTTCAGAGTTAAAAAACTCTGCAGGAATTAGCACCATTATCTCCCCGCATGAACGAACATGCAGGTGATTGGTTGCCGGGCATCATCGGGCCAGTCCCTCCGCCTCTCTGGATAAGAAGTTTTGCTATTCAATTTGAATGACCTAATACTAAAGGATACGGCGGTTTTTTGTCAACAGGATTTTCCACTGTTGTGCGGCCGTCTTGACTAGGCGTTTTTCAGCGCAGTCATGACCTGGTTGTCCAGCTTCGCAGCCGCGTTTTTGTCGTACGTCTTTTCGTATTGCGGTTCTACGGAAATGCGCGAGCCGTAAAACATGACGTCTCGGACGGAGTCAATCGCGATCTCCACCAGCGCCAGCTTCAGCGGAACGCCCTCCAGCCGCTCGGCTTTCACTGCGGCGCGTCCGTTGATCGCAAAAGAGGAGCCTGCCCCGATCAGATGCAGGACGACCTGCGGCTCTTTGGCAATATTGGCGAGTATGCGCGAGCGGTTATCCACGGCAAAGCGGATGAGTCCGCTGTTCACCGCCAATGTCCAGGACAAGGAGCTGAGCGATGGCGCTCCTGTCTCGTGATCGACGGTGCCGAGCGTCACAAATCGCTCTTTTTGCAGGAGCGCGAACAGTTCTTCCGACAAGGTTTGGGATACGGTTTCAGCCATTCGGATGCCTCCTCGTAAACGGTAGTACGTCTATTGTACCCCTCGCATCTGCCATTAGGCAAACGTTTCCTCCCCGCCTTGATTCTGCCTGTTTTTTTCCCTACACTGGTAAAAAACAAAGCCGTACCGGATAAGGAGGTTGGAAAAAGTGGCACCTACGCCTACAGACCGGCTTATGCACAAAATCGACCAGGTCCTCCACGAGCTGCAGGAAGTGAGGAAATTGAACGAGCGCATGGACAAAATCGCCATGTTTTTGGAGGATATCCGGCTCGCAGACGTGATCCAAAACTACACAGCCCCGCGCAAGCTGCTCTGGATCAATTTCCTCGCAGGGCTTGCCCGGGGTCTTGGCTTGACGATTGGAACAGCGATCGTGCTGGCGCTGCTCGGCTCGCTTTTGACGCAGTTTCTCTCGATCCCTATCCTCGGCGATTACATCCGCGAGCTGGTCGAGTATGTTCAGACTTACAAGCAGCCGTAAACGAGACTACTTGCCGCTTCTTTTGCCGCGGTCGTCGTCATCGTCGTCGTCGCGGTCATCGTCGCGGTCATCTTTGTCGCCATCTTTCCATTTGCCGTCGTAGTTTTTCCAATAGCCGTATGCTTTTCCGTTTGGATAGTGGTGCTTGTCTTTATCCTTGTCGTCCTTATCGTCATCCTTCTTCGGCACGGCGGTAATTTTCGTGCTCAGCGCGATGTCCGCCTGCTTTACCAGCTTGTCTTTCGCGTACAGTTCCAGATGGACGGTTTTCGCAGCAAACGAGCGGTTTTTGTAGGTAAAGGTCACGGTGTATTCGCCCTTGTCGTTTGGCTTGATCTCCTTTTTCTTGCCGTCCGGGGTGACGACGACAAGTTTTGCTTTTTGCTTCTCGTCCCAGCCCTTGACGGTGCCTTTCAGTTGAACGGACTTTTTCTTCAAATCGTGCACTGCCGTTCCGGCAATGGCATAGGCCGCGCCAGGGTCTTTGTCCGGTGGGTTGACGACATCGACTTTGATCGTGTCGGAGTCGACTTTTTTCCCGTCTTCATATACTTCGACCAGCGCTTCGCCGCTTGCGGCTTTCGCCTTCACGTCCTTGACCGTCACGCTGAAGCTGTCCACCCCGTCCCACAGCTTCTTCAAGCTCGTCTCCTGTTTCACGCCGTTGTAGGAGACGACGACCTTGTCCGCTCCGTGCTTGACGACACCTTTTACCTGCCATTCGGCTTTTTTGGCGTCGTACACGGAAAAGGCGTGGATCAGCCTGCTTTTTTCCTCGTCAGCCTGCGGGATGAGCTTAACTTTTTCACTGTCCGCCAACAGACTGCCGGCATACGCCTGTACGGTGACGTATTGGACGGAATCTGTTTCCGGCGCGGCAAAGCTCACGGTAAACGAATGCTCGCTCGTCGGCACTGCCTCGATGAAGTCGCCGTTCGGCTTGGTCACGACTACTTTGGTCACTTCCGGCGTCACGATGCCTTTGATGTACACCTTGCCGTTTTCGGTCTGCGCGCTCACGCTGACCAGTTCCTCGTCCGCCTCTGTGCGGCGAACTTCCAGCCAGATGTCGCCGTAATAGTCGCGATAAATGCGCTCCCACTCCGACTTGTTCGTTTCCATGTATGTTTGCAGCTTCGTATTCAGATGGATCGGATCTACAATCAGGTACAAATGGTCTGCCTGGTTTTTCAGCAGCATATTCAGCGTAGCCGGGTCGTTTTTCGCAAGCTCTTTCAGGTTGTAGCGGGTAACCTGCTTGCCTTCGTCGCTCATCACTACCTTGGTCGCCGGCGTGCTGCTGGAGCTGGCATCTGCAAAAATCGGCGTCAGGCAGCCGATGAGTCCCGCCGCCGTGACGACCGCCAATACGGGCTTGGTCATGATCTTTTTCACTGGTGTCTCCCCCTCTATTTTTGCCAATCATCCCCTGTCTTCTGTGGGCAACCATACAGACGTAGCGTTTTTTTCAAAAGTTGCACCGCAGCCGAAAACACGTCTTAATACCCACAGCGGCTCCAGACAGCAAAAAAGCGCGCCGGGACACTCTGAACGCCTAATAATGCCCCCGTGCGCACGACAAAAAAGACTCTTCCGCCGCCGAACAGGTCGGAGCCGGAAAGAGTCTTTTCCCTTTTTTTAACTATTGTATTTAGGCTCGTTTTCAATCGCGACCAGCAAGGACTCGACCGTTTCAGCCGGATATTTGCGCTCGAACGTCGCCGCTTCCTCCTTTGCCGTCAGCACGTACCAGCCGCCTTCCTGCCGATAGGCAAGCTCGCTAAGCGCGTGGTCCTCCTGCAACATCTGCAAGAAAAACGCCGCCGTCTCCTGCGCCGACTGATCGTCCGGCCGCGCGTCTGCTACCACTTGAATCTGCAGCCAGTTAAAGAGTGCATCATCACGTTTCACGAGGGCCACCTCACTTTCGCTCCGGTTTGATTCTCAGCTTGACGACGACCAGAATGACAATCGCGACCAGCATCGCGCTCTTCACAGGAAGCTGGACGTCCAAAATCGCAAAGATCAGCGCCCCGACGAACAGGAGAAGGTATAAAAGCAACGTTTTCAAGATCGGCATGCGAATTACCGTCGCAAACCCCAGGTAGTAAACGATAATTAATTGCACAAACAAAATCCAAGCCCGATTATGGTCCGCCCACAGGCGGAAGCTGTCGTAGGCGCTCAGTTGATCCGGGTTTGCCGGTACGTAGGTTGAAGCAAGGTGTATCCAGTCCATCACAAATCTCTCCTGTAATGCAAAAGGCCGTGTCCTCTCACCGCGACGGGAAAGACCCGCTCTTTTGCATAATCTTTTCCTTTTTCCAACGTTTTTTCGTATGTATCCTTTTTACTTTATCAGGTGATGGATTTCCTGTCAAAAACGGACTGCTCCTGCACTTGGCGCACGACAATGCTAGCCTGCCTTTTCGCGGACATGCTATGATGAGAGGGTCGCAAACTTAGAAAAAGGTGGGAAAAACATGAGCCTGTACGATATTTCCGTCAAGACGATTTCCGGCGAAGAACAGACGCTGGCCGAGTACAAAGGACGCGTTTTGCTGATCGTCAATACCGCCAGCCAGTGCGGACTAACCCCGCAGTACAAAGGCTTGCAGGAGCTGTACACGCGCTATGCGGACAAAGGATTCGCCGTTCTCGGCTTTCCGTGCAACCAGTTTGCCGCTCAAGAGCCTGGCAGCGAGGAAGAGATCGCGGCATTTTGTGATCGCCACTACGGCGTAACGTTCCCGCTGTTTGCCAAAATCGATGTGAACGGTCCGACTGCCCATCCTTTGTACCAGCACCTGAAAGCCAACGCTCCCGAAGGCCAGGGTGAAGAGATCGAATGGAACTTCGCCAAGTTTCTCGTAGACAAGGAAGGCCGTATCGTCAAGCGCATCGGTGCCCGCGTGCAGCCGGAAGACGTGGCCGCTGACATCGAACGCTTGCTGTAAAAAACGGCTTCCCTGCCAAACCAAAAGCCGCTTTGCCCATCATCGGGGACAAAGCGGCTTTTATTGTACCGCGATCGCGCCGCGAGCTTACGCTTGCGGTTGTGCTTCCCAGCGCTTTTGCTTTTCGTAGCGCTCGCGATCCGATTTGTTCAAATACTTTTTGCGCAAACGGACGGATTGTGGCGTAACTTCGCACAGCTCGTCGTCGTTCAAATACTCCAGAGCCTCTTCCAGTGTCAGCAGGCGAGGGGTCTTCATTTTCACCGTCTCGTCCTTCGTTGCGGAGCGGACGTTGGTCGCGTGCTTCTCTTTGCACACGTTGACGGTCAAGTCGTTGTCGCGGTTGTGTTCGCCCACGATCATGCCTTCATAGACTTCCGTACCCGGCGTGATGAACATGATGCCGCGATCCTCGACAGACATCAGGCCGTACGTGGTTGCGGTTCCGGTCTCGTGGGAAATGAGCACGCCTGCGTGACGTCCACCCACAGCGCCCTGGACAAGCGGACGATAGCTGTCAAAGGAGTGGTTGAGGATGCCGTAGCCGCGTGTGATCGTCAAAAACTCCGTGCGGTAGCCGATCAGTCCGCGGGACGGAATGATGAACTCCAGACGGACCTGGCCGAAGCCGTTGTTGACCATGTTGACCATCTCGGCCTTGCGTTGGCCCAGCGTCTCCATGACAGCCCCGGTGTATTCTTCCGGCACGTCGATCACGAGAAACTCAGCCGGCTCCATTTTTTGTCCGTCGATCATTCGCACGATGACTTCCGGCTTGGACACGCCCAGCTCGAAGCCTTCGCGGCGCATGTTTTCCACAAGGATGGACAGATGCAATTCCCCGCGTCCAGATACAATGAACGCATCTGGAGAATCTGTTTCTTCCACACGAAGAGATACATCTGTCTCCAGCTCGGCCATCAGGCGATCGCGCAGCTTGCGGGAAGTAACGTGTTTCCCTTCGCGGCCTGCAAACGGGCTGTTGTTCACCAAAAACGTCATTTGCAATGTCGGCTCGTCGATTTTCAACAGAGGCAACGCATCCGGGTGGTCGACGTGGCAAACGGTTTCGCCTACGTTGATATCGTCAATCCCTGCGATCGCGACGATGTCCCCTGCTCTCGCCGTTTTTTGTTCCACGCGCTGCAAGCCGGAGAAGCCGAACAGCTTTTGAATCCGCGCTTTTTTCACTTCGCCGTTGCGCGTGGTGACCGATACCATTTCATTTACATTCATGGTTCCGCGATAAATGCGGCCAATCCCGATACGACCCAAAAAGTCGTTATAATCCAGCATCGTTACTTGCATTTGGAGTGGTGCGTTTTCATCGGCATCAGGTGCGGGCATGTGCTCAACAATGGTGTCGAAAAGTGGACGAAGGTCGCCTTCCAGTTTATCCGGCTCCATTCCGGCGATACCTTGCAGGCCGGAAGCATAGACGATCGGGAATTCCAGTTGATCTTCCGTCGCATCGAGATCGATAAACAGGTCGTACACTTCGTTGATGACTTCTTGAGGACGTGCATTGTCGCGGTCTACCTTGTTCACGACAACGATCGGGGTAACTTTTGCTTCGAGCGCTTTTTTCAATACGAAACGGGTTTGTGGCATACAGCCTTCAAATGCGTCAACAATCAAAAGGACGCCGTCCACCATGCTCATGATCCGCTCTACCTCGCCACCGAAGTCGGCGTGGCCTGGCGTATCCAAAATGTTGATGGTGAACTCTTTGTATTTCACGGACGTTGTTTTCGCCAGGATCGTAATCCCGCGTTCCCGCTCCAGGTCGTTGGAGTCCATCATTCTCTCCTCTACCTGCTGGTTGCTGCGGAATGTGCCCGATTGGATCAAAAGCTTGTCGACCAACGTTGTTTTTCCATGGTCAACGTGGGCAATAATGGCAATGTTGCGTATGTCAAGACGCTTCATGTGAACCTCCTCTGTTATGCATACCTTCCATATTAACAGGTCGCGAAACACGGCACAATGGGCATTTTTTTACTCGGAAACACTTCCTGATTAGCATGCGCCACAATCGACATACTAAAGACAGGAGGTGGTCTGCCATGAGGAAAAACGAGCCAAGCTATTTCACAGGTTTGTTCTTGATCGCAGCAACGCTTGTCGGGTGCGCGTCTTCCAACGCAGGGCCTGACACGGGCGCACAGACGCAAAGCAGTTCGCATCCAGCGACACCGATGACTCGCTCAAGCATCGGACACGATTTTAACGCCTATACGCAAGGAATCAACGCCCAGAACTACCTCAAAGGGTACACCTCAAACGGCTTCAATCAAGACCTGGCAGAGCAGCTTACAAAAGCGGCCGATGATGTCCCGGGCGTCGATCGCGCTACTGTCGTCGTAAGCGGCCAGGACGCCATGATCGGCATTCGCGTGCGCGACAACCTTGGCGAGCCGCAGGCAAAAGTGATCGAGCAGCAAGTCCACTCTGCTTGTCGGGCTGTGTCGCCTACCTTGCAAATGCAAGTCTCGTCCGACCAAGCCGTCTTTGACCGCGTGCGTGCGATCAACGCGCAAATTTACGAAGAAGCGACAAACCGCAGCAACCAGGTTTTGCACGAGGGCACCTCGGTAGAACAAAAAATAACGAACACCTCGACCGAATTTACCAGACTTCTGCACGACATGCGCACGACGATCCAGCAGCCGTTGCGGTGATGGATCGACAGCGCATGCTCACGTAAAAGAGGTGCGGACATGTCTCCCGCACCTCTTGAATACTCTTCCGTTTTGTTACTTACTCACAACTTCAGCCACTTTGATTTCTGGCTCAACCACTTGCAGTTCACCTGTTCCGCGAACGAGTTTCTTCGCGTAGGTTTTCTCCGGCTTCAGCACGGATACCAAGTAGTCGATGGCAACTTGCGGATCGACTGTCTCGCCACAAGTGTAGCAATCCAGAGCGGCAAAACCGCGCTCAGGATAAGTATGAATGGACAGGTGGCTTTCCGAGAGAAGAACCAGCACGGTAGCACCCTGAGGAGAGAACTGCTTCGCTTGCACGCTCAGCACCGTAGCTCCGCATGCCTCAGCAGCTTCAATCATTTCCTTTTTCAAAAATTCTGCGTCGTTCAACAAGTCAAACTGAACTCCCCATGTGTCAACAGCAACGTGTCTTCCGAAAGTCGAGTATTCCATCTTTCGGTTCCCCCTTCCTAGCAAGTGTAATGTTAAACATCGCTAGGACCTGCGTCATTCACTAACGGGGGCGGTTTCCCTCTTGTTATCCACCCTTTGAAGTGAATCCTGGTTCCTAATCCTGTTTCCAACGAAAACAACAATACCATGTATTTGCCTACTTTGACAATACCCTTTTTCGAGAAAGTCCATGAAAAAAACGGGCACCACTCGGCACCCGTTTTGTCTTACGTTTTTTATACTTCTAGTTCAAACAGACGCTGCGACAACATCACTAAACGCGTATCGATTGCTGGAAGTTTCTCCGGAGCAGCTCCCTTTGCCCAATTACGCAAATCCAGCCAGCGGTCCGTTTCCTGACGCAAGGACTCAATCTCCCTTTCGCTGCCCTCTTGCTGGAACAACGCTTCCAACTCGTTGGCAATGTTCAGAGAGGTATCTTCAAAGATGGACGTCTCCTCGTCCCCCGACAGCTCCTGGATGCTGACCACCGATCCTTGATCGTAGTGGTACACCATCGTGAAGCCTTCGTAAATTCTGTGGACGATTCCATAGCCCCGAAACGTTTTCATCGCTTTTCTCATCGCATTCGCCAACTGCCGATCCCGAATGAGATAGGAGCTGTCGCAAGAGTAGCGATTGCCGACACGGCAAAAGCTCAGTTGAATTTCGCCGTTATGGTCAGACAAGATTACGTCGCGGTCGCCGTTGTCGCATACTTTGACATCGACTGAAATGTGTTCATTGGTGAAGAGCGAGACGAATTGGTTCAACTCCTCTTCATTCACCGTAAAATAGGCCTTGGCGTAGTTGGTTGCTAAACGCTGTGCCATAAATATCTCCTCAATTCTTTTGGTTTCCGTGGGCCAGTTACGACCAAACTGTGTCCAAATGTAGAGGAGATACGCTAAGTGTCAACGAAAGAACGCTGTAGAACCTGGCCTTGCCCCGCGAATCGAAAGTCGATTTGGGTAATGAAGGCGGATCACCTACTTTTTGTTTTTCCGAAAAAAAGCCATCCTTGACACCTTTATTATACAACAGAAGCCCTCAAAAGTCTTGATGAAAAAGCAGATGAATTTACGCAAAAATACCGAATATGCGCAATATGACGCAGAGAGACGAAATGATCTCCCTGATTCATTCATATGCTTGCGGTTTCAAAAGAATTCGCCGCGAGTCAGAGGCCGGAATTTGCCGTCATTGCCTTTTTGATGGCAGCCTGTTCTTCTTCGGACAAGTGGTAGGCGGATGCTCCCGCTTCAATCGGCTTGGCGTACACGCGCGACTCTTCCCGCCCGAAAATACTGGTAATCACCACACCGTTTTCGGCGTCATCTAAAATCGCCAAGGAAAAGCTCAGATCGCTGCCGACATCCCCGAAGGCGTTGTAGCGAATGATGGCTACCCTGCCACACTGGGCTGCTATACGCTGTGATAGACGATTGAGCGTAAACTGCTGATCGCCTTGCAGTTTTTTGACTTCATCTACCTGATCCAGCAACCTGTGCAAGCCTTCCTCCAGATTGGCTCCTCCGGTACCTGTCATCAGCCTGTTGATCGACTTGCGCATGCGGCTGATGCGAACCGATTGCAGGATGACGACGAGGAGCAAAATCAGCGTCAGCGCGATGATCGCCAGAAGCAAAATCGCGACATTGGGTATTTGGGATAGGAATGGTTCCAAAACATTTTCTTCCTTTCTGGTACATGCGTTGCAATAAGCAGTCAAAGCCTTCTCTATTGTACCTCCGCTTCGCCGCCCGTTCAAATAAAGACTTTGGCAAACCGGGAAATGCGAAAATTTGCGCAACCAAAAAAAGCGACACCCTCATTTTGTGAGATGTCGCTTTTTCATTCCGTATGCCTATGTGTCAAGCTCATCGTCCTATGGTTATCCTCCAGTCTACCTACGCTTCCAAAAGCAGCATTTCTCGACGAAGCTGTTTTAATACTTCCATAGATTTTTTGATTTGGGCCTGATCTTCTGCCTTTATCGCGTCAAACAACGTCGCCAGTTCATAATCGAGCTCCAGACGCAAAACCGGAATACGCTCCTCTGAGTCACGCCGTTTCAAAGCGGCAATCACTTGGTCCATCGTCACATTGCAGAATTTTTCGTAGATCATTTTTTTCTCAGCTCCTTTTATTTCCACTATTCTGACGACTTCTCCGTACTGGACGTGCTTCATCAAGATGCAGTCATCCAACCTGACCTTGATGATGGCGTGCCCCTTTGCTCGTTCCACGAAGTGGTACAATACCAGCGCCACCCGCGAGTCATGTACAGGAACGCCTGCCACTTGCAGCTTGTAAGACCCGTTTAATCGCTGCATGGTCCAGTCGGAAAGGCCGTCCGTGGTGTTCACGAGGAGGTGAAACTGCTCGGGAGATTCCTTCCACGTGACGCTCACCCCCGCTTCCACCAGGGCCTGCACCATCGCGTGCAATGTCTTGCGATCAAACCAAACCGCCAGATTGTCATACTCCAGCTCCATGCCGAGATTCATCCAGGCTCCTCCCGTTGACAGAATACTCAGATTTCGTTTCGGCTGTAAGGGAGTGAGTGGTATATCATATTATTCACGCTTCGGTTTTGCTATTCATATCCCGACAAGTATTTTTTTCCTGCGTGGTATGATATCATATGGAGGATTCCAAGCTCCCTTGACAAGGACGTTCGCCCTTTTCTTTATACGTGGCGTTCGATCATGATAAATGAGGTGTTTGTTCCATGACTGCGTTTTCCGGCTTTCGCCAAGAAGATTTTGACGTTTTTGCCGTTGATGGACTCGACCAGCGGATGGACGCAATCAAGACCGTGATTCGCCCCAAGCTTGAAGCGCTTGGCCACCATTTTGCGCCCATTTTGTCGGCCGCAACCGGCGATGAGATGTTTTACCACGTAGCCAAGCATGCCCGCCGCACCGTAAACCCGCCAGCAGATACGTGGGTCGCCTGGGCCAATGACAAACGCGGGTACAAAAAGCATCCGCATTTTCAAATCGGCCTGTGGCAAACGCATCTGTTCGTCTGGTATGCCGTCATTTACGAAGCTCCGGCCAAGGCCCAGATCAGTCAATCATTCAGCGAGCATCTCGACGAAATCATGACGCTGGTGCCCGATTATTTCCACTGGTCGCCCGATCACACCGCGCCCGACAGCACTTCCCAGGCGGAGCTGGGCAAAGCCGGTGTGAAAAAGCTGGTGGACAGGCTGGCGCAAGTGAAAAAAGCGGAGCTGCTCTGCGGCTTGACCATTGATCGTCACGATCCGGTGCTTGCTGATCCGCAGGCGCTTTTGGGACAACTCGAAAACACGTTTGCCGTTCTCAGCAAGCTGTACACAATCGGTCGTTAAGCTTTCCTAATCGCCTCCCTGGCATTTGCTAAAGATATATGCAAAAGAACAGGTCCGCTTTCTTTTGAAAAGCGCTTGCCTGTTCTTTTGTTTTTTGGCATACCGTCACCGTGCGGGGCATCCTAGAGGAAAAGGAAGCGCCTCTCTTTTAGCCGCGAATGGCATTCAGCCGCTGAACGCCGCTTTCCGCCTCCCGGAACATCCGCTCGAACAGTTCCTGAACGGAAGGGATGTCCGAAATCAGGCCGATGACCTGGCCTGCCCAGCCAAAGCCGTGCTCGCGGTCGCCTTCGTAGATGAAGGTGCGATTATTTTCGCCGCTGATGAAGCTTTTCAACTCTTCATAGCCGGCGCCTTCTTTTTCCATTTGCAAAATGCGGTCAGAGCCTGGCGTGCGCACAACCCTCGCCGGCGCTCCCAGCGTTCTTTTGATGACAGCCGTATCTTGTTCGGTTCCTTTCAGCAAAGCTTCCTTGTACGCTTCGTGGGCGTGGACGCACTCCTTGGTCGCGATGAACCGGGTGCCCATCTCCACGCCTTCCGCGCCGAGCGCGAGCGCAGCGAGGATTCCGCGTCCATCGCCAATCCCGCCGCTGGCCAGCACCGGAATGCGGACGGAATCCACAACGCGCGGAATGAGCACAAACGTCCCGATGTCGTCCCGGCCCAGATGGCCTCCGCCTTCCTGGCCGACAGCCATGACGGCGTCTGCCCCGATCGCCTCCGCTTTTTGCGCTTGCCGCACGGACGCGACCAGCACCAGCTTTTTGATCGGATGGCCGTCGAGTCGGCGCAGGAGCGGCTCAGGATTGCCTCCGGTCACAGAGATGGCGGCTACTTTCTCTTCGATGGCGACCTCCAATGCTTCTTCATACGGCCGATTGTATTGCCCAATCGCGAAATTGACGCCAAACGGCTTGTCTGTCAGCTCGCGCACCTTGCGAATTTCTTCGCGCAGCGCTTCTGCCGACGAAAGCGACATCGCCGTGACTTGTCCGAGTCCGCCTGCGTTTGACACAGCGGCGGCCAGTTCTGCGTATGCTAGATAGGCCAATCCGCCCTGCACCACCGGATATTTGATTTGCAACAGCTCGGTTACTTTTGTTTTCATCTCCATCACCCCGTTTTTGTTAAGCTTCTCGGCAAGCGGGGAAAACTCCTGCTGCCACACGCGAATATGAATAAAAATTCGCTTGCTTTCCCCCCCTATTTTGCTATACTCAATTTGTTTGTTTTTCCCCTTTATTCTTGATTCGTAAAGTGAGGCGATCGTAGTGAGACAAATGAAAACTCCTTTGTTCAGCGGGTTGTTGGAGCACGCCAACCGGAACCCGATTCAATTTCACATTCCGGGCCATAAGAAAGGTATGGGCATGCATCCGGCATTTCGCGAGTTCATCGGGGAGAATGCTCTCTCGATAGACCTCATTAACATTGCGCCACTGGATGACTTGCACCATCCGAAGGCGATGATTAAAGAAGCGCAGGAATTGGCAGCCGAAGCGTTCGGCGCTGACCATACATTTTTCTCCGTCCAAGGAACAAGCGGCGCGATTATGGCGATGATTATGGCGACGTGCAGCCCTGGCGACAAAATCATCGTGCCGAGAAACGTGCATAAATCTGTCATGTCGGCGATTATTTTCGCCGGAGCGGTACCGATTTTCATTCATCCGGCGATGGACGAGCGTCTGGGCATCTCCCACGGGATTACAGTGAAATCCGTGCAAAAAGCATTGGAAGCCCACCCTGACGCTGCGGCTCTGCTCGTCATCAACCCTACTTACTTCGGCATTGCCGGAGACTTGCGCGAGATCGTGCGAACCGCGCACACTTACGAAATTCCGGTCCTGGTGGACGAGGCGCATGGCGTGCACATTCACTTCCATGAGGACTTGCCGATTTCCGCCATGCAGGCCGGAGCTGACATGGCAGCGACGAGCGTACACAAGCTGGGCGGCTCGCTGACCCAGACATCCATCCTGAACGTGCGCGAGGGCCTCGTAGATGTAGATCGCGTCAAAACGGTGCTGAGCATGCTCACGACGACGTCGACCTCTTACATTTTCCTGGCTTCGCTCGATATGGCCCGCCAACATCTGGCGCTCAACGGCAAGATGCTGGCCGACCAGGCGATGAAGCTGGCGAACAAGGCCCGCGACCTCATCAACGACATCCCGCGCATTTACTGCGTAGGCAAAGAAATACTCGGAAAGCCGGCGACTTTTGCCATGGACCCGACCAAGCTTTTGATCCACGTCCGCGATCTGGGCATTACCGGCTGGGAAGTGGAAAACTGGCTGCGCGACAAGTACAACATCGAAGTGGAAATGAGCGACCTGTACAACATTCTCTGTTTTGTCACGGCAGGGGACACCGAAGAATCCATTCACGCGCTCGTCAACGCGCTGCGCGAGCTGTCCGTGGAGTTTGCCCACGTGCAGGCAGAAGAAAAGCCGACCATTTCCTTGCCGAACATTCCGGTGCTGTCCACGACGCCGCGCGATGCTTTTTATGCAGAGACGGAAACCATCCCGCTCGTGGAAGCCGCAGGCCGCGTCACTACGGAGTTCATCATGGTGTATCCGCCAGGGATTCCGATTTTCCTGCCAGGCGAGGTCATCACTGAGGAGAACATCGCGTACATCCAGGAAAACATCCGCGTCGGACTGCCCGTCCAAGGTCCAGAGGATGAGTCGTTAAAAACGATCAAAGTCATCAAAAGACAAACCGCGATTTCGGGGTAAGCCCCTCATTGCGCGCAAAGCCGTTGCCTCTTTTTCGAAGGCAACGGCTTCTTTCATGATTTGGGCATGTATTGCCTGAACCTTTTGAGCTAAGATAGAAATGGGAAAAATCAGGAAGGTGATGATGCGAATGCCAGACTGGTCGTACCAGACGTTGTTTAAACCGCTGCTTTTTCTCATGCCGCCAAAGCGCGCACGCAGCTTCACGCTCGCTGCCATCGGCACATTGGCGAAGCTGCCCGGCGGCACTTCCGTTATCGAGCTGATGGGGCACATGCAGCCGCCTGCCGCTTTGTCCAAAACGGTCAGGGGTTTGCGTTTTCCGACTCCAGTCGGCCTGGGAGCAGGGCTTGATCCCGCAGCAAAAGCGCTTGGAGCGCTATCCCGCTTTGGCTTTGGCTACATCGAGCTGGGGCCGGTTACGCTTGCGCCGCTGTCTGATCCAGGAATGACTTTGCGCAAGACGACGAATCTCTCCGTTACATACAGCGCCCCGTTCGAAAATCCCGGGGTCGCCGCTCTCGAAAACTGCTTGCGCCGCTCCCCCTCTGTAGCGATTCCGCTCGGCGCCAGATTGGGATTTCGCCCAGGCGCTGCACTAAAGGAAGCGACCGCTGAAAGAGAGCAACTGATTTTGCGCCTGCAGCCGTACTGTTCGTTTTTTTCGCTGGACTACCGCGCCAGCCAAAGACATGAGCAGTGGAGCGCTGCCCAGTGGCAGGAGCATTTGACCTGTCTGCGGCAGGCGACCGAGCGCCCGCTCCTGTTCGCGCTCCCGCCCGGAATAGCGGAAAAAGAGTGGCTTTCGCTGCTGCAAATCGCCCGTAACGCAGGACTGGATGGGATCATGGTTGCGGGTGGCGTGAAAAGCGCTCCACACGATTCAAGCGACTCGCCAGTGCCCCTGTACCAGACAGGCAAGCCATCCCGCGAAGCCGCCTTGCGATCGGTTGCGCTGACGAGGCAAACTTGGCCAGACTGCCTGCTGATCGGCTCCGGCGGCATCATCGAGCCTGCTGACGCTTTGGCCTTTTTGGAAGCTGGCGCCGACTTTGTGCAACTGCACAGCGGCCTTGTGTACGCCGGTCCGGGCTTGCCCAAACGAATCAATGAAGCGATTTTGCAGTCCGGCGCTGCGCGTCAGGCTGTCGAGCCAGCGAATAAGAGCGAGCGCACGGAAGCAGCAGCGGAAGTCGCAGCGGCACAACTGCCTCCTGCTCCTGCAGCGAGGCAGGCACGTGCCATCCGCTGGTTACCCGCCTGGGTGTGGGGGCTTCTGCTCGGGCTCGGGATGATCGTCGGCGGAGCATTGGCCTGGCTGGTCGCTGTATCCACTGTCATCCTCCCGTACGACGAGCGTTTTTTGCAAATGTCTGCGGAGCAATTGTCACAGATCAGCCCCCAGTTGCTTTCCTTTATGTCGCATGACCGGATCAGCCTGGCGGGAACGATGATCTCGATCGGAATCATTTACGCGCAGCTTTCCTTTCACGGTTTGCGCCACGACATTCACTGGACGCGCGCTGTGCTGCTCGCCTCCGGAGCCGTCGGATTTTCCAGTTTTTTTCTGTTTATTGGCTACGGCTATTTTGACTACATGCATGCCGTACTCGCGCTCCTTCTGCTGCCCATGTTTTTGCTCGCTTTGCGCACACCAGCGAAAAGACACTTGCCTGCGCTCCCTCCCGAGCGGCACAACGACCGCACGTGGAAAATGGCTTTGTGGGGACAGCTTTTGTTTGTCGTCATCGGCTTTGCTTTGACCGGAGCTGGGCTGATTATTTCCTTGATCGGGATCACTGGCGTCTTCGTCCCGTCCGATCTGGTCTTTCTCTGCGTGTCCGCCGAGATGCTGCAAGCGTTTAACGAACGGCTGATTCCGCTGATCGCCCACGACCGGGCCGGCTTCGGCGGCGCTCTCGTCTCCGACGGCCTCGCCGTGCTGCTCATCAGCCTCTGGGGCTTTCGCCGCGGAGAAGCGTGGGTATGGTGGACGCTGTTTCTCGCGGGCATCCCCGGCTTCGCTGCTGGCATCGGGATTCACTTCGCGGTCGGGTACGTCGATTTTGTGCATTTGCTTCCTGCCTACGTAGCGGTCTTGTTCTTTTTGGCTGGGCTGGTGTTGGCGAAGCCTTATTTGACGGGAACAGTAAAAACAGGCGATTAGGACTGTGCCTAATCGCCTGTTCTCGTTTACTTATAGAATCGAATGTCGATCGTGGTGAGGCCAGCTTGGTTAAACAAATCAACCATACGTTTGCTATCGTTGAAAGCCTCTATCAGCGGCATTGTTATTTCATCCTCTGTCCCTTGGAAGAAGACAAACACAATTTTGGTAAAATCGGTACTGTTCATTTTCTCCGCCAGCGTGCCGTCGAGCATCAAGTCAACCAATTTGTACTCTCTGTAATCGCCCGGCTCAGGGTCCGGTTTTGGATCTGTACCTGGCTCCTCTACGGCATCGTCATCCCGTGGGCTTGCAAATGCCATCGTGTAGACGACAGGTTTGCCATCGCGCTCGTCGATCCAGACGATGCGATTGCCGCCGATTCTTGGGCTGGAAATCTCAGCCTTGTCGTCCCACTCCACATCGCTGTAAGAGCGGTCTTCTACATCGTACAGCTCATAATAAAAATCTTTTTCTTTGGAAGACAAGCGGTTATCTTCAAAAAGAATCACATTGCGGGAAGCTTGCGGATTTTTTTGGTCGCGTTCAGAGTAGCGGATCAGCAGTTCTGTCCGTTGACGATCGATTCTGTAGTAGTACAAATCCCAACCGTTTTTCGCGCCTCCGCTATTTTCGCTCCAGACCACAAAATCGTCTCCGATTTGCGCGGATTGTACTTCCACGTTTTTGCGGATTACCGTCTCGTCTTTTTCCTCGATGTCGTACAAGTAAATGTCTGCCTTTTTCGAGCCTGTTTCTTCCACCCAGGCAGCGTAATTGCCGTAAATATCTACACTTAACGGCTCGGTTCTCAGGCTGGCAATTTCTTCTTCCTTGCCCGTTGCCAGGTCGGTGATGATAAGGTCGGCGCGGCGATCCACATTGACCCAGAACAGCTTGCTGCCGTCGACCTCATACAGTTTTTCACTCGGCTGCTGGTCGTCATCTTCGTTCGTAATCTGCTTTTCCGTGCCTTTGCGAATATCGTACGCGACGAGTGCATCTTCCCGCTGATCGTACCAGACTACGTACTTGCCGCTCACAACCGGACGAATCGGGTCTGCGCTGCTTTTGCTGATGACCTTGCTCGTCCTTTTTTCCGTATCGAACAGGACGACGGAGTTTGCCTTTTTCGACTCTGTCACGTACACTACGTAACGGTCAGAGCCATCCGGTTGGCTCGGCTCCCCGGAAGTTGCGCCCAGCCCGATGTCAGCTCTTTCGTCCAGATCATAAATGTGGAGGCGCAGCTTTTTGTCGTTGTCTCTCTTTGCGTACATGACGTAATCTTCAAAAATGCGCGGACGCACCGACTCGAACACGCTGCTCGCGATTTCTTTGCCGGAAGATTTGCTCGCGTCCCGATATGCCAGATCGTCATCGTCCAGGTAGACGATCGTGTCTTTGTAAATATGTACGCCCGACTTGGAGGTCGAAGTATCCGTCAACTGCTTGTTTCTTCCCGTGCCGATGGTGTACACGTAAACCTGCTGTCCGTTTACGTAGGCGATTTTGTCACTGAAAAGGCTCGGCTCAATCTGGTGTGCCTTGCCCCCTGCTGCCAATTCTTCCTTTTGCTTGTCGATGTCGTAGTAGTAGATGTCCGGGTTGCCATCGCGGGAGTCTTCCCACGCTACGTAGCTGTCGCTGACGGTCGGATCGCTGGCTTTGCCGCTCGTGGAAACGCGCGTTGTGTCGCCTGTCGCGATATCGTACATGTAAATGTCTGTTCCCGCATCGCTTTTATCGGACCAAACGACCTTTTTCCCCGAGATCTCCAGATCGGCTGCAGCGGCTTTTCCGCTGGTCAAGCGAATTTCCTCGTCTTTGGCAATGTCGTACAAATACACGTCTGCTCCGCCGTGGCGAGAGTCGATCCAGACCGCGTATTTTCCGTCGACCCGCGGGTTTTTCTTGTCGGAGTTTTTGTCGCCGATCTTCGTCTCGGCCTGCTTGCTCAAATTGTACAAGGTGAGCTTTTGTTCCCCCGCAATCTTCCAGATCGCATATTCCTTGGAAATGTCAAAGCCGTCTTTGGAAACTTCCGGCTGACTTACGTCTATTTTGATTTCCTGTCCGATACTGTTCGCAAACGCTGGAGTCCCGGTCCACAGGGAGGTGACCAGCAATGCGGCGGCCAGCAAACCCTGCATGGGCTTACGTTTCATGAAACAATTCCTCCTTTTGCAACGATTTTCACACTTCTCCATTATCCTCCAAGATGAAAAGGTTGTCAAAAAAAACAGGCCTTTGTAGAAAGGCCTGCACGGTTTTTCGCTATTCTTTTTCCTGTCTTTGCTCCGGTCTGCACTCGCAATGGCATACTCCATAAAGCGTTTTCACTGAGTTGCTTTCAAAATGCTCGATGATGGTCCCGCAAGTCTGACATACGATAGTTCCCATCTGTGTCCCCTCCGCATTTGTGATTCCAAATGAAATGTGATGTCACATATTCTTCAATTCAACATGCTTTTATATTAATATGCCACACCATTTGGAGTCAATACGGTAATTGCACACAACTTTTGTCTATTAGTATGTCACATTTTGTTTTGGGCGATCTCTTTCATCCATCTGTCCATGTGGCTGAGCACGTCCTCGCGTTCCGGCTCGTTCAGCACCTCGTGGCGCAAGCCCGGAAAGCGGCGAAACGTCTTCTGCCCCTGGATGCCCTCTGTAAAGCGCCCCACAGCGTCTGCATCCACCAGCGAGTCGTCGCCCGCCTGCAGCACCAGCACAGGCACCGTGAGCCGTTCCCGCTCCTCCCAGGCCGCCTGCATCGCTTTGTGCAGTTCCAAAAACCAGCGCACGCTGACTTTCGGATAATTGAGCGGATCGTTTTTGTAGGCGGCTTGCACGGCCTCATCCCGTGAAACCATGTCAGGCGTAATCCCGTTTGCAATCGCAAGCGTCGGCCAAAAACGGTCCAGCAGTCTCGCTGCCTGCGCCTTCCAGGCGGGCACCTCCAGCTTTAGCTGTAAGCACGGGGAGGTCAAAACCAGCCCCGCCAGCTCGTGTGCCGCTTTTTCCCGCTGCACGAAGCGCGTAGCGATCAGTCCGCCCAGACTGTGGCCCAGCAAAAAAACGGGCCGTTTGCCTGCGCTGTCTTCCAGGGCGGCCACGGTCCACTCCCGCACCCGCTGCACATAATCGTCAAACGAATCAACATGCCCCCTGATCCCCGGGGAGCGTCCCCAGCCAGGCAAGTCTTCCGCGTAGACGTCCCATCCTTGTTGATTCAAAAACGCCGCGACATGCTCGTATCTGCCATGGTGCTCTCCGGTGCCGTGCACGAGCACGACCGCTCCTTTTGGCTCGCTTGCCGACCATTTATGTACGCTCATCTACGTCCCTCCTCTTCCCTATCCCGATTTTATGCTGTCGCAGCCCGCTTCGTAAACAGGGCGCTCCGTGCTGCCGGCTGTCTGGCAGCTTCGGGAACCAGTAAAAAACGAGCAGAAGATAAACTTCTGCTCGCCCGCTAATACTGATTTTCTTCAAATGGGATGGGAGGCAAGTATTCTTGGAAAAATTCAGCGAGTGCCTTGGCTTCACTTTCCGAGTCCAGTCGGAAAATCCTTTGCAGGTACCCTGGATTTACCGCATCATCTGAACTGAGAAGGGTAGATTGCCCCGTCTGCATACAGATCACCAACGGCTTTCCATAAAACTTGTGCGTGAATACAATGCCGAAGTCGTGTCTCGTTCCTTCGGAGATAAACCCGAGAAAACGGACATTGGCGTTTTCCGAAACGTCGTATAAGTGGTCGTAGTGCTCCATCAGCAATCCCTCCTCGTCTTGATTTTCACTCCGGCAACATTTTCAAAAATATTCGGATTATTTGACATTATACGCGAAAATCCGCTTTTTTGCCACCCATTTCGCCTAACTAATCAAATGAGTGGGGTTCATGACCCGCTCCTCGCCCTCCTGAATCCACCTTACCTTCTCCGCTCCGTGCAGCGATTGAGCCACAAAGGAGAGGCATTCGAAGAACAGTTCGACTACTGCTGTACTGTATCGTTCCTCCATTTTCTCCAGCGCATACGTCAATCTGAAAATAGATGGCACATTTCTTCGGCTTGCCTCCAGAACTTCCTTGCCTCGCTGGGTCGGGTACACGTGTACGACGCGTCCGTCCAGCTCAGACTTTTCAATCGTCACCATTCCTTTCTCCATCAACTTTTTGATGTGGATGACGATCGACGACGGGTGCCAGAAAGTCCAGTCGGCAATTTGCGTGACGCGCACCCCCTCATAACAGTAAATGATCCAGAGAATGTTTAATTGCACGGAGGAATCCAGTTCGGCTTCCTTCGCTGCTCGCTCCCAGTCTTCCTTGTTCACTACGTCAATGGCGCGCATCGTGTTCAATGCTTCAAATACGTGTCTAATCGAGGCCTCCTGCATGGGTTTACTCCTCCATGATCCTTTATCGTTCACTTATCGACTATATAAATAGTATTTATATTTTACACTTTTCAGAAAAGACGCGCAATTGTTTTCCTTTCCCAACTGTCTCATTGCCAAAGTGTGGAAGCAATGCTACACTAAACGCAGATATTCCCGGTACTAGGAGGGTGCAATCGTGAAACTTCAATCGGCCTACATCTATTTCGTTAATGGCTCAACTGCCCAATCCGCAAGTATTGACGACGTAAAAGCCAAGTTTACGCGATATATGGACATGACCTCGAAAACAGGGGAGCAGCTCGGCTGGTCCTACGCAGAGGCCGCTTTTCCATATACCATAGAAGAACGTCCGGAAGGCAAGGACTCGTGGTTCCTCCTGAAAGGAAAAGACCCGAGCATGTACAAGTCCATCGTCGTAGGGGTCGGCAGCAAAGAGGAAAACGGCACCGAGAAGCACTACATCCAGATTGCCCTGCCCGAATCAGCGACGCACGGCGACAAGAACAAAGCAAACGAATACTGTCGTTACTTGGCCCGCGATTACAAGGCGGAGCTCCATCTGTTCAACAAGCGCATCCAGTACTTTCAGCCGCGCAAACCATAAGAACGCAAGCAGCCGATGTTGTCGGCTGTTTTTTTGTGGCCGCTTGGCAAAAAGCGCGCTGTCGCTTACTGGCTGCCTCCGCGTTCGGCTTTCTTCCGCAAGTGGGCTTTTTCGCTGGCTCCGGCATAAGAATGGTACGGATGGCCCTTTTTGTGTCCCGAATCGGGGGCGACACAAAAAAGCGGCAAAAACCAGCATGCTCACCATGAAGAGAGGTGCCCGCATGGAACCGAAAGCATTCATCGAGCTGGTGGCAGGCTCCGCCAGGCAAACTTTTCTCAATTACCATATCTTCCCTTCGATCACCATTGCGCAAGCCATCCTGGAATCGGGATGGGGGCAAAAAGTCCCGCAAGACCCAGTTACAGGCCGCTCCTCGTACAATTTGTTCGGGATCAAAGGCACAGGCCCGGCCGGTTCCGTCACCATCACAAGCAAGGAGGTGGAGAATGGGCAGACCGTGTCCCGCCAGTCTACGTTCAAAGCGTACTACAGCTATCAGCAGTCGATTGACGATCACGCCCAGTTTCTGCTCAAGCCTACCTACAAAAAAGTGCTGACGGCATCCACACCGCAGGAGGCTGCCCAGGCTCTGTCAAAAGCCGGCTATGCCACAGACCCGCAATACGCCGACAAGCTGATCCGCCTGATCCAGACGTACAACCTGACGGCCTACGATCAGTTCGCGCCAGAGGAGCCGTCACCGTATCCGCCCTGGAAGCTTGATCTGGGCAAACGCGCGCTTCGCGAGGGGCTTATCACCTCGCCAGAGTGGCTCAGCAAGCTGGACGAACCGATGCCTGTATGGGCCGTCCTCGCTGTCGCCCTGCGCCTGCTCGACAAACAGCGCGAAGCACCATAACGTTATCGTATGCGAAAACAAAAGCCCCGTTCCAGCACAGGCGAACCTGGGCTAAGCGGGGCTCTTTCCTTATGAAAAAAACAGGTACTGCATCATAGAGAGCTTCGCGCGAGCTTTCGCCCGGAAGCCAGATCAAATGAGCACGATGATTCAAATCATTTGAGATCTTGACAGCGAATAGAACCTTCCGTCCACCATCCGAATGCCCAGGTCTACGCAATATTCCAATCCTTGCGTCACTCCGTACAAAATCCATTCGGAAGAACGATGGTTGATATCAAAATCAGTGTAAAGGTCTGTGCCATCATTGCGGATCTCTTTGCGGTCAGTCACGTCAAAAAGGCGCAGGACAAACGGCAGCTCGGCAAAAGGTATCGCAAATTTCTTCTCCACTTCCTGCTCGAACTCCTTCGTCATACTCCACTCCGCCTGAATCGAATGCTCATCTTTCCAGGCGATGTGGATACTCGGGCCTTCTACATCCGTGGACGATCGCGGGGGATTTGTCTCCATTTGCTCCCATCGTTCCTTTCTTTCATGTACTTGCTTTCAACATGTATATTGGTTTTTTCAGTCTATTATACCATGTGACCTAGCCAAGTGGGAACGTATCAGGAGCATTTAATTTATCGTCCTACCGTAAACGTGTTTTCGCCTACGACTACGTAGGAATTAAACTTCTCGGACTTCATCTGCACCTGGACCTTGTAATTTCCATACGCCTCCAGCTTTGTCGATACAAACGGCTCGGAGAAGTAGAAGCTGTTCGCATTTTGCGTGGAGTACTTCCACTCTTTGCCTTTGCTCACTTCCTTGCCGTCCGGTCCAATCAGGACGAGCTGCATCCGCAAGTCTTTGGCGACAGGCGCTTCGTCTACCTCGACGAATACGTTGAAAGTGCGCGGTACGTTTTTGTCGCTGTAGCCTTTGACCGGGTTGCTGAAGACGATATTTTTATTGCGCGTCTGCTGAATTCCTTCAATGACGATGATGTTTACGTTAGGCTTGACTACCTGCAGCTTGCCCGTGCGCGAATCGTAATCAACAAACCCGCCAAGCTTGTTGACCAAGGCCTCAACCGAATCGGCCTTGGAAGCAGGCATATCGCTTGAAATCGTTTCCGTGCCTAAAAAAACGCGCAACGCACCTTCTCCCAAAGCGGCGGTACTCCCAACTCCCGCTACAGTCAGCGCCAACAAGGCCGATAACCATGCTTTTTTCATGTCATAATCCTCCTGTATGTGTGCGCGGCAGCGCTTGATTTTCCGGAATTGCTTCTCCCTATTTTATACGTGGAAGACAGCAAATAGTTGTGGTCCGAAGACAAGTTTTTTCAACAGTATCCACAGAATCCACAGGCGCGGGACATCCAGGAAGAAAGACTTATACACAATCTCGAAAAGAAAATACGCAGGACTCTTGACAAAAAACATCCCCAATCTCTCACCAAACCTTTTTTCGCATACAAAAAAGAGCGGCCAGCTTCGCCGCTCTTTTTTTGCTGCCTGTCTCGCGCTAATTTTGTTCCGACAGCCACGTAAAATATCGGGAGACCAAGCGGATCGCGACTTCGATCGCGTCCTCGCTCGGCTCGATTTTGGAATGGTGCAGCCCGTACGGAGTATGGACGCCCAGCCAGAACAAAAAGCCCGGAATCTCCTGCAGGAAGTAGCCAAAATCTTCTCCGGTCATCGCTTCCTTGCAGGCAATCAGCGTCACGTCTTCGCCCTGCTCGCGCACCCAGTCCATAAAGGCCGTCGTCAGCTTTTCCTCGTTGTACACTTGGCAATACCCTACTCCGTAGTCGATGGACGCCGTACAGTCGAAGCCCGCCTCGATGCCTTTGACGAGCGCTTCAATCCGCGCTTTGACAAGCGCCATGGACTCGGTCGAGAACGTGCGAATCGTCCCTTCCAGCCGCGCCTTTTCCGCAATGATGTTTTGCTTGGTGCCGCCCTCAAGCTTGCCGATGGTCACGACAGCGGAATCGAGCGGGTCGACGTTACGTGCCACAATCGTCTGGAGCTGTGTGATGAGATGGCTGCCTGCGACCACCATGTCGTTTGCTTTGTGCGGAAAAGCTGCGTGCCCGCCTTTTCCGACCAAATCAATGTACAGCTCGGACGTGTTGGCAAACAAAATGCCCGGCTTGGTGGCAATATAGCCGACGGGATACTCCGGCGCGATGTGCAGCGCAAAAATGCAATCCGGCCGCCAGGAAGCAAACTCCTCGCTCTCCATCATCGGCTGAGCGCCGCCTGGGCCCTCTTCTGCGGGCTGAAACAGGAACAGCAGGTCATCTGCAATCGGCTGCTCCACAAAATGCGTCACAAGCCCGAGCGCGATAGCCATGTGCATGTCGTGTCCGCACGCGTGCATGTAGCCTTCGTGCAGCGAGCGAAACGGATACGACGTCTCTTCTGCAATCGGCAAGCCGTCCATGTCCGTGCGCCAGGCGATCGTGCGCTTTGGATTCGTCCCCGCGATCCGGACCAAAATCCCGGTGCGCCACGTCTTGATCTGCATGCGCTCCTGCGGGAGACGCTCCAAGTAATCGAGCAAATACTTTTGCGTCTTCACCTCGGCAAAGCCCGGCTCCGGAATTTGGTGCAGGTCGCGCCGAATCTGGGTAAACAGCGATGTCGCCATCGTTTACGCCTCCCCTTTGGCCCCGTGCCGCACAGCGAGTTCCGCTGCAAAGCTGTCCAGGAAAAGGTCGACGTCTTCTTTGGTCAAGGTGAGCGGCGGCAGCAGACGCACGATTGTCTTTTGCGTCACGTCCACGAGAATGCCGCGATCAAGCAATGCCTGCTGCAAACGGCTGACCTCTTCCGGTGCGGCGCTGAGCGGGATGCCGACCATCATGCCTTTGCCGCGGAGCGCCTGCAACTGTTCCGGGAGACGCGCGCGCAGCGATTCGAGGCCCGCCCACAAGTACGCGATCACTTCGTCCACGCTTGCCGCAAAAGCAGGATCGAGCAGCTCATCCAGCACCACGTTGCCGAGAGCCGCCGAAAGCGGCGACGGCGCAAAGGTCGTCCCGTGGTCGCCCGGCTTGAACTGGTTCATCAGCTTCGTTCCGGCAATCACGCCACCGAGCGGAAGCCCTCCGCCTACGCCTTTGGCAAACAAGATCAAATCCGGCGTCACGCCTGCGTGCTGGTAGGCAAACAGCTTACCAGTGCGTCCCATGCCTGTCTGGATTTCGTCCATGGCAAACAGCATGCCTTCCTCCTGGCAAATCGCCGCCACTTCGCGCAAAAACGGCTCCGACAGCGGCACGACCCCTCCAGAGCCGAGCACAGGCTCCATCAGGACAGCGGCCGGCTTCGCGTCGCGGCAAATCGCCCGCAAGCCGTCCGCATCTTCAGGGTCTAGCTCGTACACCGGAAAGTCCGGCTGCGGAAAATCCTGATACACATGGGCCTGTCTGGTCAGCCGCACCGCGCCCAATGTTCTGCCGTGAAAGCTGTTGCGGAGCACGACAATCCCTTCGCGCCCGGCCCCTTCTGCCTTCGTCCATTTGTGGATCATTTTGATCGCGGCTTCGGTCGCTTCCGCACCGGAATTTGTGAAAAACACTTTTCCCGGGATCGTCTGCTCCACCAGCCGCTGGGCCAACCGGATTGCCGGCTGGTTCAAAAATACGTTGGAAATGTGCAGGAAGCGCTCGCCCTGTTCGCGCAGCGCCTGGACGATCCGCGGATGGGAGTGGCCGAGCACATTGACGGCCAGCCCCGTAAACAAATCCAAATACTTTTTGCCCGCTGTGTCGTACAGGTAGTTGCCTTCCCCTTTTTCGATCGCGATCGGCAAGCGTTTGTAGGAAGAGACGATGTATTGTTCATCAAGCGTACGCCAGTCCATGTGAGCTCTCTCCCCTACAGTTGACGTAGCTCCTGCTTGATCTCCGTCTTGGAGCGAGTTTTGTCGTCGATCTGTTTAATCACGCGCGCTGGTGTACCAGCCACCACAACGTATGGCGGCACGTCTTCAATGACGACCGCGCCCGCTGCCACAACCGCGCCTTTTCCTACGCGCACGCCTTCCAGAACCACGGCGTTGGCACCGATTACGACGTCATCTTCCACTACGACTGGCTGCGCGGAAGGCGGCTCGATGACGCCTGCGATGACAGAACCAGCGCCGATATGGCAGTTTTTCCCGATCGTTCCGCGGCCGCCGACGACGACGTTCATGTCGATCATCGTGCCTTCGCCAATCACAGCACCGATGTTGATCGTAGCGCCCATCATGATGACTGCGTTGTTGCCGATCGTCACCTGGTCGCGGATAATCGCGCCTGGCTCGATGCGCGCCTGGATTCCTTTTGTGTCGAGCAACGGAATCGCCGAATTGCGGCGGTCGCTTTCTACTACGTAGTCTTCGATTTTGTCCGCGTTCGCAGCCAGAACCGGCTCGATTTCTTTCCATTCGCCAAACACAACGCCAGTCGTGCCTGTAATGAACGTCTTGGAGCTGGCACCGAAGTCAATGCCCTCCAGATTGCCTTTCACGTATAGTTTCACTGGTGTTTTCTTCTCGCTTTTTTGAATAAACGCGATAATTTCATTGGCATCCATCATGTTCACTGGTACATCCTCCTTTTAATAAAAAGCGTGCCTGTCAACGAGAGCGAACCGCTCCCCTGACTAAAAAAAGCAATGAGTGCATTCGCTATCTCATTGCTTTCCATACTGCCCAAGCAAATCGTAAATAGCGCTCCACAAACAGGCGATTGCCTTTTGTGACAGGATGCTCATTGTTCACGAATCACCCCAGCCGCTGCTATCCGAGGGGAACAGCAACAGCTTCGGCGCTTTAGCCTTTCCCTCTCTTCCCGCCCCCTGGCAGATTACGAAAAGATGTACTCATCTTCGGCGCACCTCTATTTAGACTTCCAATATTATAATTTCATTTTACTCTACCAAAATCAATCACTTGTGGCAACAGCTTTATGGAAAGAAAAATAACTGTTGACAACGAGAATCATTTTCATTATTTTATTTGTGTGAGAATGATTTTCATTATCTTATTTGGAGGGTTTACTTCTTATGAGCCGCATTTTGATGGTGTACGCAAGCATGACAGGAAACACGCAGGAAGTTGCTGAAGCAATTGCCGAAGGGATTCGTTCCACCGGAAAAGACCTGGAGATAAAAGAAGTCATGGATGCCACTGCCAAGGAACTGGAAGACTACGATGCCATTTTGCTCGGTGCCTATACATGGGGCGACGGCGATCTGCCAGACGAGTGCCTGGACTTTTACGAAGAGATGGACGATATTGATTTGAGCGGCAAAAAAGTCGCGGCTTTCGGTTCCTGCGACTCCGCTTACGAGCATGTGGGCGCTGCTGTAGATATTTTGCTGAAAAAAGCGAGCGAGCGCGGAGCGGAAACTCCACTCGAAGGTCTGAAAATCGAGCTGTCTCCTAACGCAAAAGAAGTAGAGATTTGCAAACAGTTTGGCGTTTCCTTCTCCGAGCTGCTCGGCTAAGACTAGCGCCGGAAAAGAAGTTGTCCAAAAAAATCCTTTTCAAGCAAGAGCTGTCATGATACAATGTCGATCCATCTTTTCTCAAGAAGGAGGATTGATATCATGACGTTACATACGCATACGGTCTACTTGCGACCACTGCAAGCAAATGACGCAGCCGAGCTTCTGAAGCTTCGGCTGCGTAATCATGCCTTCCTGCAACCGTTCGAGCCGCTCCGCTCCGCCGCCTTCCTGACGCTGAGCGGTCAGGAGGCGCAAATTGCGCAAGCGGAGCAAGACTTTGCAGCAGGGACCGCCTTCGCCTTTGGCGTGTTTTTGCGCGACACGGACGAAATGATCGGCCGCGTCGCTCTGTCAAACGTCGTGCGCGGCGCCTGGCAAAACGCGACCATCGGCTACTTCATGGATGAAGCCTGCAACGGCAAAGGCTACACCACTGCGGCCGTACGGCTTGCGCTCGCGTACGCCTTCCAGGAAGCCGGGCTGCACCGGGTACAGGCCGCTGTCATGCCCCGCAATACTCCCTCCATCCGCGTGTTGGAGAAAAACGGCTTTCGCCACGAAGGGTTGTCCTTGCGCTATTTGCAAATCAACGGCGTGTGGGAAGATCACCTCCTATTTGCGATCACGGCAGAGGACTGGAGCTAATCATTCCTCTTTGTTTTGCTCCACGCGCAATCGCTCCAGGATTCGCCGCTTGCGGTACAGCATTCGCCCCGCTTCGGCGACATCCTGGACGGTTGAGCGATTCAAGTACGCCCCGAACAGGATGCCTGCAATCGGCACCATCTGAAACAGCTTTTTCCAGCCAAAATTTTCCGTGTACGTCACCACGACTTCCCGCCAGCCCTGCAATTGTGCCATGACGTCTTTTTGCGCAGCAGGCTCGTCAAAGCGCGACAGCTCAGCCAGTATCGCCTTTTTGCCGACGATATCGGAAGAAGCGAACTGCAGGCATTTGACCACGAATAGCCGCTCCCGCTTGTCCTCCGGGCGATAGCCGTAGCATAGCGCCATTTCTTGCAGCACTTTCAGCGACGTGCCGAGCAGCAACGGAATATCAATCGCTAGCGTAAAAATGCCGCCGATGCCTGTCGTTGCGCCCTGTACCGTGGCAAAGGTCGCGCGCGATTCTTTCAGCTCGCGGGCAATCTCATCCATGAGGACGAGCGGTGCCCCTGCGACTTCTGCGGTCTGCGGAATGCCCGCGCCATCCCTTTTCAAGCGGGGAGCGAACTTGCTGTAAATCGCCGTATCCTGAACGAGATACGTTCCCCCTGTTTCCAGAAACGCGGCCATCTCGTCCACGGCTGTCCCCAGCTTTTCCCGGACGAAATTCGGCGTCATTTTATCGAGAAAAACGAACGGAAGCCTGCCGAGCTTTTCCCAGAACCACAAATCGTTCTGGTCGCGCTCCCATGCCTCCACCTCTTCCAATGCCTGCTGCAAAACCTGTCTCGACTCCATCTGCCGCAATCCCTCCCGGATCATTGCTTCTATGTTTCTTTGCCGCGCTTCCATTGGCATTGGTTGCGAAGCAGCGATTTGATATGCGCCCGCAGCTCCTCTGCCTGGGAAAAACGCGCAAATTCCTCACTGTCTGTTACGATTCCCAGCTTCAAATGTTTCACTTGTCCGTTTTCGACGCAAAAGCCGAACGCTTGCAGAATCGCAATCTGTTCATCCGTCATCTTGCTTGCTCCCCACCTTTGCAAAAACCCCCTTGCCACATGCAAGGGGGTCATCTGTTTATTTGACCTCTACGGTTAAGGTCATCGTTTGATTTCGTTCCGATTCACCCAGCTCTTTGTCGTATTTCTTGTATTTTTGCACGACCGAGCAAGTTTTATTGCGGAATGTGTTCGTTACTTTAACTGTGTAGACGCCAGGCTTGTTCTCGTTGTCTGCGATGATCGCTTTCAAATCGAGCGATTCATCGCCCTCGTCCACGTATTCCTCGTCCGTGTTCGGCTTCAGGCTTGCAATCTCTTTTCCTTCATAGAACACCTGAATCGCGTTTGCCGAGGAAAGGGTTGCTCCGATGTACTCCTGGCGGGTGCCGATTGGCGTTTCGCCGTACGTCCAGACGAGATTCGGCATGTAGTAGGTGATCGTGTCCTTGCCGCTTCCGTCTTTCAGCTTTTTGTTCCCGATCCGCTTCGCATACGTAGACGTCAGCCGAAGCTCGCTCAAGCTGTCCAGTTCCGCCGCCGAGCTGACTCTGACGGTTTGCCCGTCGCGATATTCGTTGCCGCGACTGTTTTTCAAAAGAATCGGCCCTGGCGAGGGTGCCAGTCCTGCTTCATTTTTGGCGCAAACAGGGGCGGACGGGATCGGACGGGTGTCCTCTACGACCTGAATGTAGCCGCACCACGACTGACGCGGCTCGCGCTTGCTGTAATAGTTGACCTTGTAGCGGCCCGGCTTAAAGCTGGACAGCAGCAAAGCGGTATGGTCCCAGTTCAGCTTGGATTCATCCACGACGACGTTATCGACTGCCCAAAAGCCCGGCCCCTCGTCATCCGAAGCTTCACTGCCCTGCTCCACGTGCTCGGCAGCCGTCGCCAGCCAGATGACGTGCACCGGATTTTGGTAGAGCTTCACGGTGACATCGGACGAGTACAAGTTTTCCCGCTCTACCATCAACGAAGACTGCGCATTTTGCTGCATCAGCACATCCATCGTCGCTGTAGCGCTGGCAGAATCGCAGGAGTTCGGCGCACCGGGCACCTGAATTTTCACTTCCGTTGTCGAGCCTCCCCACAGATCGTCGGTGTTGGCGGCCTGATTCGGCTCAAAGGTGACGGACATGGTCATTCCCGCCATCATTTCCGGAATCACGACCTCGAAGTGCTGGGAGTCGGTCAAGGTTTGGCCTGTTCCGTTCACCGACCAGCGACCGGCAACCGGCGAATACAGTTGCACGACGCCTGGGGCCGCCGGAGCAGTCACTTGCTGTCCTTGGGCGAGCTTTTGGCCGTTCGCATCCGTTCCCATGTACAGCTCTGCCATTCCGATCCGAATGTGCGTCATCCAGGCGCTCAGGCTGCTGTCATCGGGCGTAAACACCAGATCGTAATTGCCAGTCGGCAGCGTGCCTGTCGCGAAGATTTTGGCCGGCACGGATCGGAGCTCCGCATTTGTCGTTTTGTTAATCAGCTTCCACGTTCCCGGAACCGTACTGGCAAAGCTGGTCGAGCCCATCATGCCAAAAATCGCGGTCTGGCTACCCGATGGAATCGCTGCACCTGTCGGCTTCTCCCCTTCGAAGATGCTCGGGTAGTTTTGCGCCTCTACTTGAAAGCGCACGTGCACGGTGCTTTTTTGCCCCTTGGCATCGGTTACAAGAAACGTGAGGATGTGCGGTCCGGGAGACAATTTGGCGGCAGGAATCGAGAAGCGGGGCACCTGCCAGCGGAACGTGCTTTGCGAGGACTGCTGCTCGACCTGGTATTCCGGCAGCTCCACTCCATCGAGCAACACTTCGCTTCGATTGAGATTCGTGCCGCTCCCATATGTCGTTTGCACAAGATCGATATCAAGAGCGGTTTCAGGCGGGAGGATAAACTCGTCGTTTTTCACCCAGTTCCATCCGCCGGAGTCCTGGCCTGCTACCTGATAGTCATTGAAGATAATCATATTGTGAACAGGCTGCGAAACGGGCTTGGATACTTGGCTGTTTTTTTTCATCGATGCTGTAGCCCCTGCTCCCATGGCTGGCGGAGCCGATACGCCCGACAAGAAAGTGCCGGTTGCCAGACACACAAGAAGTGCTTTTACAACCCATTTTTTCACGAAATGTCCTCTACCTTTCTTTCATTGCTCGTGTTGCCACTCGTCTTTCTTCGACAAAAAGAGCGCAATCTCCTGTGTAGCTTGAAAATATTTCATCGGGATTCGATATAGGCAATTCCTATTTAGTTCATAACTTTTATAGGATTGATTTATACCACGCAAGCTGGTAAAACAAGAACAAAGGGGTGAGCCAGGTGAGTACTACGAATCAATGGAACGCGAAGCTGTACGACGACAAGATGAATTTTGTTTCTGCTTATGGCAAAGGAGTTGTAGAGTGGCTGTCGCCGCTGCCGGGAGAGCGCATTCTCGATCTGGGCTGCGGAACAGGGGATTTGAGCGCACAGTTGGCGCAAGCAGGCGCAAACGTAACGGGCATTGACTTTTCGGCCAGCATGATTGCAGCAGCCAGACAAAAATACCCGCAAGTCGCCTTTTTCGTCGCGGACGCCCACGCTTACCAATCCGCGGAAACGTATGACGCTGTCTTTTCCAACGCTGCGCTGCACTGGATGAAAAAGCCGCGCGAGGTGATTCGCACTGTCTGGCATGCGCTCGCGCCCGGCGGACGGTTCGTTGCCGAGTTCGGCGGAAAAGGCAATTGTGAGCACGTCGTCCAGGCGCTGCGCATCGCCTTGAGCCGTCGGAATCTTTCGGCAGACGAACGCTCTCCGTGGTATTTTCCCGCTGTCGGCGAGTACACGACGCTGCTTGAGGAGCAAGGCTTTCGCGTGACGCTCGCTTCGCATTTCGACAGGCCGACGACGCTGCCTGACGGGGATCGGGGGCTTCGACATTGGCTCGATTCCTTTTGCAGCCCCTTTTTCACCGGGCTGTCCGCGCAGGAGATCGAAGCCGTCTGCGAGGAAGTGACAGAGCTGGTCCGTCCGACGCTGTTCCAAGACGGCAACTGGGTCGTGGAGTACAAGCGCATCCGCATCATCGCCTACAAGGAAGCTACGAACGCATCACCAAACGCCGGAGAGCGCCCGTGAAGAAAATAGCTTGCCTGCACGCCCATCCGAGCAATATCGCGCTCTTGTCCGCTGCCTTCGCTATGTACGATGTCGAGCTGGTTCACTTCGTCGATGCCGATCTGCTTTTGCCAGGCGACGGCCCTGCCGCCTCGGCTACAGAACAGGCTTACGCCAGGCTTCGCCAACAGTTGAAAGGGATGGACGACGGTTCCGTTGACGCCATCGTCATCACTTGCACCCAGTACGCCTCCTATCTCACAGCCGAAGCTGAAGCGGCATGTGCCGCGCCTGTCTTCACGATCGACGGCCCCTTCATCCAGGAGTTGTCCCGCACGACCGAAAGGCACTTGCTCGTATTCAGCAATCCCGCGACCGTCGAACCGACGATGAGCCGGATACGGAAGCAGGCGCAGACCGCAGGAGCCGTTCCGGCAATCGAGTTGCTCGTAGTCGAGGACGCTTTTACCCTGCTCATGGAAAACAGACAGGAAGCCTATTTGGCCAAACTCACAGCAGCGTTGCACGACCTCGATCAGACGCTGCACGGCGTTCCGCTGTCCGTAGCCCAACTTTCCATGGCTCCGGCAGCCGAGCGGTTTGCCCGCGAGACAGGCAGGTTTGTCGCCCATCCGTTGCACAGCTTGACATCGCAACTCGTCCAAACGCTTGCCTTGTCCGAAAAGCACGCGTAAAAAGCCAACAGCCCTCACGCTTCGTCCCGGGACGGATACGCAGGGCTGTTGGCTTTATCTGGCTGGGAGTCTACGCTGCAAAGTTTACATGCCTTCCGGATTCGTCAGCAAAACTTCGTCTCCCTCATTCAATCCTTTTACCACTTCAATAAAGTCGGTTCCTTCCACGCCAATCTCAATTTCTTTTGGCGTCGGCTCGCCACTGGCCGGGTCTTTTACCATCACCGTGCCAAGCCCTGCTTCCAACACTTCCACTGCGTTCAAAGGCAGTCGTTTCACGTTTTCCTTTTGCTCCACGTAAATATCGCAATCCCCTGTCATGCCGTGCTTCATATCAGCCGTGTCGCTCAGTTCGACCTTGACTGCGAAGCGAACCGACTTGTCCTCTTTTGTCCCCTCTTTCGGCAGCTCGGTGACTTTGCCTTTGAACGGCTTGTTGCCGAATGCCGTCAAGTACACATCGACGCTTTGCCCAAGCTTGATCGCTGGAATGTCCATCTCGTCCACAGCCGCGACGAAGTAGACAGAGCTCGTGTCCATGATGACCGCAACCGGCTCGGAGCCAGGCGCTTCCCCTTCCTTGACGTTCAGCTTCGTAATGACCCCGCTGATTGGCGCTTCCACTTGCTTTTTGGCGATTTCCCGCTTTTTCTGTTCCATATTCAAAAGCGCTTCTTTCAAGGAAAGCTCCTTGTCCTTCATTTCCAGCTCGGATTCGGTCAGGTCCATTTTGAACAAAAGCTGCCCTGCCTTGATCTCGTCGTCTTTCTCCACTTCTACTTTGCCAATCTTGCCGTGCGTCCCTGCCACGATCTCCATCTCATCCGGCAATTCAAACGGCGTCGCTTTTTGGCTGGCGAACAGCAAGCCTTTTGGATCGGTGTACTGCACCTCGCCCAGATCGCCCACGTAGAGGGCACCCGGTTTTTTGACCAAGACGTCGACATCGTGCACGCCGCCGACTCCTTTTTCCTTTTGACCGATATGGTCTACCTTCGTCACGACTCCGTCCACGTAGTAAAGCGACGAGCTGATAAACACTTTCACCTGCTGCCCTACGCGGAAATGCTCGGCTTCGTATGCGGTGAACTTCCCTGTAATTTTCAAATAGTCGGTATTGGTCAGCTTCGCCACGACGGTGTCGGGGGTAACTGTTTCGCCTTCCTTCACGAGCACTTCCTTGACTTTCCCCGTTTTGTCGGCCACAATCTTGTCTTTTTTGTTCTTCAGCTCGTTCAGCTCTTTTTGCGCACGGATGATCGCCAGCTCCTGCTTTTGCAATTCCAGTTGGGCGTCCACGCTGTCTACCGTAAACAACACGTCGCCTTTTTTCACGGCTTGTCCTTCCTTGACAAACAGCTTCTGCACCTTGCCGCTGATCTCCGGTCTGACTTCCTCGCGCGCCTTTGCTTCGATGGTACCGGAAGAGAAAATCGTCTTCTTTACTTCCCCCACATCTACTGTAGCCGTCGGGAAGGAAGGCGGTTCGGCAGGCGGTTCCTCTGCAGCCGTGTTTTTCGACTGGTAGTACGCATAGCCACCGTAGCCGCCCCCTCCCAAAACGACCACAATCGCTGCTAGTATGATCCATTTTTTCTTGTTCATCTTTCGTTCCCCACATTTCTTATTCTGATCGAATCGCTTGAAGTGCACTTAGACGGGAAGCCCGAATCGCCGGGAAAATGCCCGCGAGCAGCCCGATGATAAAGGAGAAGCCGATGGCAAACAGCGCCAGCCAGACCGGAATCACTGCCAATTTGCTCTGTTCGCCTTCCGGTCCGCCGCCATACCCCATGTTCAAACTGTCCATAATGCCGCCGGATGCGCCGAAGTAGTTCACTAGCTCTACCGCGCCCCAGGCCATGCCAAGCCCGGCCAGGCCGCCGATCAGTCCAATGAAGCCTGACTCCATCAAAAACAGCCAGCGAATGTTAAATACGGTTGCTCCGATTACTTTCATAATGCCAATTTCTTTTGTTCGCTCCAAAATGGACATAATCATCGTATTGACGATTCCGATTGTGGCAACGAGCAAGGAGATCGCTGCAATGCCGCCCAGCACCATCTGGATCACGAAGAAAAACTGGTTGATCGTCTCCAGTTCGCGCGCTGGCGACCACACTTCATAGCCTTTTTCCTTCAACGCCTTGACGACGCTCTCTACCTGCTCCCGCGATTCTACCTTGACGGTCATCTGGTCAAATTCAAACGTGTCTTTTGTCGCCTGCTCCCGCGTGCGGCGCGACGAGCCTTCGCTGCCTTCGTCGCTGCGTCCGCGGTTCACCCAATCGTTCAGCTCTTTCACGACGCCAAGCGGGACGTAGACCGCTGTGGAGTAGCGAAAGTTTTCCGATTTTTGAAGCTGGCCGACGACGCGCACCCGCAATTCTTTTTTCTCGAATTTCGGTTCGTCGTCGATGCGGTATTCCCGCGTCAAAATGAGTGTTGCCGCTTTGTCGACGATGTTGAAGGCTGCCGACTCTCCGCCGCCGCCCATATCGGGAGGCATGGCGGACATGCCCGACTGTCTGCCGTTGTCGGCGTTGCGCCTGCGCGCCTCCCGCTTTTCTTTTTCCACATCGCGCATTGCCCGCGGAACGTCAAAAGCGACGACGACCTCCTGGGGAGAACCTGTCAAATACGTCCCTTTTTCTACATCGTTCTTGCGGTAGGCGGCCGACTCATTCACGTCAACCCCAACCAGCTCGACGTAGCCTTCGCGCCTGCCTACCTTCAGCTTCGCCTGCTCATTCAGCCGCTTGACAGGCATGACGGCTGCGATGCCCGGTATTTTTTTCAGCTCCTGAACAGCTTCCATATTCAGCCGCTTGCGTTGATCGTCCGGGATCATCTCGCCCTTTTCCTGGTCGTAGTACATCGGTTCGACGTCCATCTCTGTCAAGTTCCCGAAGTTTTCCAGGCTTTTCACTGCGTTTTCCTTCAGCCCCAAGCTCAGCGCCATCATCGCGACGATGGCAGCCGTGCCGATCATGACACCGACCGATGTCAGGGCGGTCCGCAGCTTCATCCGCCACAAGTTTCTCCAGACGATGCGAAACGAATCCATTACCTTCACAATATGTTCACCTCATACCCCTCGCCTACGCTGGCCTTGTCCTTTTTTGTACAACCCGGCCGTCCTGCAAATAAATGACGCGGTCGGACTGCTCTGCTACTTCCTGTTCATGGGTAACGATGATGAACGTAGTCCCATTTTCCCTGTTCATTTCTCTCATGAGATGGAGAATTTCCTGTTCGGTCTTCGAGTCCAGGTTCCCCGTCGGTTCGTCAGCCAAAATGATGCCTGGCTGGTTGACGAGCGCCCGCGCAATACTGACGCGCTGCTGCTGCCCACCGCTAAGCTCGTTCGGCCGGTGGTCGATCCGTCCTTCCAGTCCGACCCGATGCAAAATCTCTTTTGCTTTCGCCCTCCGCTTCTTGACGCTTTCGCCCGCGAAGATCAACGGCAGCTCCACGTTTTCCAGCGCCGTCAAGTTAGGCAAAAGGTTGTACGACTGGAAAATGAAGCCCATGTGCTTGCGGCGAAACAGGCACAATTCATTTTCGTTAAACTTGGAGATTTCCTCGCCGCTCACCATCACGCTGCCTTCCTCCGGCTTGGTCAGACCAGCGAGCAAATTCAGCAGCGTCGACTTCCCTGAACCGGACGAACCGCACAAGGCGACAAACTCGCCCCGGTTGACGTGCAGGTTGATATCAAACAGCACCGGAACCTTGATCTTCCCCGTTCCGTAGCTGTGATTGACTCCGGTTACTGTCAGCTCTCCCGTTGTGTTGGCCATCTTTACAGCACCTCATTCGTTCTTTTCTCATACTAAAGACGTAAAAAGTCGAAAAACGTAACGGACTTGACAAAAACTATTTCGCCTTCACACAAATGCAACAGCTTTTTCAAAATCATGTAACAAACGCGTAACCAACTGCTGCCAAATACGTACTACAATATGAGTGTGAAGAAAACACGAAAGGGCGATGACCGATGACAATCTATCGCTTTTTATTTGAAACCGCAACTCGCAGATGGGTAGAAATCATCAAGGCGCCGAGCATGTTCGAAGCAGCCAAACAGGCCAAACAGCTCGCGACCAAACGCTCCCGCTCCCTGTCTACGCCGATCAGCTTTTCTTTTCACCACGCTGCCTCCCGCTAACATGGTCTACATAATGAAAACCGTTTCTCATCCCCGGGAAGCGGTTTTTTATTTCTGGGGATATTATTGACACCGCTGTTTTTTTCCTCTTAATATAGAGGGAGACATTACAGTGCATGACAGTAAAGCTCTGCATTCACTTCGCTGCTGCACAAGAGGGAGATAATCAAAATGACAATGAAAAAAGCGCTTACCATTGCAGGCTCCGATACCAGCGGCGGTGCTGGACAACAGGCAGACCTCAAAACGTTTCAGGAGCTTGGCGTCTTCGGAATGACAGCCCTTACTGTTATCGTGGCCCAAGACCCGCACAATGACTGGTTCCATGAAGTGTTCCCGATCGATGTGGCTATTCTGGAAAAGCAGATCGAAACGGTGCTCGCCGGAATCGGCGTCGATGCAGTCAAAACCGGGATGCTTGGCACCACCGAGCTGGTTGACCTCGCTGCCCGCAAAATAGAGCAATACCAATTGAAAAATGTCGTCGTAGACCCGGTGATGATCTGTAAAGGCGCTGAAGCGCTCCATCCGGAAATCGCCATCAGCCTGCGTGAAGTGCTGCTCCCGCGTGCGACGGTTGCCACGCCAAACTTGTTCGAAGCGGGCATCCTCAGCGAAATGGGCGCGCTGACAAGCGTAGAAGACATGAAAGAAGCGGCAAAACGCATTCATGACTTCGGCACTTCTTACGTCGTGGTAAAAGGCGGCACCAAGCTGCAAAGCGGCAATGCTGTCGACGTTTTCTACGACGGGCAAAACATTGAAGTGCTCGAATCCGAGCGCTTTGACACTACATTCACGCACGGAGCAGGCTGCACCTTCTCTGCTGCGATCTGCGCTGAGCTGGCAAAAGGCAATTCCGTGCGCGGAGCCGTCGAAGTCGCGAAGGAATTTATTACAGAAGCGATTCGCCACTCCTTTGCCCTCAACCAATACGTCGGCCCAACCAACCACGGCGCATACCGCCGCAAGCACCAAGGCTAAGGCCAGCGGTTCGCAAACAAAAACTCCTGACCCGCCGAGAGCATCGTCCCGGAATCGGTCAGGAGTTTTTTTCTCTAATCTCACGCTTGCTTTTTGATCGCCACTTCCGGCTTGAGCGGAACCGTCGCCGGCTTTTTGCGCATCGAGCTTACGGTAAAGATGACGAGCGCCGACCAGATGCACGAAAAGCTGATGAGATGCGTCGTCGTAAACGGCTCTCCGAACAAAAACACAGCGGTAAGCAGCGTAATCGTCGGCGAGACGTACTGGATGAAGCCGACGATCGAGAGCGGCAAGCGCTTCGCGGCTTGCGCAAACCAGTACAACGGCATCGCCGTCGCGACTCCGGCCAGCGCCAGCAACAACATCTGCCACCATGCCAAAGTCGTCACGGTCTCTGTCCCGTTTGCCTGGAGCATAATCAGATAGCCGAGCGCGATTGGCGCGACGAACAGCGTCTCCCACGCAAGCCCGATCATCGCCTCCATCTTCACCACCTTTTTCGCCAGGCCGTAAAACGCAAACGTGAGCGCCAGCGAGAGGGCAATCCACGGAAACTCGCCGTATTGCACGGTGATGAACAGGACGCCGCAGGCAGCCAGAATCAGCGCTACCCACTGTCCGGCATGCATTTTTTCTTTTAAAAAGATCACGCCGAGCAGCACCGTAAACAGCGGATTCATATAGTAGCCAAGGCTCGTTTGCATGACCTGGTTGTTGTTTACCGCCCAAATGTAGATCAGCCAGTTCGCACTGATGAGCAGGGAGCAGATGGCAAGCGCCGCGGCTATTTTGCCTCCGGATACCGATCCCCACATCGCGCGCCAGCGTTTCGTTACCTGAATAATGATTGCGACAAAAAGAACAGACCAGACGATGCGATGCGCCAAAATCTCCCATGCGCCCATCGACTGGAACAGCTTCCAGTACAGCGGGAGCATCCCCCATGCAAAATACGCGGCAAACGCGTAAAGTATCCCCTGTTTCATTTTTCTTCCTCCACTGATTTTGCCATGTGCCCATCCTATAGAGTAGTGTAACGGAATTGTCGCCAATCGGCTATGTATTCATCACCAATATAAGCGCTCGAGACACTTTCATTCGCTACCATGGCAGCGATGTAACAAGACATCTGATTACCTCAGTAACACAATGAAGTGATATCAAATTTTTCATTGTACCATTTTTAACGCTGGTGTACAATAGGCATTATTCAACCGAGTTTAGTCATAAGAAAGGAATTTTTACCTATGACATACTGGCGTTCTGTTTTGTTAGTCTTGCTCGGCGCATGCAGCTACGGGGTGCTGTCCCTGTTCATGAAGCACGCGTTCGCCCTTGGCTTCACTCCTTTTGAAATGAGCGGGAGCCAACTGATTTTCGGCGGCTTGATTATGTCGATTGCGGCCTTGTTCTTCTCGCGGGAACGGTTTCGTTGGAAATATTTGCTGATTTTGGCGCCAGTCAGCCTGATGATGGCTTCCACCAGTATTTTTTACCATCAGGCTGTCAGTCGCGTGTCTGCTTCGCTCGCCATCGTGCTGTTGTTCCAGTTCACCTGGATCGGTGTCCTGCTCGAATCGCTCGTCGACCGCAAATGGCCGACAGCAGAAAAATGGGTATCGCTGCTCATGCTCGGCGGCGGGACGGTGCTGGCCAGCGGTCTTAGCGAAGGCGGGCTGCAAAACGTCAGCATCACGGGTCTGGTCTGCGGCCTGTTGTCGGGGGCAACGTTCGCGCTGGTCATTTTCTTCAGCGGGCGCGTCCTTCCGGGCATGAATCCTTATTTGCGCAGCGCGATTACGATCAGCATGGCAGCCGTGATGCTCTCCATCGTCTACCCGCCTACTTTTTTGCTCAATGGACGGCTGATGGACGGACTGCTTCCGCTCGGCTTGCTCGTTGCCGTATTCGGCTCGGTCATCCCGATTTTTTGCCTGGCGGTAGGCGTCCCCCGCATCGGCAACGGCCTCGCCACGATCTTGAGTGCCGTCGAGTTGCCAACCGTCGTGCTTTTGTCCTGCTTTGTCCTCCAAGAAAACGTGACGCTTTCCCAATGGGGCGGCGTTCTGATGATCCTCGCGGCCATCTGCGTGCCGCAAATCAAATGGCGCAGGCTTTTCGCGCCCGCCCATGTCTTGGAGAAAAAAGGCATGTAATTGAATCAAGCGTGTCGGTCCACCGGGGACCCGGCACGCTTTTTTTCTGTGCCTTTCCCTTCTCACGGATAGGAGAAAGCGGCGGTGGCATGGAATGGTAAGAAGAAGCGAAATCAGGAGGGAACAGAGGTATGGAAAAACGGCATATTGTCCTCTTTCAGCAGTTGGAAGATTATCGAAAGGAAGTGCTGGAGGCGGTAAACGGCTTGTCAGAGGAAGAAGCGCTCATCGTCCCGGCGGGCTTTTCCAACAATATTTTGTGGAACTTGGGACACATCTATCTGGATCAATACTTATGGCTGCAGCACTTGACGAAAGAGGAGGCTCCGATTCCGCCCGGCTTCCGCGAATGGTTCGGCTACGGGACCAAACCGGCAGACTGGCAATCTCCTCCCCCTCCCCTGCAAACCATCCTCGCCTTGCTGGAAGAACAGCCTCAGCAAATTCGCTCCGCCTATGGGGAGCGGCTGGAGGAACCATTTCCTGCCACCGAATCTGGCATGCACACCATCGCCCAGGTGCTGGTGCGGACGATTTTTCACGAAGGGCTGCATTTGTCCACGATTACTGCATTAAGGAGGTTTGTGAACAGATGACTCTTGCCGTCACGCCTGTCTTCCGCATTTTTGACGAAGCAAAAGCGAAGGAGTTTTACGTCGATTTTCTCGGATTTCAGGTCGATTGGGAGCATCGCTACGAGGACCATTTTCCGCTGTACATGTAAGTCTCGTCGCCCGAGTGCGTGCTGCACTTAACCGAACATCACGGAGACGCCTGTCCGGGCGCGGCTGTCCGCGTGCAGGTCGAGGACATCGAGCTGCTGCACCAGACGCTTACCGGCAAGTCGTATAAATACGCCCGGCCCGGTCTGGAAAAAACGCCATGGGGAACGCGCGAGGTGTGCGTGACAGACCCGTTTGGCAACCGGATTCACTTTTTTCAGCCGCATCCTTTTCCGTAAGCAGGCAAAAACAAGCTCCCGCTGGCAGCTTCTTGGCCGCGTAAGGAACTGTGTCGCCCCGCCGCGAACCTTTCTCGTGCGCGCGCTTGTATGCTTTTTTCGCACCGCCTGCATGTTTCGCCGCATGAAGGCGGGGCGGTCGATCGCATGTGTGCCTATGCTCGGACCACTGCCATGCTGCACCGCAACATGTAGCGAGCGAGAAACTCGTCCTGAAAATGCGCATACAAAAAGCCCAGCCAGATCCGTGCAGGAATCTCGCTGGGCTTTTGCTGTTTCTACTATGGGGCGATCGATGGGACTCGAACCCACGAATGCCGGAGCCACAATCCGGTGCGTTAACCCCTTCGCCACGACCGCCATGTGTGGAATCAATCAGGTAGCGGCGGAGGGAGTCGAACCCCCGACCTTTCGGGTATGAACCGAACGCTCTGACCATCTGAGCTACACCGCCAAACGCTATGGAGCGGGTGATGGGAATCGAACCCACGCGACCAGCTTGGAAGGCTGGAGTTCTACCATTGAACTACACCCGCAAAACAAATGCTGTCCCCTTTTGCGCAAGCTGTCGCTTGCCAGGTTCGCATTGCTGAAAAGTGGTTTTCGGACCTCTTTTACAAGCGTAATTGTAACATATGTGAAAAAAAAGTCAAGGATATGGAAAGTGACGCCATATAAAGCCGTTGTGTATAGGCTCGGGTCGACAAGCACAAACTTGTCCGTCCGCGACGGCGCGGGCTGTCCTTTGTATATTATATAGAAGAAAAACATCCTGCTTCCTCCGAGCCGTTCGCGGAATTTCGCCCTAGTTCATGATAGGCAGGCTGTTTTTTGCGGCCTTCTCCGTTCAAAAAAACTTTAACCATTGTCCGCAATTCCTATACACAAATGGAAAAATATAGCCGATGGTAACAGGAGAAGCAGCATTACCGCTGATTGGAAAAGAGGAACCCATGTGAAAATTTCCATGTCGCACGCCCTGCACCCCCAAAGCCCCCTTCGCTTAAGCAACGGGGCTGAAAATCAGGCAGTAGCGGACAGGCAGCAAAAAAAAACAAGCCGATTCCGTCACTGTCAGTTCCCAGGCTCGCAGCCTTTTTGCGAAAAACAACCAGTCGAAAACAAATGACCTGATGCAATCGTTGCAGCCCCAACGGGAAAAGCTGCAAGAGAGCAAAAGCAAATTATATGAGTCAGCATTGAAATCGGGCGGGCAAGCCCAGGGCATCCAGGAGCAGATCAAGGCGCTCGATGAGCAAATTCGCGCTCTGGATGAACAAATCAGCCAAATCAAGCTGGATGAAATGCAGAAGACGTTCGTCCAGGATGCAGACAGCAAACAGCCGACTCCTGAAAAACCCGCTGACGCTGGCAACCAGACTGCCGAAGAACCTGCCTTGCAGCATTTCATGGCGTTGTCCGGTAACTTGGAGCAGTTCGAACAGCTTTCTGCCCAGAAACATAAAATCGACCGCGGCATCCGGGTGTTGAATCAGGAGATCAAGCTGGACGAAAGCCGGGCTTTGTCAGGCCAAACGGCAACAGCCAAACGCGAGCAAGTGGCCGCACTGGAACAGACGATGGGCAGGCTCGATGAGCAGATGGGAGAAAAGTTTAAGGCGCTGACAGCACAGCTCAGCGAGCAGACGAATTTTGCCGAAGCCGAATCTTTCAGCACCGCTGCCCCTCCCCGCAATGCAGATGAATCGAGCAGCGGCGAGTCTTCGGCAGAAAACGCCCAGTCCGCACCTGACCTGGAACTCGCCCCGTAACGCGAGACAGAACAACCCACCTTTACGAGTGGAGCGACCACGCCGCGCCAGATGTTGCGGCCCGCTCGTAAAGGTGGGGTTTCGTATTCTTTCTTGTGTGGCAAACAGCAGCAGACTGGCTCTGACCTGGCTGTCGTGGCCGCCCGTCTGCCTGTCATTTTCCACGCTCCAAGCGGAAAGCATCCGGTTTGCAAAAGGACAGCAGCGCATTGCTCGTGACGTCCGCAAAGTATTCCTCCACGATCTCGCGAAACTCCCGGGCAGCGCGGGAAATGTACCGGCTCTTGTGCCAGAGCAAAGCGATCTCGCGCGCCAAATTGCAGCCCTCTACCCGCAAATAGTGAACCTGCTCGTGCAAGCTCCTTCCCGTGCAAGGGATAAAGGCGATGCCGATTCCCGCCTCTACGAGCGCAACCAGCCGGGCAGGTTCATCGCCTTCGTACACGTAAGCTGGCTCGAGGGCTGATTTCAGCATGTATCCAGATGGCAGGAGGAAATATTCCGCTGTCAAAACTGATGCTTGCCCTCGACCAGCATGTCGGCAATCAGATCGACTTGTGCTTTTACGGCAATCGGGTCGTACGGCCAAAAATAGTCGGTATCCATCTGGTAAACGCGGCCGTTTTTGACTGCGTCCAGCGTGTTCCAGATCGGATTGCTCGGATCAAGTCCCGCCTGCTTGCCCGACTCCACAAAAAGGTAGTCGCCGGAAAATTCGTTGACCTGCTCTAACGAGATGGTCACATGCTCTTTGCCCTCGTCTACGCTTTTTTGCACCAGCGGCGGTCGCTTCAGCCCAAGATGCTTGTACATGGCTTCGGCTCCCCGCCAAAGGCCGTCGGCGTACACCACCAGTTGCTTGTCGAAGCCGCCCATGATCGCAGCCGTCGCGTTTTCGCCGACGACTCCCTTGATGCGCTGCTTTGCTTTCTCTACCGTTTCGTGAAAGAGGCAATCCAGGCTTCCGCTTCTTTTTCCTTGCCGAGAATCTCCCCGAACGTGCGGATTTGCTCGCGCGAGTCTTTGAATGTCGTATGGACGAAAACGAGTGTGGGCGCGATTTTGCTCAACTGCTCATAGAGCGTGGGGTCGTCGCTCAGCGTGACGATCAAGTCGGGATTCAGGGCCAAAATTTTCTCCACACTGCTGGCGTCAATCGTGCCGATGTCTTCGATGCCCGCTGTCTGTGCCTTGATATGCGGGGAGTCGATATCCCAGAACGGTGCCCCGACAGGCTTGATCCCGAGTGCCAGGAAGGTAGCCAAATATCCTTGGGCGACAATGCGCTTTGGCTCGGCCGGAATTTCAATTTCTCCGTTGACCGTCTTTACTTTACGGGTAGACGGCTTGGCCTCTCCGCTCGTCGCAGCCGTTGCCGCTGTTTGCCCCTCTACTGCCGTCGCGTTTTCCTGCGAGGCCCCGCTGCCCCCTCCGGCTCCACCGCAAGCCGCAAGCAATACCGCCATCGCCAATAGTAAGGCGCTCAGCATGCCAGGCGCTCTGTGTGCTCCAACCTTGTTTCTTTTCATCCTGTACAGCTCCTTCTTGCTAAAAATGGGAAACGACCTTACCAACAACGATAATCATTATCAATAAAATCCGTACCCATCATAGCAAGCTTTTCCATACACCGTCTATTTCATAAAGTTGCCGTTTTTTCTGGACAAATGTTCACTCTGCGCCGCCGCGGAGCAAGCAATTTGTCTGGATGTGCAACTGGCGCTCTAGCGCCAAGCCGTCACTGCTCCAAAATTCGTTCAGCTCCAGCGCATACACCTGTCCGGGAGCCTTTTCGAAGGCTGGCAAGCTCAGGCCATGCACACCCGCACCATGGTCATCGCGGGCATCAATGACAAACATATGGTCTGCGGCGTATTCGGGCAGCCTGTCTGCTGCAATCCAGAGATGCCGTCCAGGCACGAGCACGTCCCTGTGCACGCTCTCCGGCGGACGGAAGCCAAGGGCGTCGTACAGGTTGTACGCCCCTCTCGCCGTTTTGTTCCAGATGAAGACGCCATCGTGGCGCAGCTCGTAGACGGCGGCCGTGTCCCCTCTGTCGATCAGCTTTTGCAGTTGTTTTCTCGCGGTTTCGACCTGTGCCTGATAGCGCTCGATCCATCGCTCCGCTTCCCGCTCTCTGCCAATCAGCTTGCCGACCAGCCGAAGCTCCGCGAGCGGGTCCAGCTTGTCCCATTCCAGCGCCAGCACCGGGGCGATGTTTTGCAGTCGCTTCATCCTGCCAGGCGTGTAATAAAAGTAGGTCGGAGCCAGGACGAGATCCGCTTTCAGGTTGGCGAGCTGCTCGTCGTCGTATGCGCCGTTGACCGTCGGAACATTTTGCAGTTCCTCTTTTAACAGCAGCGCTCCGCGCACAAGCTCATCGTCAGTGGCGACAGGCGTGACACCGAGCGCAAGCAAATCGCCCACGAATTGAAAGGCGGCGATTCGCTTCGGAATCGGCCGACTGCGGAACTCGCCTGGGGACATGCCGGTCAGTTGCTTGAATTTTCGGCTCAAATACTCGCCGTTTGCATAGCCGACCTCCGCGGCAATTTCGTTGACCGTCATGGCCGACGTCAGCAAATGCTCTTTGGCGCGGTCGATCCGCACGCGATTCAAATATTCGGAATAGCCCCACCCCAGCTTTTTCGCAAACAAGGTCGAAAAATAGCTCGTATGAAATCCGGCCAGCCGCGCCAGCTCGGAGCGGGTAATCGGGCTTCGGTAGTTTTCCTCGATATAGGTTACCGCTTTCTGAATCGACGGCTCCCAATCCAGTTCAGGCGTGATTTCGTACTGGAGGGCAAGCTCCATCAGCTCTTTGAACAAGCGCTGGTGCTGCTTTTGCTCTGCCGTCTGGCCGTGGGCGGACGCTTGCTGGCACGCGTGCAAAAGCTCGTTCAGCAGCACATTTGCCCGATACGGCAGTCGATTCCTGACCCAGCCGCTCGCAGGCAAACAACTGCGGTCGTTGCGGTAGACGAGCTGTTCATCGTCGTGCTCCGCCAGCCGATAGCTCTCGAAGGACAGGCGGCAAACAGGCGGGCTCTCGTTTTTGTCGGCGCAGATCGTCACCGAGTGGCCCGGACGCAAAAGCACGATTTGTTCCGGGCCCAGCCAAACCGTCCGCTTGCCATCCTGCATGCGCATTCGCCCTGACAGCGGGGCGAGCATCGTCGGGGACGAGAACGCCACTTCCAGGGACGGCTTCCCTTTTTCCCACGCCAGGAGACTGCACTCTTTTAACACGTGAAGAACCGAGTCCATGCATGCCAACCTCTTTCCTGCGTTCTCTTTCTTTTTAGTTTAGTTATACCATATCTTGCCCAAGCGACCTGTTGGGGCCACGTTTTTGGGGACAAGGTGCTGGCACGGCAGGGGGAGCCGCTTCAAGGAGAAGAAACGAACAACCCGCGAGACGCCTTGTACAATCAACAAGTCTCGCGGGCCACTTTGTCCATGCCTAAGCCGTTGGTGTTGCCGTACGCTTCGGCCATTCCGAAACGGCCGCGCCGAATATGGCAGCGCCAGCAGAGAGAGCGCGAACGCCTAACAAAAAAAGGCCCCTGCCTGCCACAAAAGCAGACTGGAACCTGTCGTTTACGATATGGTGCGGTCGAGAGGACTTGAACCTCCACGGTGTTGCCACCACTAGAACCTGAATCTAGCGCGTCTGCCAATTCCGCCACGACCGCAAATATGAAAATGGTGGAGGCTGACGGGATCGAACCGCCGACCCTCTGCTTGTAAGGCAGATGCTCTCCCGGCTGAGCTAAGCCTCCACTCTTCCCCGACAAAAGTCGGGTTCCAACCAGTTGTTGGGGCCCCGCAAAGTACTCGGCGTTGTTACAACGCATCCACTTCGCTTTGTGGGGGAACTAGGTGACCCGTAGGGGATTCGAACCCCTGTATGACAGCGTGAAAGGCTGCTGTGTTAAACCGCTTCACCAACGGGCCATGATGGCGGATGGAGTGGGATTTGAACCCACGAGACGGGTCGACCCCGCCTACACGATTTCCAATCGTGCTCCTTCGGCCGCTCGGACATCCATCCAAATTTTCCGCTTGCCCTGTTCGCATATCGCTCGGGCAAGAACTAATCTATCATATCTAGCAGCCGATTTCAAGGAGTATTTTAAAAGTTTTTCTGCGTGCAAATCTGTGAAAACGAAGCGGCTCCCCGCTGGCGTTCTCGTCCTGGCAGCGACCGCCATGACACCACCCTCTCTCCGCTCTGCCTCGCAAGTTTTTGCGTCAATTTTCGTGGAAATTGCCTAAAGCAACTTCCCCGCTTTTCCAATATGCTACCAATAATCATTGACGATGCGGAGTGATGGCTGGTGGGCAGAAGAAGACGGCGGGCAGGTCGGATTCCTTGTTTGTACGGAAACTGGTGCGGCCCGGGCTGTTCGGGGCCGGGCGCCCCGATTGACGATATCGACCGCTGCTGCAAAAAGCACGACCGCTGCTATCAAAAGCGCGGCTATTTTTCCTGTAGCTGCGACCAGGAGCTTTTGCGCTGCTTGCAAAACAAAATCGACATGAACACGGAAAAGGGCAGGGTGGCCGCGATGATTTCCGCCTATTTTTCCCGCTCCAAATGCATTCCGGACGACTTGAAATAGGCTGTTTTGCGAATTGTCACGATTGTCATTCTTCATACAAAAAATGGTAACACCTTGGACATGAATCTGCCATAACTCCCGTGTTTTTCCTTTGGCTTTTTTTGGTACTCTAGTGAATGTCCAAGGAGGGTACAAGGAAGTGGAAGTGCATATACGAACCGATGCCAGTGCAGCACTGACGTTAAAGAAAGAAATTATTTGTCATGGAATTTCCTGCTTTTATGTCCGCCCGTTTGAAAATGATCAAGTAGAATTTGTATTCCTCGCGCTCTCGGAGCACCAGAAGAAGCTGTTATCCTATACGCTGCGAAACTACAGCTACGCCCTAACTTACCTATCCTAATCCTAGCCATTTAGACACGATCATTTTCGTCCCCTGGGCAACCAGGGGATTTTTTACGGTACAAAAAAGCCATGCAAACCGCGCATGGCAAAGCGAAGCAACGGAGTGGCGGCTTGCGAGTAGCGGGCCGCTCTGTACAAAAGCCTGCTAGTTCCGCTTGTCCCGCGCGTGACGGCTCCGCACGAATGCCGCTACTTCCGCCTGTCCGGCATGTGGCCGCTTCCGCACGAATGCCGCTACTTCCGCCTGTCCGGCATGTGGCCGCTCCGCATGAAAACCCTTTACATCCATCTGTCCGTCACGCGGCCGCTCCGCACGAAGCCCACTGCATCCCCCTGTTCGTCACGCACCCACTCTCTTAGCTCTCTCCTTATCCGCTTCCTTCTTAAAATACGAAGAAATTTTAACTGGAACAGGAGGAATCCCCTCTCCCCCAACAACGACAGGCTGCCGCAAATCGCACGGACAGATGCCTGCACGCCTACACGCTTTTCGCCTACAGCCCCACCTGCTCGATAACCCCCAGGCGGTGCACATCGTCGGCGGTCACGGCGGACAGGGCATTCAAAAACTGAATCTGGAAGCTGCCCGGCCCTTCGTCGGCCGTCTTTTGCGCGGCGAGCTGGGCGGCGACACCGTATGTGACGAGCGCGGCGGCTCCGGCTAACAGCGTGTCTTTTTCCACAGCGGCAAATGCGCCCATCACGGAAGTCAGCAAGCAGCCCGTGCCTGTCACTTTGGTCAAGATCGGATGGCCGTTATGGATGGCGTACACCCGGCTGCCGTCGGCAATGACGTCGACCTTTCCGGTAATCGCCACGACCGTTTTCAGCTTTTGCGCCGCCGCTTTTGCCAGCGTTGCGACGTCTCCGCCCGCCTCGCCTGCGTCCACGCCTTTGATCTCCCACGCCTCTCCGATGACGTTGGCAATCTCTGCCGCGTTTCCGCGAATGAGGGCCACGTCCAGCTCGCGCACGATTTTTTGCGCGGTTTCCGTGCGGTACGGGGTTGCGCCTGCGCCTACCGGGTCAAACAGCAACGGGACCTGGTGGCGGTTGGCCGAGCTTCCGGCGATCAGCATCGCTTCTACTTCGCGTTCGTTCAACGTTCCCATGTTCAGGACGAGTGCCCCTGCGATTTTCGCCATATCAGCGACTTCCTGCTCGGCGTAAGCCATGACAGGTGACGCGCCGAGGGCGAGCAAGCCGTTGGCCGTGAAGTTGGTCACGACGACGTTTGTGATGTTGTGCACCAGCGGATTGCGCTTTCGTACTGTTTCCAGCAGTTTGCCGATGGACTCAAGCTTCATCCTAGCGATCCCTCTCTTTCGTATCTGCAGACTGGGGAATCATCTTGAACACTTCCACAATCTCCCCCAGCTCCGGATGATCCTGTCTTACTCCTATGATGATATAGGATTGCGCGAGCGCAGGCAATTCGGGCATGGTGGCAGAAAGCCTCCACGCTGTTTTCTCACGGTCCGTCACGGTCGCCAGGAAGGAAACGCGTCCGGCCCTTCTTTGCAAAACTTCCACTTCCACAAGCGTGCCGTAAATCTTCAAGCGGTCATCCGGGTGGGCAATCCGGTTTTCCTCTACCCATTTTTCCTTTAATTCCTCAACTTTTAGCGACTTCCAGCGGTCGAGAAACTCCCAATCCTTCGAGTGCGGAAAAATATGCTTCGTCTGCTCCAGGAACGTGTTGTACTCTCCGTGAAGCTGATCGATGTATTCGTCCACTTCCTCCGAGATGACGCGGATGTGCTCCTCCCCGCACGTGCGAATGTGATGAGCCAGGAACTTAAAGGACTCGATCATGTCAAAGTTCCCCCACCCCCAAGGTTGTTCGCCGAAAACTCCCCCCCGGGTCCGGCACTTTTGGCAGGTGAAGTAGTAGTATGTAGCCATAGCTGTTCCCCTATCTCCCCTATTTGGTCTCTTTTCTCATATCGGTTGGGGAAGCGGTGCAATTTATGTTACATTCGAACCTATTTTGCCAAAAGGAAAGCAAAAGATGGCTCCCGCCCGGCAGCGGAAACCATCTCGGCTCATACTCCTTTGATCGCGACGAGCGGCTTGCACTTGGCTACGACTGTCGCCAGCTTTGCCCCCACGACGGAATCAATAATCTGATCCACGTCTTTGTACGCCTGCGGACATTCATCGAGAATCGCTTCGAGCGAGCGGTGGTTGACCAAAATTTCGTCCTCCTGACCGATCCGCAGCGCTTGCTCGAACTCATTGATCGTGACCGCTTCTTTCGTGGCCTTGCGCGAGCGGATGCGTCCCGCGCCATGGCAGATCGAGTAAAAGTTTTTCGCGCCGCCTTCCGCACCGACCATGATGTAGGACGAAGTCCCCATCGAGCCTGGAATCAATGCCGGATGTCCGGTCTTTTTGTACGCCTTCGGATTTTGGAAGTGGCCAGCCGGAAGCGCTTTGGTCGCCCCTTTGCGATGGACGAGCATCGGCGTGTTGCGGTGATATTCCTGCAAGGCGTAATTGTGCATCAAATCGTACAGGACCGGCGTGGAAAAGTCTTTTCCCAGCACGTCCCGGAAAGCCCGCTCGACCGCATAGCCGATCAGATGGCGGTTCACCACCGCGTAATTCAAGGCCGAGTACATCAGGTTCAAATATCGCTTGCCTTCCTCTGTATCAATCGGGGCGTAGACCAGGCTCGGCTCCGGATTTTCAATCCCCCACTTGAACATCGCTTCCTTGAAGCTTTTCGTGTAATCCCGTCCGAGCATGGCGCCCCAGGCGCGGGAGCCGGAGTGAATCATGATGACGACCTGCCCGTCGAACAAGCCCCATTCCTGTGCGATCTCCCGGTTGTCCTCCGCGATTTCGAGCGACTGGATTTCGATAAAATGATTCCCGCCGCCGAGCGTGCCGAGCTGTCCCCACGCTCTTTGCCACGACTTGGCCGGGATGTGCGCAAGCGCCGCGTGATCGAAGGCAAATGTATGCTTTTCCACATGAGTCAAGGAGCGGCTCACCCCGCCCGGCTCGCCCGCCGGCTCCGCCAAATACGCGGCAGGCAGGCCGTTCAGGCCATGCTTCACCACTTCTTCGAGGGAAATATCGGTGTAGCTCGTTTGCCCGCGCTCCGTCGTCGGTACGTACGTTTCAATCGCCTGAATCAGCTCGCGCTTCAATTGCTTGTCTTTCAGCTCATCCCGATGCAGCGGCGTCAGGTGCACGCGCATGCCGCAGCCGATATCCGAGCCGACAATCGAGGGCGACACAAACCCGTCATGCATATTCCAGACGGCCGTCGTCCCGATGCACGTCCCGATTCCGACATGGGCATCCGGCGTATAGGAAAAGTACACATTGCGCGGGATGCGCAAGTTATGTTCCGCCATCTCGAACACGCGCTGCCCAAATGTGGCAAACACTTCGTCATTGGCAAACACGTGAACGGAGCCAGCGCCAAGCTGCACTTCCCGATGGTAATTCCCGTGATCGATCGTTTTCATTTTCGTTGTTGCTCCTCTCCTTGCCGAGCCGCGCCAGCAGACAACGCGACGGCTTTCTCTTGCTGCTATCTTCGCTGATTTTTCCATGGCTGAACATGGCAAAAGTATTACGACCCGCTATTTTTGGCAAAATCGTCGCCACGTCTTGACTTGTGCTCCCCCGCTTTCGTAATATGAGGACTAATTTGGAAATTACCGCACAGATAAGGATGAATGCGGATGGCAAAAGAAGGCTTTGACAAAGAATTGCAGTTGCTGCGCCTGATGTTTTTGACCGCAGGGGCGTACAACCGCCAGCAGTTGGCGGAGCGGCTGGGCATTTCCGTCCATACGCTGGACAAAACCGTGAAAAAGCTCAGGGAGATTCAGTCCACCCTCTACCAGCACGTGACAGATAGCGAGAAAAAAGGCTACTACGCGCAGCTTCGCTACAACTACTTTGCTGTGACAGACAATTTTTTGATGTTCCTCTACCACGCCAAATCGCTCAAGGAATCGGAGGTAGAGCGGCTGTCCCGCATCCTCGAGCAGCTCAGCCAGCAGCCGCGCTCGATTAAGGAGCTGCTGGACGCGTTTCTCGCGACTCCGACGGGCGAAGTGCCGGACGAAAAAACGTTGCGCCAGGACTTGAAATACTTGGAAGAGCTGGCCGTCATCAAAAAGAGCGGCGACGCGCGGCCTTATGTTTATCATTTTGACCAGGAGCTGTGGAATTCGCTCGCCGATGACGAGCTGTTGGACCTGCATGACTTTATCGACGTCATGGCCAACACCCAGCTCCCCGCTGTGCCTGGCTACCTTTTGCGCCATAAAGTCAAGCGCTGCCTGGACACCCGGCTCGAGCGCGAGGACTGGGCCGTCTTTTTGTACAAGTACCACTTTGTGTCCCGCATCCTCGACGAGCATCAGGCGCTGCTGCTCGCCACTGCGATCGCCGAGCAAAGAATGGTGGAATTTTGCTACTTCACGCCCAAACGGCGCAAATTTTACGATTCGCAAAACACGAACCCCGCCTTCCTGCGCGACTCCTCGGGCAAGCCGCAGAATGTATATCCGCTGCGGGTCGTGTTTGACCATCAGTACGGACGCTGGTATTTGCTCGCCCAGGAAAGCGAAAAAAGACCGCTGCGAAAGTACCGGGTGGAAGGGATCACCCAGCTTGCTCTCGGCCGACAGGCTGCGCCGGACGTTTTTTCGCGCATGCAGGCGCGCGTAGACGAGCGCATTCAACACAGTTGGCTGATTGATACGGGGGAGCCTGTGACGATCCGGCTGAAATTTTTCCAGCCCAAAGGGACGCCGCACTCGTTCATCAAGGAACGGGTCGAGGCCCAGGGCCAGTGGGGCGTGATTACGGAAGAGACGAGGGAAAGCTTCCTCTACGAAATTACGGTCAACAGCACGCTGGAGATCACGCCGTGGATTCGCAGCTTCGGTTCCAGTTGCGAGGTGCTGGAGCCGCTCTTTTTGCGCAGGCAATTTCAAAAGGAATGGAAGGAGCTGCTCGCTTACTATGAATCTGTTTGACAAAATCCACAACTATCAGCTCGTCACCCGGCTGGACGAGGCTGGCTTGTACCCGGTGACGTCGCACGAAAAGGCGTGGCTCGCCATGATGCTCAAGCACCCGGCGGCGCAAAGCTTTTTCGAAGCCGGGACGCTGTCCAAGCTGCAACAACTGACAGCCGCCTACGCGCCGGCTGACGAACGCGCGCTGTTCATCGAAAAAGCCGGAGCGCGAACCCGGAACGTCTGGCATCCGCTCGTCCGCAAGCTGCGCCGGATCATTCTCGGCAAAAACCACATCCTGATCCACGCGGGCACCCGAAACGGCCGGGCCTACCGCAACCAGCGCGGCGTCCCGTACAAGCTGGAGTACTCGCTCGCCAAAAAAGACTGGTATCTCATCTGGCTGACCTTCGATTCCGAGCATCTGCTCACAACGCCGCTGTCGCTCATCCGTTCCGCGAAGGAAATCTACGTCGAGGACGCGTGGTACGACAGCTTTTTGCCCGTGATCGAAAACATGCTCGCGGCGCGCCGGCAAACGGCGAAAATTCAGGTCGTGCGCCGCTACAACCCGGAGCTGCAGCGCATTTTATACGCCTTTTCCTGCTTCGACAAAGAAGTCGCCTACGACCCGGACACGCAGGAGTACACGATTACGCTCCGTTTTTTGCAAGACGAGCAGGAGTTTATTTTGTCGCGCCTCCGCTTTCTCGGTTTGCGGGTAAAAGTAGTGGAAAACGACCAGCTCAAACGGCGCATGGCCGAGTCGGCGGCAAACGCTTTGGCCCGCTACGCGCCTCCCCTCCACTAATTTCCTAAGAAAAATCAGGAAAAAATGCACTACTGGACGATTTCGTTTCCCTTTATCATTGTCCAAAGAGAGACAGACAATCGAGACCAGAGGTACACATCATGAAACTAACCGCAAAAACAGCGTCACTCCTGGGAGCGGGCCTGCTGACGGCGCTTTTGGCATGGCCCGCGCTCATGGAGCCGACGCAAGCAACAGCAAATTCTTCCCAGGCAAAAGTCGTCGCGACTTCCCTGAACGTTCGCAGCGAACCGTCCCTCCAGTCGTCCGTCGTCGCCACGCTGAAATACGGCACTACTGTGGCTGTCGTTTTGGAAGATTCCCATGGCTGGGTCAAAATCAAATACCAGCAGGCGAGCGGCTGGGTAGCCGGCTATTATTTGCAAAAAGGCAAAGCAGGCACTGCTGCCTCGCCAGCTCCTGCTCCCGTTCCTGCTGCGTCGGCAAGCAAAAAGACCGGGACCGTAGCGGCGGATGCCCTGCGCATGCGCAAAGGCCCTGGGCTGGAGCACGACATCCTTCATGTGCTCGCCATGGGCACACAGGTTGAGATACTCAAAAAGCAGGCCGACTGGCTGCAAACCAGAACCGCCGATGGAAAAACAGGCTGGGTATCGTCCATGTACATCCGCGAGGGAACAAGCAACCGCGTCGTAAGCAGCAGCAACAAGTCAGGCGGATTGCGGGGAAAAGTGATTGTCATTGATCCGGGGCACGGAGGAAGCGACGTGGGGACGCTCGGAACCAAATGGAGTACCGAAGAAAAGACGCTGAATCGGCAAACTTCGCTACTGGTGGCGAGCAAGCTGCGCCAGCGAGGGGCACAGGTGATTTTGACCCGGACGAGCGATGCGGAAAAGCCTTCTCTCGCCCAGCGGGTAGCCATTAGCGAAGCGAAGGCGGCGGACGCCTTTGTCAGTATTCACTACAACTCCTCCACGAAGCCGAACAGCGGGACCTTGACGTTTTTTTACGCGCAAAACAAAGATTACGACCTCGCGCGAAGCATCGAGACTCGTCTGGCAGGCGGGATCGGCTTGAAGAGCAACGGCATTTCTTTCGGCGACTACCACGTTTTGCGCGAAAACGACAGGCCGTCTGTGCTTGTTGAGCTTGGCTTTTTGTCGAATCCGAAAGACGAGCAGCTCGTTCGCACTGCCGCTTACCAGGAAAAAGCAGCGCAAGCGATCGTGGACGGACTTGCCGACTACTTCGGCGGCTAGTGGTACGGCTGGACGCTGTAGGAGAACAGCTTGCGCTCGAACTTGCCTTTGGTGCCAATAAGCTGGTACCACGTTTCTCCGATCAACAGGTCCGTCGCGAAATCTTTTTCCAGCAGATGGGTGATCCGGTTCATGACCGCCTGCTCCTGATCGCTGGCTGTTTTGCAGGACAGCGCCAGCACAAAGTAGGACTGGTCCTCCTCCATCTCCAAAATTTGCAGGTAAGCATCGCCGCCATGCTTGAGGTTAAAGGCGTCGACGACTCGCGCCAGGCCCTGTCGCGGCTGGACTTTGAACTTGGCGGCTTCCTTCCAGTTTGCAATCAGCGAATCATACAAGGAAAATGTGAGAACGAAGTGGCGGGTGTAGTCGCTCGGATCAAACGCTTTCGGCCCCGCCTTTTGTTTTTTTTCCGGGATGACCACGAACGCTTTGTAGTTGCCAAAAAAACGATCGCTCATGCAGACCCCGTCCTTTCCGTCAGACAGCTTTACGTATGGGTTAGTATCCACTACTTCCCCGTGTCGTTATGTACAGGAACAGGGAAAAGGCCAAGTCGACTGGTAAACCGACCTGGCCTTTTTCGCGCTTTTGTATAGGCATGTTTTTCAACTGGATTTCTCATCATTGGTGTGTCATCGAGACGTTGCCATGTCCGTGCGCCTCTTCCTCCACAGCGATTCCTGCACCGCCGGCATTCACCGTCCAGGTAATCACTTGGCTGGAGATGACGACGGCCAAAATGGTGTAGAGCATCTCTTTCATCGGTACATACCAGAACGACAGGCCCAACACCATGGCGTCCAGCAACAGAAAAATCGTACCGATCGACAATCCTGTGTACTTGCTGAGCAACAGGGACATAATATCGTCGCCGCCTGTCGCAGCTCCGTAGCGCAGAACCAGCCCGGTGCCGAGTCCGGTCAATACCCCGGACAACACAGAAGCGAGCGGCATTACTCTGCTCATATCCATCACAATCGGGGAAAACTGTTCGAACAGTTCATAAAACCCGGTAAACGCCAGTGAGGCAAAGATCGTGTCCCAGATGAACTGACGCCCTCGCACTAACCAGGCAACCAGAAACAGCGGGATGTCCAAGAGTAAAATCATCATCGCTGGCGACAGGTCAAAGGCGTATTTGGCCAGTAACCCCAGGCCGACGAAGCCGCCCTCAGACAAGTGGTTCTGAAAGTTGATGTGATAATACGCAAAAGCAAGCAAACATGCTCCAAACAAAATCATACCGTAACGTCGAGTAAATTGCAGCGCTCTCCTCATCATCGATTCCTCGCATTTTTGTCGGTTTTGGCACAGACGACCAACCGACTACGGAGGAACATCGCAAGTATAAGTCGCTACTCATACAAAGGGCCTCGCTTTCGTAGTAGGCTAGTCGTCCAAGTGACGGTCGACTACTACGAAGCTAGATGTAGGAGAGGTCATACCGTTTCCAGATCGTCCTATGGGGACGCATGGTATCCTGATCCTTTCCATTGCTTTTCTTATAGTATAGCACAAAAAAGGGAAAAAGACGACGCGAAACCGTCTTTTCCCCTGCCTAAAAGCGAAACGCCCTGCTTTTGAGTTCCAGCGGAATGCCTGCTGTGAGCAGAAACACCTGGTCGGCCACCGCCGCCAGCCGCTGATTCATCAAGCCTGCCAGATCGCGGAACATGCGCCCTAACGGATACTCCGGCACCAGTCCGGCCCCGACTTCATTTGTGACAAACAAAATCGTCCCGGGAAAGTCCTCTACAGCCGCAATCAGCTCGTCTGCCTGCGCAAGCGTGCGCGCGAACGCCTCGTCCTGCTCGTGGCGAATCAGCCAGTTGGACAGCCAGACGATCAGGCAATCGACCACGACGACCGCCTGTTTTTGCGCCAGCTCGTCCCGTTGCCCAAGCGAGCGGATCACGTCTGCGAGGGCGTAAGGCTCCTCGATCGTCTCCCAGCAAAACGCGCTCGTTCGCCTGCGCTCGCGATGCCTGGCTATGCGCTCCTGCAACTCCTCGTCAAAAGCTTGCGCGGTGGCGATATAGACGCCCGATTGCCCCAGATGGGCCGCGTATTTTTCCGCGAAGGTGCTCTTGCCGCTGCGAGCGCCGCCTGTCACGAGTACGATCATCTGTATTCCCCCATTACGACCCGGATTGCAGCATGATTTGCGGCAAACGGTGGACAGGATGCTCCATGACGATCGGCCGCGTCCCGTACACCGCCTCGATCCGGTCGCTTTGCAGCATGTCTGTTGGCGTGCCTACGCCGATCTGCTCGCCTTTGTGCAGCATCAGGATGCGATCGCAATAGAGCGAAGCGAGATTCAGGTCGTGGAGCACCGCGACCACGGTCACCTGCGTCGTCTTTTGCCACTTGCGCACAATGTCCATCAGTTGAATCTGGTAGCCGATATCGAGATAAGTCGTCGGTTCGTCCAGAAGCAGCACCTGCGGCTTTTGGACGAGCGCCTTGCCCAAGGCGACGCGCTGCTTTTCCCCTCCGCTCAGTTGATCCAGTGTGCGATCGGCAAGCGGTGTCAGGCCCAAAAGCTGCATGATCTCGTCGATGAGCGGCCCGACGTCTGTCTGTTCCTCGCCCAGCCAGTTTTGGTACGGGTAGCGCCCCATTTCCAGCACCTCGCGAACGCGAAAGCCGACCGGAGGCAGCCCCTCCTGTTCGAGTACGGCGAGAACCCGCGCCAGCTCCTTGCGCGTATAGCGGCCAACCGGTTTGCCCGCGAGCGTGATTTCTCCCGCATCAGCGGCAATCACACCGGAGAGCATTTTCAAAAGCGTTGATTTTCCGCTCCCATTCGGGCCGATGATGCCAAAAAACTCGCCCCGCTGGACTGTAAACCCGATCTCGCGCAGGACGGACACATCCTGGTAAGACTTTTGCAGCCCACGCACTTCGATCATGACGCGACTACCTCCTTCCGATCCGTTTGTTTTGCTTCAGCAAATAGGCGAAAAACGGCGCTCCCAAAAACGCAGTCACGACCCCGAGCGGGATTTCTGTCGGCACGAGCAGCATTCGCGCCAGCGTATCCGCCCACAGCACGTACACACCGCCGCAGATGGTCGCCATCGGCAGCAAAATGCGGTAGTCAGGCCCGACCATCATCCGCACCAGATGCGGCACGACCAGCCCGACAAACCCGATGACGCCCGCAATCGAAACCGCCGCTGCAGTCAGTAGCGTAGAGACGAGCAAAATGATGAGCTTCGTCTTGTCAACGTTGACTCCGAGATGCGCCGCCTGCCGCTCCCCGAGCGCAAACAGGTTCAACGAGCGGGCATAGCCAAGCAGCACGAGCACGCCGATCAGCAAATACGGGACCAGGACGTACGTGAAGGCCCAGCCGCGAAACGACAGGCTTCCCATCAGCCAGAAAACGATCTCGTTCACCGTCTGATCCGACAGCGACACCATGAAGGACACGAGCGAGCCGAGAAACGCCTGAATGACGACGCCGGACAAAATCAGCGTCTCCGTCTGCAGCTTGCCTTGCGTCTTGGCGAGGGCAAGCACAATCCACAAGCTGACAAGCCCCGTCAAAAAGGCGACGACAGGCGTGCTCCACTCTCCAAGAACAGCGAACTGCAAGCCGAACAGGATCAGAAAAGCCGCCCCGACGGCCGAACCGGACGCTACGCCCATCGTGAACGGGTCCGCAAGCGGGTTGCGCAGCACGCCTTGAAAGCCCGCGCCCGCAAGCGACAGGCAAGCTCCGATCAAAATGGCCAGTACGACGCGCGGAAAACGCACTTTCATCACGATCTGCTCGGACGACTCCGGCCATGTCGCCGGAATCCACTCCGACATGCCGGGAAGCTGGTGCAAGAGGATGAGCCATACTTGCGAAAGAGGGAGCGACGCCGCCCCCATCGAAATGCTGACCACCACGGATACGAGCAGCACAAGGCTGCTCGCTCCTCCCCATATAAGCCATTGCTTTTTCATTTTTATTTCACCAGGTCAGGATAAATCGCTTTAGCTACCTCGATCAAACCTTGTGTAATGCGCGGGCCTGGGCGCGCCAGCAGGTTTTGGTCCATTCCGAACACTTGCTTCTCGCGGATCGCCTTCATCGTATCCCAGCCGTTGCGCTTTGCGATGATCTCTTCCAGCTTCGTGCCCGTCTTGTCATCCGTAATGCCTTTGGCGTACAAAATGACGTCGGGATCGCTTTTCAAAATCTTTTCCTCGCTGATCGGGTTCCAGCCCTCTGTGTCGGCCGCAATGTTCGTCCCGCCTGCCAGCGTCACCAACTCGTCGAGGAACTCCCCTTTGCCCACGGTCCAGCCTGGCGCAAACTCCAGGTACACTTTTTTCTTGTCTTCCGGCTTCACCGCTTTGACGGCTTCCTGTACGCGGGCGATATCCTGCTTCATCGCGGCGACGACTTTTTCCGCCTGCTCCTGTCGGTTGGTGATAACCCCCATCGTCAAAATGTTGTTCAGGATGTCATCCACTTTTTTCGGATGCGTGACGTACACTGGCATGCCGAGCGATTTCAGCTTGTCGGCAACCGGCTTTTCCATCGAAATTCCGCCGATGACCAGATCGGGCGACTGGGCGAGAATCGCTTCTTCGCTCGGCTTGACGACTCCGCCCACTTTTGGCTTCGTGCTCGCTTCTGCCGGATAGTCGTCGAAGTCGGAGACACCGACAATCCGCTCGTTCAAGCCGAGCGCGAACAAGATTTCCGTCTCTGCCGGGGAAGTCGAGACGATTCGTTGCGGCTCTTTTGCCACGGTCACTTCTTTTCCGGTCGCGTCTGTGACGGTAAGCGGGTAGACGGTCTGCTTGGCAGCCGCGTCCTGTGGTGCTGTCTGCGGTGCTTCTGCCTGCGGAGCAGGTGCCGTCTGGGTGTTGCCGCCGCAGCCGACGAGACTTGCAGCAAGCACCAGCGGGCTGAGCAGTTTCCATGCGCGTTTCATATGTATGACTTCCTTTCTGTGCGACTGGTTGATTCTTAGCAAACAAAAACCCTTCGCTTCCAACCGGAACCAAAGGGTCGACATGTCAGGCTCATCCATGCTCACGCAAAAAAACGTCCTGAACGGGCCGAACCTTTCCGCGAAGGCGCAGGCACATCAGGCAAACAGGCAGGTCTCCTGGCTTGGCAGCTATTGCGACAGCCGCTTTACAGTGGCGGGACCGCGCCGGACTTGCACCGGCTTCCCTTTTCACCTCGTCCTTTGGCAAGGACCAAGGCACCTGTTTGCGCGTATTCAATTGCAATGGCCTACAACTGCTAAGACTCATCCATCATGATAGCATTCCTTTGCCAAAAAAAGAATGCTTTTTCGCTGCTGCCACGGCTACGTAAGCCCATGCTGCCCGTCTCGTACCCGCTGTCTGGCGTCTCCCGCTATTTCCTGCGCTTTTGCAAATAGTCGACAATTCCCATCGCACATACTTGCAAATCGAGCCGCAGCACGTCCAGCACCTCATGCCCGTCGCCGATCCCGAACGATTGCAGATGCGCCAGTACACGCCCGAACAGCCGCTCCGCCAGTTCGCCATCGCCGAGTCCGGCGGCTACGACCGCCTCCCCTTCCGCGACAAAGACAGGAAGCCACTCGCGCACCTGCCGATAGACGTCGGCAACATCGTCAGTCATGCCGAAATGCCCGAAATAGATTCGCGCAAGCCCGCGCTGTTCAAAGCGTTCCACGGAGCGCAGCATCGCCTGCGGGTCAAACTGGTTCGGCGAGGTGGACGGCAGGACGAAGTGAATCCCGTCCCGTTGAAGCTGCGGATAGAAGACACCCGCTGTATCTCCCGTGAACATGCCGCGGCTGACCGGGTCGTAAATGCTGAAATGATGGTTGGCATGTCCCGGCGTGTCCCAAAATTCCAGGACACAGTTGGCGCCAATTTGCAGCGTCTCCTGGTCGGCGCGCACGATGATCCGCTCTTCGGGAACGGCGACAATCGGGTCGAACAGGCGGTCAAAATCGTCGTGATACACCGCTCTGGCGCCCGCGATCAACCGGCTCGGGTCCACCAGATGGCGCGCTCCTTTTGGATGCACCACGATTTTTGCCTGCGGGCACTCGCGCAAAAAAAGTCCCGCTCCCCCCGCGTGATCGAGGTGAATGTGCGTCACGATGATGTACTTCACTTGCTCCGGGGAAAATCCGAGCCTGCGCAGCCCTTCCCGTATGTACGGGACAGAAGGACTCGGCCCTGTCTCGACCAGGGTCAGCTCGTCCTCGGCGATGACGTACGTTCCCGTCCGCTGCGCCCAGCCCATATCAAACCCGTCGATCAGATGGATGCGATGCCCCAGGAAAATCGGTTCTGTAGCTTTCATGTATACCCTCCTCGTTGTTTTAGGAATATTTCCACTTTATCATCTATTCTACAACGAGGCGATAGACCCCTTTGCCGCTAGCGGCACGAAGCGATACAGGCGACCTGTCCGTTCGTCATTTGCACCAGTTGCTCGGGAGTCAGTCGAAACACCGCTTTCGGATGCCCTGCCGCCGCCCAAATGACTTCATAGCGGAACAAGTCTTCGTCAATCCACGTCTCGATTGGCTCGCGATGCCCGACAGGGGCCACGCCGCCGATCACAAAGCCCGTTTTTTCCCGGACAAAATCCGCATCGGCTTTGCCCGGCTTTTCTCCGACCAGCTTTGCCAGTTGCTTCTCGTCGACCCGGTTTTCGCCACTGGCGACCACGAGCAACGGCTTGTCTGACGAGGGCAGCCGAAAAATGATTGATTTCGCGATTTGCGCTACCTCACAGCCGATCGCGGCCGCCGCTTCCGCCGCCGTCCGGGTGCTGTCCGGCAATTCGACGACTTGATTGGCGTACCCGAGTTCTTTCAGCTTCGCCTGTACCTTTTGCGCGCTTTCTTTTACTGGTTGCATCTGCCTCATTCTCCTTTCGCTCCCTTGAGTAGCATTGCCACTCATCTCTCTTCGTAGTACATCACGACCTGGATGACCGCTTGCTGTTCGCCGTCATTGCTGTACGCGTGGGGGACGCTGCCCGTGAAGCGAATCGCGTCCCCTTCGCCGAGGCGAAACGTCTCTTCCTTGATTTTCAAGGCAAACCGTCCGGCGCTGACGCTTATATACTCGTAAACACCGTCATTGTGCGGCATGGAGAGATAGCTCGCGCCCGGGTCCAGCTCGAACAGATTATATAACGCAACAAACAGAAAAGAAAAGCGGTTGGGCGGCTCCCTGCTGCCCGCCCGCTGTCTGTTCACGGTAACACGCGTTCAGCGCGAAAAAACTCGACCTCGATGGACGGATTGGCTCACTCCCTTGGGCCAAAAGTTTTCGTCAGCGAAAAAATTCCGGTTCCAGCCAAGGGGCGTGAGCCAGGCCAGCTTGGCATGAAACAGGCATGAAAAAACACCGCCCCAACCGGATCGAAGCTTTCCGATCTGATTCAGGGCGGTGCGCGGTTTGTTTTTCTCGACGCTATCGGCTGTCTACGCTTGCGTATAAATCACGACAGCATCGCGGAGAAACGCCGCCAGTCCCGGCTGGGTTTTATCGTAGTAGGCGGTGAAGCGCGGGTCGTCCACATACATTTGCGCCACCCCGGCGTGCGCTTCCTTGCTGTAACTGTCCCAGTAAAACGTCAGCCACTGGCGATGCAGGTCGGCCGCTTTCTGCGCAAGCTCACTGCCCGGATCTCCCGTGGCAAACGCCTCTTCCAGCGTCTTGTGCAACTCTGCGTTCAACTGCTCAAGCCGGTTGTACTCTTCCTCGGTCATTTCCTTGAGTTTCCGGTTGGAACGGTCCACCTGCTCGTCGCCGTATTTGGCGCGAATTTCTTGCCCGTACTGCTTCTCATTGTCATCAATCAGTTGCTGCTTGAAGCCTTCGAATTTTTGTTTGTCCGTCATCGTTTTCGTCCCCTCTCTTTGCGCTAAGGTTAGATCGACATTGGCGATCAGCCGATCGAGCTGCGCCCGTTTGTCCAGCAGCTTCGCGCGGTGCTCCCGCAGTGCCTGGACGGCGTCGAAGGTCGGCGAGCTGACAATTTCCTTGATCTCCTCCAAGCTCACACCCAACTCGCGGTAGAACAAGATTTGCTGCAAGCGATCCACTTCTGCCTGCCCGTAAATGCGATACCCGGATGAATTGATTCTCGCCGGCTTGAGAAGGCCAATCTCATCGTAGTATCGGAGCGTCCGGGTGCTGACGCCCGCCAGGAGACCCAGCTTTTGCACCGTATATTCCATCTTCCATCCCTCCTGACAAATTCATCGTACACATTTACGCACCGTCAAAGTCAACCGTAGTTCTGTCAGGAAAAATATGTTAACCTATTGGTAAGCCACTGGAAAAAGGGGGACTTTCTAATGCTCTATACCCTCGTTGTTATTTTGGCTGTTCTCGGCGCCGCCTACTTTTTGACAGGCTCGATCAGCCTGCGGGCAAGAGACAAACACGCAATCCGGCATTACGACGATGACGCCTATGCGCAGCAGACGATGAACCATCTGAGTCATCACAACCACAATCCGTTTTGAGCGCCATGAGAAAACCAAAGGCTGTGCCGATGACTTGGCGCAGCCTTGGTTGCCCTTATCCTGGATGAGAATCTGATCCGTTTTTATTTGATAGGAAAAAGGCTGCCCACATTTTCGCGGGCAGCCTTTGTGTTTTTTGGTATTTCGGTAGCGTATTTTTAGAGAGCCTGGAATGTATCTGTCAATACAGGCACGATCTGCTTCTTGCGGGAAACGACTCCTTTGAGAACGGCTTTGTTGTCAACCAGCGTGACGTTGTACGCCTTTTCTACCGCTTGTGTAGCCGTACCGAGCGCCAGCGCCACAGAGTCGTTGTTCAGGATGTCGGTTACGACGAACACGAACAGGTCTAGACCTTTGTCCGCGATGATGGCGGAAATAGCCGCTTCCAGTTCGCCTTGGCGAGCTAGCACGTCATTGACGTCTACTGCGTTGACTTGGGCGATTTCCACTTTCGCGTTGCCCATTTGAAATTCTTTGGCATCGAGGGAGAGCAGTTGGGCGATAGTTTTGTCGCTCAAATCTGCGCCTGCCTTGAGCATTTCCAGTCCGTACGCTTGCAGGTCCACACCTGCGATTTCCGCCAGTTCATGGGCAGCGGCTACGTCTTGCTCTGTGCAGGTCGGGGATTTCAGCAGCAGCGTGTCGGAAATGATCGCGGACAGCATCAGACCCGCGATGTCTTTTGGAATCTCCACGCCGTTTTCTTTGTACATTTTTTTCAAGATGGTCGTGGTGCAGCCGACAGGCTCCGCGCGGAAGTACAGCGGATTGCTTGTCTCGAAGTTCGCGATGCGATGATGGTCAATTACCTCGACTACTTGCACCTGCTCGATGTCGTTTGCGCTCTGTTGACGCTCGTTGTGGTCCACGAGGATTACTTCGTTGACTTCGTTCGCCACGGTTTCCACGAGGCGAGGCTCTTTTACATGGAAGTAGTTCAGGACGAACGCCGTCTCGCTGCTGATGACACCGAGGCGAACTGGCTCTACGTTTGCGCCGAGCTTCGTTTTCAGATCAGCGTAGACGAGCGCCGAGCAAATGGAATCCGTATCTGGATTTTTATGACCGAAGATTAGCTTTTTTTCCATCATCCATACTCCTTAGTCGTATATTGGCGTCAAAATTATACCACAATCTAGCGGGTAATCCCAAGTAACATTATAGGTTCTACGCTGATGAATGGGAATACGGAATTGCCAGAAAATGAAAAAACCGGCCTTGTCGTCTGGACAAAGGCCGGTTTGCGGTTTGCTGCGGACTGTGCTCGCGCGTTACAACTTAGTCGTCCCACTCCATGCTCAAAATCTCGCCAGTCGTAGCCGATATGTCCATCTCGGCTTCCTGTCTGTTGCCTGTGCGGACCTCTACCTCGTAGATGTAGTAGCCGTCGTCTTCGTCCAGCTTGATTTTTTTGATGCTTCCGTTTACTTTGGACAACGCGATTTTTTTCGCTTCCTCCACAGTGATCTTCACCGTTTTCTGCTTGCGCACCGGATCGTTCTCGCGCCAAACCTCGCCCGTTACCGCGTCGACGTAGACGTCGATCTCACGGTAGTTGTGGAAAATCTCCGCCTTGTACACAAGCGTTTTTCCCGCGCGGTCCAGCTTCCATTCCTTGATGACGCCAGGCTGGACGCCCAGGGCCAGTTTTTGCGCCTGCTCAGACGTGATGCGGATTTGCTTTTCCCAACCGAACGGAACGTCGTCATCCACGTGCAAATAGTTGAAGCTGGTCGGCTGCTGGTTCGGCTGAGGATTGTGCTGGTATGTCTTCGCCATGGCTGACGCGCCAAGGCTCCCCACGACGATTGCACCTGCTGCTATCATAATGACGTTTCTCTTCATGTTTCTCTCTCCTTTTTTTCTACTGACCTCATCGTACAAGAGGCAGATGAGCAGAAAGCGAGAGAAAGATTAAAATTTGATGAGAAAGCCTTTAGTCCTCCCACATGATCGACAGCACTTGTCCGGTGAGCGGGTCGACGGCGACCTTCACTTCCCGGTTTTCGGCGGTGACGACCTCTACCTCGTAGACGGCCATCCCATCCTTCTGCTCCACCTCGATGCCGTCAAACGTCCCGGCTACTTGTTGCAAAGCGATTTCTCGCGCCCGGTCGAGGGAAATGCCGCTTTTGGCAATCTCGCTAGTTGGCGCTGGCGAAGCCGGGCGGCTGCCGCCTTCCTCCGCTGTCTGCGGCGCTGTTTCTGCGGAAGCAGGCTGCGGCTTGGGCTTTGCCGACAGCAGCGTAATGTGGGTGACTTGTCCGGTGAGCGCATCCGCTTGCACGCGATACGTTCCGGTTTGATTTTCCACTGTCCCCGCGTAGACCTCCCTGCCGTCCTCTGTCGTCAGCTCAAAAGCTGTCTTCGCCTTGCCGTATCTGGCTTCCAGCGACTTCGTGATTTCTTCGCTCGTGCGTTTCTTGTCCTGCTCGCCTGCCGCAAGCTGCGACACGCCGAACACGGCTCCCGCCACCAGCGCCAGTCCGATCATCCCGATCGCATGGTTTCGCTTCATTCGCTCTCCCCCGCTTTCTTTTGGGTCGCACTCGGCAATGTCACGGTAAACGCGCTGCCTACCCCGACCTCACTGCGCACATCCAGCCTGCCGCCGTGCACGTCGACAATCCGCTTGGCGATCGACAGGCCGAGCCCTGTGCCGCCTGTATCGCGTGCGCGCGCTTTGTCCACCCGGTAAAAACGGTCGAAAATGTGGGCAAGGTCTTCCGGCGGGATGCCCACCCCTTGATCGATCACAGACAGCGTCACCGTGTCCGCCTGCTCGGCAATCTCTACCCGGATCGCCTCCGTGCTGTAGGTCAGCGCATTGTCGAGCAAAATGACCAGCAACTGCTTGAGCCGCTGCTCGTCGGCGAGCACGTGAATCCCCGGCGTTTGCGCCTCGACGCGAATCTCCTGCTCGTAGGTGCGCCGCATCCATTTGCTCGTCTCCTCGCACAGCTTTTCCACGTCTACCGCCTGCACGTCCAGATTCGACTCCTCGTCCGGGTTCGCCAGCATCAGCATTTGCCGGGTCAGCTTTTTCATCCGCACAGCTTCCGAGTAGATAGCCTCGACGGATTCTTCCAGCAGCTCCGGCTTGTTCATGCCCCATCTTTTCAGCATCGTCGCATAGCCTTCGATCACGGTGAGCGGCGTCTTCAACTCGTGGGACGCGTCCAGCACAAATTGCTGCTGCTTGACAAAATGTTGCTGCAAAATATCCATCATTTTGTTGAACGTGTTTCCCATCTGGTACAGCTCGTCGTTTGATCTGGCCGGCAGCTCCAGCTTTTTGAACTGGCCTTTGCGCTGGATTTCTTCCATCGTGCGAATGAGCGAGTTGATCGGTCCGACGATGAGGTTGCCGAGCATTTTGCCCGCCCAAAACGAAGGCAAGAGCACGACAAGCGAAGCGATCAAGAGCACGACGAGCAGCACCTGCATCGTCTCCTGCACCTGCGGCAAGGCCGTCGTCACCTCCATCGACATGACGCTGCCGTCTCCCGCGATCAGCGGCATCTGCCCGATGGCGTAGAGCACGCCGTCTTTTTCCTCGATCCGGTACGTTTCTTGCGGGCTGAACGCAGGCGGCCACTTGCCGTAGGCCAGCTCCTTCGTCGCCGTCACCACTGCGCGGGACTCGGCGTTTACGATGCGGATCATGTCGATCGGGGACAAATACGCCTGCAACAGCTCGGCCGGCTCGGCCTGACTGCCCGCTTCATGCAGCCGCTGGGCGATGTTTTCGGTCTGGAGTTGCAGTCTTTCCAATTCCAGGTCGGTCGTTTGTTTGTAAAACAGCCAGTAAATCGACGTGTTGATGAGACATAAAGTCAGCACGAGCCACACCGTCGAGAACAGATGGATTTTGCTGCGAATCGTCATCGTTTTTTACTCCTTCAACGCGTAGCCGATTCCGCGCACCGTCTGGATCAGCGGCGGATGGGCAGGATCGTCCAGCTTTTTGCGCAAATACCGGATGTACACGTCGACGACGTTGGTGTCGCCGTAGTAGTCATAGCCCCATACCTCCGTCAAAATTTGCTCCCTGTCCAGCACCTGATTGACGTGCCTGGCCAGGTAGACGAGCAGGTCGAACTCCCGCGGCGTCAGCTCCACCACCGTTTCCCCGCGCATGACGATCCGCTTTTTTTCATCGATAAAAAGATCGCCGACCTTGAGCGGCGCCTCTTCTTCTTCCTTTTTCCTGACGCCCGCCGCCACACGCAGGCAGGCGCGGATTCTCGCCAACAACTCCTCGATGGCAAACGGCTTCGTAATGTAGTCGTTGGCTCCCAAGTCGAGGCCGCTCACTTTGTCGGGAAGCGAATCCCGGGCGGTGACCAGAATCACCGGAGTGACGCTGTCCGATGCGCGAATGCGCCTGAGCACCTCCATCCCGCTGAGCTGCGGAATCATCACGTCCAGCAAGACCAAATCCCACGGCTCGCTTTTGAACCACTCCAGTCCGGTTGCCCCGTCCTCGGCCGTCTTCACTTCATAGCCTTCGTACTCCAGCTCCAGCTTCAGGAGACGGGCGATTTTTTTCTCGTCTTCGATCAGTAATATTTTGGCATGGTTCATGTTGACGCCTTCCTCTCTGCCGATACCCAATGACACATCGTGCAAAATGTGGTCTGATACCGTAGATTAAACCATAAAAGTTTGCTCGGGTGCGCATTTTTTTCCAGCGGTCCGGGCGCTTTTTACGAAAAGGCGCGCTGCTTGAACCCCGATGCGGCCGCCTCTTTGTTTCCCCGATTCGGTCCGTTGAAACAGGCGGGCAACGGGTGAAGTTTTCTTTTTGACTGACTACCATTCAATTACGGTGACAGGTTTGACTGATAACTTGTCGGATGCTTTAATGAACAGGAGGTGATATGACCGATGCCAAGAATTTCGAAAGATCCTCTCGTCCGCCGCAATGAAATTCTCGACACTGCCGAAGCCTTGTTCAACCGGGTTGGCTATGAAAAAACATCCACGATCGACATTGCCAAAACGATGCAGGTCGCGCAGGGGACGCTGTACTATTACTTTGAATCCAAGGACGCTCTCGCCAGCGCCCTGATCGCGCGGCAACTGGAGCAAATCCGGGAGCACTATGCGCGGATTGCCCGCGCCTCACACCTTACCGCCTACGAAAAAATCGCCTGGGTGTTCGTCTACGAGCTGGACGCTCCGACCGGGCATGTGGAAAACTTCAAATATTTGCAGCATGACAACAACGCCGTACTCCGGCAAAAACTGTACATCCAAACCATTTGCAAGTTCACGCCGATCTTGACGGAAATCATCGTCCAGGGCAACCGTGAACAGCGGTTTCGCGTCGCCAATCCGGCGCTTGCTGCCGAGTTTTTTCTCAGCACCTTGCACCATTGGGCGGACTCGGCCCTGTTCAAATGGACGCCCGAAGAACGCCGCCTGCGTCTGCAGGCGATCCAGCCGATTTTTGAAAACTTGTTTGGGGTCGCGCCAGGCTCGTTTGCGCTGGAAGCACTTCGCGCCGCCGCGCGCGGCATTGCGCTGGACAACTGACAATCACGCGCGCGATTGCCGCCGAGCGCTGGCTACGTACGCGATGAGCGAGCGACCTGCTCAGGTAAAACGGCCCCAGCCTGCCCGAAAACCGTCCAAAATGCCGAAATGGCAGCTTTGCATCCCGGCCCAGGCAAGCCTTACAATATAACCAGAGCAGCGATCATTTGCCACGATCGCCAAGATCAGGAAAGAGAGTGTGAAACACGTGTAACCGTATCGTTTCTGCCATTTTTCTGTTGGAAAACACCGTGAAAATGAGAAGGAGAAACGATTTTCGTTGGAATCACCCATTTGGAAAGCTATCTTTTTTTGAACGTATCTGGTTGTGACCATGCAAGCCGTCGTCAGCTCGATGATTACGCTGGAAGTGACAAACCCGGCGCGCGTGCAAGTCGCTGGACCGCCGAGCCAAGTTTTCGGTTCGGCTCCTAGCGAATGGTCGCCGAACCGAAAATCATAACTAGAAAAGAACCAAAACGCGCCCGGACATTGCTCGCCTTGCCAAATGTCCGGGCCTTTTCACGCCAAAAAGCGATCCCTCTCACGTACAGGAAGGAGTCTGTCATGCGAAAAGTCGAAGTCCGCCCCTACGATCCGCGCTGGCAAGCCTTGTTTGCCGCGGAAGCCGAGCTGCTGCGCCAAGTATTCCAGGACAACCTCATACAGATTCATCACATCGGCAGTACAGCCGTGCCCGGGCTGAAAGCAAAGCCGATCATCGACCTGTTGCCAGTCGTGCGCGATATCGGGCGCGTCGATGAGACAAACGAACAGATGCGCTCGCTAGGCTACTTGCCAAAAGGCGAGTTCGGCTTGCCCGGCAGACGGTATTTTGCCAAAGGCGGCGACGAGCGCACCCATCACGTCCACGTTTACGAGCAAGACCATCCGGCGATTCGACGCCATCTGGCGTTTCGCGATTACTTGCGCGCCCATCCTGACTGTGCCCGGCTGTACGGGGAGCTGAAGGAGCAGTTGGCAGAGCGCTTCCCGTACGACGCTGCCAGCTATGTCGCAGGCAAGCATGAGCTGGCCTGCTCTCTGGAGCAAAAGGCGCTGGCCTGGAAAGCGCGTGGCGCCAACTAAGCGCCCACGAAAAAAACGCCGGGCGTCTATGGGATGACCGGATCGTCGTTGTTCTTGATTTGTCCATCCGTCCAATCCTTGCACTCTATGCGGAATACCGCCCCCGGATTGACCGATACCGTAGCGGGAATGTCAGGATGCCATCGGTTGTGGCCGGGTGTATCCTGTTCCTCCATCGGTTTGTTCAGGTCGACGCGAAATAATACTTCTGGCATGCTGCATCCTCCTTTTTTGCTGAAGAATGAGTGTCACTCCCTCTCCTTGGAAGCAACGCGCATGCCAACAGACGGAAAATTCGCAAAATTTACCCACCACGCTTCTTTTGCCTATATTTTCCTGTATAATAGGGAAGAGAAGCCTGTCGCAAAACGGGTCAGCTACTGGCTTTCTTTTCTCGTTGTCTCCCCTGTCCTGCTTGTATTGCCTCATTGGTTAACGGAAAAATTGTTTGCGTGTTTCACTTTCGAACACTTGTCCTGCGATCGGACAACGAAAACAAACCATTTACCAAGAAGGGATGCGAGTACCATTCTCGAAGCCGACGTGCCACTCTCGTTTATCGGGGCTTCATCCGTCATCGAGCGTTCGCAACATCGCGCTGCCTCTCAACCTCTCCCTGTCGCCAAGCCTCCTGCCGATTCTTTGAATCTATCGCAACCTGCCACGCCACCTTCGCGCCCTCTCTCGCAGACCGAGGCAGATTGGCGCAGGCTCTTGCTTTTTTGGGCAGAAAAAAGTCACGAGCACCTCATCGCCCTCGACGAGTCCCGGACAGTCGTGTTTGCCACCCGGCTTGCTGGCGAACGATTCGGCATCCGCGCCGGGATGACGCTGGACGAACATTGGCAAGATGCGCTGCGAAAAGACTGGACCTTTGAGGAACAGGCAACAGAAAGAGCTGCCCCTATGTGGATTTATCTTCTTCGCCGACGCCCTGCTTCCTCGCCCGCCCAGCAACAACCGACACTTTTCCCAGCCATCGCCACGAAAAGCCCGCTGTACCAAAAACAGTTGCAGACGGCGCGAATCGCCGCCCACTCGCTCTCCCATACGCTGCTCCTGGGCGAAACAGGCTCCGGCAAAGAAGTGCTGGCCAGAGCCATTCACGACGCCAGCCCGCGCAAAAACGGGCCGTTTGTCGCAGTCAATATCGCTTCGCTCCCCAAAGATTTGATTGCGAGCGAGCTGTTTGGCTACGCAGACGGCGCTTTTACCGGGGCCAAAAAAGGAGGGCAGCCCGGCAAATTTGAAGCCGCCAGCCACGGTACGCTGTTCCTCGATGAGATCGGGGAAATGACACTGGAGCTGCAAGTCTTGCTGCTGCGTGTGCTGGAGGAACGGAAAATTACGCGGCTTGGCTCGCACACCGAAAAAGAGCTGGACGTGCGGATCATCGCCGCCACAAACCGCTTTCTGGAGGACGATGTGCAAAACGGCCTGTTTCGCGCGGACCTTTACTACCGCTTGAATGTGCTGCAAATTCGCATCCCGCGGCTGCGCGAGCGAAAGGAAGACATCGCCTCTTTGGCAGAGCAGTTTCTCCACCAGTTGCACGAGCAATACGAGGGCGGCCCCACGCAACTGTGCGAAACAGCCATGACCGCCCTGCATCGCCATTCCTGGCCGGGAAATGTGCGCGAGTTGCGCAATGTGCTGGAGCGCGCCTTTTTGCATGCCTTCCCCGACACGCAAATTTCGGTTCAGCATCTCCCGCCTGATTGGACATGGCTCGGGCAGAACGAAGCGGACGCGCAGGCAGACCATTCGCCTCTGTTGCGCACGTTGGAGCGGGAAACGATCCAGCAAGCGATCCGCGAAGCCCCTTCCATCAGCGCCGCCGCGAAAAAGCTCGGCATCGCCCGCAGCACGCTGTACCGCAAGATGAGCGAGCTTGCCATTGGGCCGTGCAGCGAAAGCCATGTGTGACGCTTCGGCCTCGCCTCGCCTATGCTTGTAGACAGCTCGCCCGACGGCCCGCTACGAATTTAATTTGCCAAGGCGCGCCTGATGACCGCGCTCGCTTCCGCTGCTACGCGGTCGTCGCCCGTGTCTTTTGCCTGCATGTAAATCAGCATCGGGATGTAGACGGCAATCAGACGCGCCAACAGCTTCGTCTCTTCATCGACTTCGCCGTATGCGCGGAAAAAGCCATCCCTTGCCTGTGGCGGCAAAAAGCTGTAGGCAATGCTCAGATCGCAGCCGGGATGACCGATGTTCATGTCTCCCCAGTCGATAATGCCCGCGATTTTTCCATCGGGAGCCACCAGCATGTTTTTAAAGTGTAGGTCGCCGTGCATCAACACTTCCTTCGGCTGAATCTGCTCCACGCCAAGCCCCTGCAAATAATCCGCAATCAGCGCGCGATCGGCTTCCGCAAAAGGAATGTCCGTTTCAGCCAGAAACTGCTGCATTTTTTCTTTCCGTCCCCGAATATCCTGCAATCCGCGCTGGTCAGTGGGCGCACCGTTTTCTTTGGCCACCTGGACGGGGAATGCGTGCAAGTTTTTCAAAAAGCGGGCAAGCACGAGCGCAGACGCCGCGCGCTGCTCCTCTGGCAACCCAAGCGGAAAATTCCCGGCGATGTACGTATAGCCGAGAAACGGCAATGGATACGCTGCGCTGCCCTCCCCGTAAAAAAGCGGTTTTGCATACGGGAGCGTAAGAAACGGGCCAAGCTTGGGCAAAAGCCTGCCTTCCAGCTCGATCAGCTCCACAGCGATTTTTCTGCGCGGGAAGCGAAAAACGTATTCCCCGCCAACTACATAGACGGTATTGTCCCATCCGTCCCCGAGACGCCTTACCTGTTTCAAGGACAATGCGGGAAACTGGCTGTAGATCAAGGCTTGAGCCAGGTCCTCCGTCACTTGCCATTCCGCATCCCATGGATTTGTACGACTCATTGCTGTTCACCTTCTTTCTTTTTTCTGTTGGTAGTGGTTTGTGGCACAGGGCTCTCGAATATCGCAAACGGCCTCGGCGTACAGCTCGTATTGTTCCATTCGCTGCCGGGCGGATATGTGCGGGTCACTTTCTGCTTTTTGGCTGATTGCCTTTTTTCCGACCGCTTTTTACGGGTAACGTCAGCATGAGCAAAAACCGGGCGAAGTTCATGGCCCCCTTTGCCCTTGCCACTTGTGCGCTCGCCGCCTCGTTTCCCAATCGCCTGCCTGCATCTTACCACTTTATCGGAAAACGTGATGTAAGTTTTCACCATAAGTAAAAGAACGGACCTGTCTATATTCCTTTTTCCGCCTGTCCCTCTTCATTGAGCTGTATTCTCCCTTCCTTTTACTCACCGAATGAAAGCCGGGTGGAAGTGGAATCAAATCGGATGAAAAAGGCGGAAAAAGCAAAGGGAGCAAAACCAGCATGCTGGCTAGCCCACGCCATGCCCTCTCAAGCCGCTGCCAAACGCGCAGCTTGCTCCCCTTGCCATTTATTCAAATGCCTGTTCCGCTCGAAAAACGGCTGGCTGTGTGTGCCCTTATCCCTCCTGCTTCGTTTCGATGGATACCCCTTCTACGTGCTTGCGGCTCATCAGCTTTCGTTTCTTCCGGTTTTCTTTCGTTTCAAACACGATGTCCATGTCGTAGTCCGCCGGGTATAGCTCCTTGCTCTCGATGTGCAGGCTGAGCCGTTTCTGGTTGATTTTGAATTTCTGGTTTTGGATCATCACGCCGACGTTGCCTTTGGCGTCCGCGGTGGAAAAGACAATGCCCGTTCTGCCCAGATACGACACGAAAACGCAATCCCCAATGGCGAACGGCTTTTTCTTTGTCGCGGGTGGCTCTCCGTCGATCTCGGGGGTGGGCGGCAATGGCTGCTGGTCTTGGTTCGCTTGCTGCTCGGCTGCTTGCCCCTCAGCTTCTCGCATCGTGACTGCTTGCTTCTCGCTGACTTGCGCCGCTGCCAAAGCCTCCCCCTTATTCCCTAACTCTCCGGCCGCGTTCTCGGCCCGCCCCCTCTCTCCATCACCTCTCGCCAAACGTCCCTGTTCTTCCCCCGCTACCTCTACCTGCGCATCCCGCTCCGCTGCCACAGCCCCCTGCTCGCCCCTTCGCGCACCAGCAAAGCCGCTTTGCGTAATCTCCCGCGAGCGCTTAATCATCTCCGGCGGAATCCCCAGCTTCGTGGCGATCACGAACGCGTAGCTCTGGCCCGCTTCGCCGATGCGCAAGCGATAGAGCGGCTGCAGCGTCTCTTCGTCAAACTCCATGCGCGCGTTTTGGAAACCGTCTGTCGCGGCGGCAAAATTTTTGATTTCGTTAAAATGCGTCGTCGCGATCACCGTCGCGCCTCTTCGGTGCAGCTCCTCCAAAATCGCAATCGACAAGCCCACCCCTTCGCCCGGATCGGTGCCGGACGCCATTTCATCGATCAGCACGAGGGTCGAGCTGTCCGTGACCCGCAAGATTTCGATCACATGATGAATATGGGCGGAAAAAGTGCTCAGCGCGTGCTCGATGCTCTGCCCATCGCCGATATCTACCGCGATATTGCGGAAAACAGCGAAGCGACTGCCCTCTCTCACAGGCACCAGCAAGCCGGACTGCACCATCGCGGTCAACAGGCCGACCGTCTTGAGCGCCAACGTCTTCCCGCCCGTATTCGGACCGGTAATGACCAGCGACTTGTAGCTTTTTCCAATCTGAAAATCCAACGGAACCATCTGCCGGCCCAGCAGCGGATGCCGCGCTTCTTTCACGTCGATCAGTCCGTCCTCGTTCAGTTCCACGTTGACTGCGCCCAATGCCAGCGCGTACTTGGCCTTGGCAAACAAAAAATCGTACATGCCGACCGTCTCCACATTTACATGCAGCTCTTGCGAAAATTCCTCCGCGACAGCGGACAGTTGCATCAGCACCTTGGTCACCTCGCGCGCTTCCTCGGCCTTGAGCGCCGCCAGCTCGAACTGTACCGCGCCAAGCTCTGCCGGCTCCATGTAGACAGTTTGGCCGCTCGCGGATTCGTCCACGACACTGCCCGCCACTTGCCTGCGATGCTCTTTTTTGATCGGCAGGACGTATTTGCCGTTGCGCTTGCTTATGACGTTCTCCTGCATGATCGAGCGGTATTTGTTCGTGAGCGAATCGAGCTGCCGCTTCAGCCGCTCTTCAAACACGACGATGCGCTTGCGGACCTTGAGCAAATCTTTGCTGGCCGTATCCACGACCTGCCCGTGCCGGATGCACTGCTCGATCTCCGCCTTCAAGCGGCTCAGCGTGTACATCGTCAGCGCGTAGGAGCTGACACGCGGCGCTATTTGCGCTTTGCTCGCCATGTATTTCGAGAGCTGGGCGCAGCTTGCGAGAAACTGGTGCAGGTGCGAAAAATCGGCTTCCGTAAACACATACCCGGTCCCGAGCAGCGACATCATTTGCTCGATTCCTGCAAGCGAAGGAATCGGGACGCTCGCGCCATGCGCAAGCAATGCTTTTGCTTCCGCTGTTTCGTCGAGCTTTTTGCGCAGAACTTTGGCCGAGTCGAGCGGCTGCATGTGCGCGACGTGCTTTTTCCCCACGTACGACACCGCGTACTCCATGAGCGCAGCTTTGATCTTGTCGTATTCGAGGCGTTGCAATGCTTTTTCGTTCAAGGTGAATCGCTCCTTTTTTCGCATCTTTTTTTGCTCATCAACAAAAAAAGGACGAAGAATGAACAAACGTCATTCTCCGCCCTTTTTGTGGGTGACCCCAAACCAAGCGCGCGCAAACAGCCTCTCTTCCAAACGGCAATCCGCTCACGAAAAAGTGGCTGGGCTGCCGTCAAAAGGACGCAAAAAAACCGCGCTGAAAACAGCACGGATTTGGGCGCAATGATTGGGGGAAAAACCCCTGGAGCATTGGATGATATCCGCTGTTCTTAACAAATTCCAAGGCCGGAAAGTAACCATCACAAATAAACTTTGCCAAACGCGCAAAATTTTCGTGAACTTGCTTCTAGCCTTTTGTATGGAATTGCGTTAGTTAAGAACAACCGCCGACATCAACATCTCTCCCCTGATAAGGTTACTCCCACTATAGCTCACCAAAACAGCCGCCGTCAAGAAAAGCTGCCGCCGCTAGCCGTTCCCCTCGTATTGCCCTTGCGAAGTCAGCAGCAGGGCAGCTTTCTCGTAGCGCTTGCGTCTTTCGTAATCTTGTTCAGTCGGTTCCAAAATCCGCGACAAGTCCATGTTGTCCTCGATATCGCCCAGCTTCACCTGCCTGGCGATCGCATCCTGCTTCGCCCGGCGGATGAAGTCCTCGTAGGCTTCGCCTTCGCGCCGGGTCAGGGCAATCACTGCGGCAATGACCGGTTCGGAAAAGCCTGCCGCCTGCAAATCCGCCACCGTGACAGCGGTGTCTTCCAGCACGTCATGCAGCACAGCCGCGATTTTCGTCTCGTCCGTTGGCATGTTCAGCATCACGCGCAACGGATGGAGGATGTACGGATTCCCGCCTTTGTCTGTTTGCCCCGCGTGCGCCTGTGCCGCGAGTGCAATTGCCTTTTCCAATGTGCTCATCCCGTCTCCCTCGCTTCATTCGTTCTCGGCTTCCTTGGCATGCGGCGTGTCCCGCTTTTTCCTCTGCCTTCTGAGGGCGAGCAAGCACGCATAGTAAAGCAGCGAAGCCGTCATCCCCAGCCAGTAAAAAGAAGAAATCCCCTTGAACAACTCTCCTGTTACGAGCCAGAGCAACAAGGCGGTCGCCGCGATTCCGGCTACGGCGTAGAGCAAAGCCTCCAGCAGCACGACCACTCTGCTCCTTTTTCTACTGCGCAAAGGCCGCAGGAGCCAGTCGATCGCGACAGATTGCGGCAGCCCCAATACAAAGACGGTCGGGAATGTGAACATAGCCGTCGGCAGAACCATGAAGCGATCTTGGAAATAGAAGATCGCCGCGCCAAACGTAAACAAAAAGCTGGCCAAAAGCCCCGCCAGAAAACGCTCCGCCATGACAAAACGGCCCCTTTCTACTTGCCTGCTTCCACTTCGATACCGCTTGCGGCCAGCGGCCTCTCGCGAACAAAAAGCTCGGGATACAAAAGGACAAGACCGTTTGCATCCACTGTGATGTTTTGCACAAAAGCGCCCGCGCGATATTCGAACACCGCAGTATCGGCGTCAGACGCAAGCAGCGTGTACTGCTGCCGCACCCGCCGCCAGGTCAGCTCGTAGGCAGAAAAATAGGCGACGTCGATCTCCTGCGGCACGTTCGGAGTAAACGCCAGTCTTCTGATCGGCAGCGTGTTCGTGAACGGCGTACACGAAAGATCAATACCGACGCAGCCTGCCAGCTCGGCAATCGGCTGTCCCGCCTCGTCCGTCCACTGTCCGTTTCCGTCGGACAAAAGACAGAGCGCTTTTTGCCCTCCCCAATGCCGAATTGAAACTTTTCTCGTGGCCCAGCTACGATCGAGCACGATTTCATACTGGATTCTCGCGAGCTTGTCCGGTTCGCTCTCCCCGATCACGAAGCTGTCGACTGTCAACTGCTCCTCGCTTTCGCTGATGGCAAGATGCTCATACCCCGCTCCCGTGCTTGGTTTCCAGATTACGTATGTTGGCAGCATGACTCGGCCTCCGATCATTTGTTCCCCTACCATTCCAGTCTACCACGACTTGGATGAAAATGGAATCTGGCAAACACCATTGCGCCATGCGAGAATACCTTATTTTTACAAGTGCACAAAGGAGAAACGAAATGGAGATCACTTCATCCTCCCTGACTGAATCGCAAATGCTGACCATCATCCGCGACGGGCTGCCACCGACGAACCAGCCCAAAAAGATCATCATTGTCGGCGCTGGCATGGCTGGACTGGTCGCCGGGTCGCTGTTGAAGCGAGCCGGGCACCGCGTCACGATTGTGGAAGCGTCGGAACGCCTCGGCGGCAGAGTGCTCACGCTGCGCGCGCCTTTTACAGACGGCCACTACCTGGAAGCCGGCGCCATGCGCATCCCCAGCACCCACCAGCTCACGATGGCCTACATCGCCAAGTTCGGGCTGCCTCTCAACAAGTTCATCAACAGCACGCCGAACGATCTCCTTTACGTAAACGGAATCAAAAAACGGCGCTGGCTGTACGAGCAACAGCCAGACATGCTGCGCTTCCCCGTCGCGCTACACGAAAAAGGCAAGTCGGCTGACGCCCTTGCCCTCATGGCCATCGGGTCGCTCCTCGATTTCATCCGGCAAAATCCGGAGCAACACTGGCCGCTTGTCATCCAGGAATACGATAAATATTCGATGGAGCTATTTTTGCGCCACAATCCGCTCGGTGCGTCCCTGTCAGCGGCGGCGGTCGACAAAATCAAGGTCATGAGCGGCTTTGAAGGCTTTCCCGAGCTGTCTTTTCTGGAAATTTTGCGCGACTTCATCCTTTTCTCGCCCGCTACTCTCTTCTATGAAATAAGCAGAGGGTTTGACCAGCTTCCCCAGTCGTTCGCGCCGGAATTGCAGGAAAACGTTTTGTTCCATCACAAGATGACCAAGATCAGCCAGCGCGGGCCAAAAATCGCCATATCGGGAATCAACCTCGCCTCTTCCCGCTCGTTTCAACTGAAAGGAGATGTCGCGATCGTTACCGTTCCCTTTTCCGTCCTGCAATTTGTCGATGTCGAGCCGACGAGCCTGTTTTCGTTTGGAAAATGGAAGGCGATTCACCAGCTCCACTACGTCTCCGCGACCAAAATCGGCTTGCAGTTTTCGCGCAGATTTTGGGAAGAAGAAGGGCTGTACGGCGGACAGACGATCTGCGACCTGCCTTTGCGCTTTGCCTATTATCCGAGCCACGGGTTTCAGCAGCCTGGCGGGACCATCCTGGCGAGCTACACGTGGGAAGACGACGCGCTGCCGTGGATCAGCATGTCCCACGACGAGCAAATCAGGCAGGTGCTGCGCCAGTTGGCTATCCTCTTCGACGAGCAAGTGTACAGGACGTTTGTGACAGGCGTGGTCCACAATTGGGCGACACAGCCTTTTGCCGCAGGAGGTTTTGCCTTGTTCAAACCGCTGCAGGAGACGGAGCTGTCCGCGTTTTTGACCGCGCAGGAAGGCCCTGTGCTTTTGGCCGGGGAGCACACTTCTCCCCAGTACCACGGCTGGATTCAAGGCGCGATTGAGTCTGGTGTACGCGCGGCGGTTCAAGGACACAGCACGCCTCGGCCCCGTGCGTCAAACGCGTGATGGCACCGAAGCCGGGCGGCTCTCCCCCGCCGCTTCGTCCGGCTGCACGCGCACGCTGCCTGTCAACAGCATCTGCATCAGCGCTTTTTTGACCGCCCGCAACTGCTGCAGCCTCGCTTCCTCGATGCTGCGCTTGGAGAGGACGCTTTTGATCCCGGCCACGATTTTTTGCTGTTCCTCCAGAGGGGGGAGGGGGACGAGCATCGTCTCCACGCGCTTCAAGCCCAGCTTCGGCACTCCTGTCACGCCTTTTAGCACTGCAATCTGCCGCTGGCAAAATTCCGAGCCAAGGGCAAACATCAAATAGTCGAGATCAACCTGGTCGCTCGTCGGCGTAATTTTCGCCGCGTTTTCCGTCAACAGCGCACCGTCGAGCGCGTCCGGGACTCTGCCCGCCACGCCTAAATAAATGCCTGCGATCGACAAGTAAATATCGCGTCTGGAGATGGTGTAGCGCTTGATTTTGCTGTAAATCTCTTCGGTTGCGTACTTGAGCTGCTCCATCCGCACCGTATGCTCGCCAAAGTCGGATACCCGTATATACGGATAAGGAGTAACGGTGTCTGTCAGGCTGCTGCCTTTTGGCACTCGTTTTCCGCCCTTGACCTTGGCGATCTCCTTGAGCCTGACCAGCGACCAGCCTTCTGGAATCGTGCCCATTTTCGTCTGGACAAACGCCGTGTGGCCGATTCCTTGCGTAAAAAGTTGCTGCGTCAACCCTTTTTTTACAACCTGCACCTGGGCGATAATCGCGTCGGTCTTCTCGATGACGGCATCGACGGAGGCGAGAATGGCCGCTATTTTTTGCTGCTCCGGCAGGGGCGGGTAGCAGATCGGGATGGACTCCAGTTGTTTCGAGCTGATGTTGAGCTGGGCCACGCCCGCCGCCATGGTCAGCACCTGGTCGCGAAACCGTTTGGAGGTCACCACGAATTTCAAATACTCTCTGCACACGAGCGCGTCGTCCTTGACTTGCAATCTCCCGACGCGCTGGTTGAGCAGCGCGGGCAGATCGTCTGCGTGCACTTCGGCGAAATTTTCAATACTGCCAGACATCCCGAGCAACAGATCGCCTGGCTGGAGCACGAACGACTTGAACTTCTCAAGAGCGGTTTTATCGAGGCATTTCGCCTGCGACAAGTCCAGGCGGCCGTTTTTCATGTTGCTCATCCGCACGACAGGAACCCCTTTGTCCACAAACGCGGTCGAGGAAAACGGATAGCCGCCTTGCACGCGCACGGCCCATCCGAGCGGCCCTTTTTTCCATTCAGGCATCGTACCCCAACTCCTTCAGGAAACGGAGCATTTTCCCCTCTACCTCGCCACGCTCTGCCTCCAGCGCGCGCAGCTTGGCCAGAGCTGCCCCTACGTCGATCTGCGCTTCCTGCTCGGACAAGTCGATGTAGCGGGCCATGTTCAGGTTGTAGTCGTTGGCCTGGATTTCGCTGTGCTCGACTACCCGGCAGTATTGGTCGACCGCTTCCCACTTTTCATAGGCGGACACGATGTCCTGCACATCGGAGTCGCGCAGGAAATTTTGGTTTTTCCCTTCCTGATAGCCGCTTGCGCCATTCAGGAAAAACACTTTCCGCTTTTTCGCCGCCTCTTTGTTGCGGTTCAAAATCAGGATGCAAGCGGGAATCCCCGTGCCGTAAAAAAGGTTGGGCGGCAAGCCAATCACTGCTTCTATCAAGTCTTCTTCCAGCAGCCCCCTGCGGATGGCCGCCTCCGCCCCGCTGCGAAACAGCACCCCGTTTGGCACGACCACCCCGGCCTTGCCGTTTGGCGCAAGCGTCGCCACCATGTGCTGCACAAAAGCGAAATCGCCCTTGTCTTTTGGCGGCAGTCCGAAGCGAAACCGGGCGAGCGTGTCCGTCCTTGCTTCTTCCAGCCCCCAGTTGCTCAGGCTAAACGGCGGGTTGGCAATGACGCGGTCGTACAAAATGAGCTCGCCATCTTCGAGCAGCTTCGGCTCGCGGATCGTATCGCCTTTTTCGATCCGGTGGTCCCAAAGGCCGTGCAACAGCAAATTCATCTTGCAAATCGCCCACGTCTTCAAATTGCGCTCTTGTCCGTGCAGCGTAATGCGCTGCGGATTGCCGCCTGTTGCCTTGATGTAGTCCACCGCCTGAATTAGCATCCCCCCGGAGCCTGCCGTCGGGTCGCACACGCGCATGCCTTCCTCCGGCTTGATGAGCCTCACGATCAATTCCACCACTTTGCTCGGCGTGTAAAATTCTCCGCCCTTTTTCCCTGCATCAGCGGCAAACTGCTTGAGCAAATATTCGTAGGCTCGTCCCAAAATATCCGGCTCCGACAAGTTGCCATTGCCGAGGTCAATCGCGGAAAAATGCCGGATCAACTGCTGCAAAAGCTTGTCCGGCAGCCTTTCCGTATCGCTGAAGTCGATTGTCGCCAGAACGCCGCGCAGCACGGGATTTTCCGCTTCGAGCGCGGCAAACGCCTCGTTGATCGCGGCTCCAATCCCTTCTGTCAGCGCCTGCAGTCTGTGCCAGCGCGAGTTTTCCGGGACGACAAACAGGTGAGCGTCCCGAGTGTGTTTGTCGCCATCGCCGACGCCATCTCCGCGCTCCGGGGGATGCTGCTCGGCTTCGCTGAAAACATCGTGCAGCCGCTTGAGAAACAACAAGCCGAAAATGTAGTTTTTATAGTCAGCGGAGTCAATGCTCCCGCGCAAAATATTGGCCGATTCCCACAAATGGGATTCTAGCTGCGGCAGCGTGATCTTGAACATGATGACCTCCTTTTGTTCCGCCGTTCTGGCATTCGCTTTTGGCCTGTTCCTCCCGCGAAAAGCATGGTCAGTCCAGGTCAAAAGTTCATCGTCTGTACCGATTTTTTGTCTATTATAGCAGGCAAGGCGAGGGGCGCGGCACCACTGAGCCGAACAGAAAAACCACTATTCGCAAATAGTGGCTACTGACAATTTTTTTGGTGCAAAACGTCTCCGTGGCTGGCGGGTAGCAGCACTCTGGCCCGGCCTAGCCTTGAGCCCGCTGCTCGGCATACGCCGATTTTGCCTGCGAGATGTACGCGAGCAAGTTCGAGTCGAGCGCCAGCGCTCTTACTGCCGCAAATTCCTCATGCGTAATGAACTCCCCGTGTGCAGCCCGATTGCGCAGCCCGTGCAACGCTTTCAGCTTGTCCCCCAAAAGCTCGATGCCGTCGCTTACGATCGGAACGTGCTCGTTTTGCAAGTATTCACACAGCTCTCGCCACATCCGTTTTTTCGGAGCGGTCGCCCCTTCGTGAAAAGAGATGACATCCCGCAGCTCCTGCTCCAGCAAGCCGAAATAGTTCATCGCCAGTCCCGTGTACGAGATTTTGTCGGCTGACTTGCGCGGTGTCGACGATTCCTGGACGAGAGCCGTCGCCAACGTTTTCAACGACTCCTCGCGCAATCCGATGAGCGTGTGGGCGTAGGATTCATATTCGTTCTCAATCTCGTCGAGCGAGTGCCAGTCAAAGTAAATCATGACCTCACTCTCTTCCTGATCCAGCCCGAACGCCATGTCGTCACTGAACTGCAATTCCCAATCGACCAGTTGGTTGCCCGTATCGACAAACAGCTTGACGCTCCACAAATCGGCCTGTTCCTCGATGCCCCGTGCAACCGCCTGATAGCAGCACTCCATGATGACTTTCATCGCTCCGTAATCGGCCGTATCGTGTTCTCCCATAAACGCATACTCTGCCAAAATGCTCTGCGCTGCATTGCGGACCAGAATGCGCTCCGCTCTGGTCAAGGCAGGTACGGCCTTTACCTGGTTCCGCGCCGCTGGAGGCAGCCCTTTCATTTCCAGTATCTCTCTGACTGCCTCAAAATAATGGCGCTCGCCTACATCCACCAGCTTCAACAGATCGGTTGCCAGAAAGCGGATCATGTCATCGCGCTTGTGCTCCCGTCTCAAATACGTTCCCATCTGATCCATGACAGCCAACGCAAATTCGCGCATTCCTTGCAAAGCGTTGTGCGAGGTAGTTGCGGGCTGGAAGTATTCGTTTTGCACTTGTACTTCGGCAAGGGAAGGATTTTGGGACAGTGCCAACCATTTTGCTTCCTCTTTAGGCAAACAGCATTTTTTGTATTTTTTGCCCGAACCGCACGGACACGGCTCGTTTCTGCCGAACATAGACACTGACCATTCCCCCACGTCTGGTTTTCGTCAAATGTTGATCTGACTTTAGCTTATTTTCCCAATCTTCACCAGTGTGTAAACATCATATTTCGCGTGGGGGCAGTCACGCCGCAAGCAGCACATATCCCCCCGCCAAAAACCAGAGGACATTGACGATCTCATAATCCCGACTGTTTTTACAAGCAGCTTTACCCCTTTGGCGGCAATCGCCATTTTGACGACTCCCGGCAAAAAGATGACGCTGACAAGCGCGGGGACATGCGGCAAAAAGGGCAGGCAAAGCAAGAGCAAATGATTGCTTCGGTTTTGATAGACAAGCTTCTTCAATTTTTCCATATATTGTCCCAGGACAACGTGTTCCCGGGAAAACAACTGACTAAGCTGCCGTTCTCCATCTGTTTGATGACGCTTCACACGGGTCCCTCCTCCCGCCTCTCTCTTTCAGGCATCGCAGTGACGTGACCGTGCAGGCTGCGAATAACCTTCCACTTGGAAGTATAAGACGCTAGGAAAAAAGCCCGCCGAAACGTCCGGCGGGCTTGTCCTTTGTCTGTCTGCTAGTTTTCCCATGTATCAATCACGGTTTGAATCTCGCGCAAGCTCGTAATCTCATGCGCCGGAACAATCTCGCCCTCCAGCTTCGCGCCGTGCCGGTTGATCCACATGTTGCGCATGCCGACCGCGTTGGAGCCCTGGATGTCGGTCGTCAGCTTGTCCCCGATCATGACGCCTTCCTCCGCCGTGATGCCTAAAAGGCTCATGGCGTGCTCGAAAATCTCCGCCGCCGGCTTGCCTCGGCCGAAATCTCCCGAGATCACGATATGGTCGAAGTAAGCCGCAAGCTCCGGCACCCCTGCCAGCTTTTGTTTTTGCAGATCAGGCGAGCCGTTTGTGAGCAGCAGCAGTTTGTATTTGGCTTTGAGCTGATCGAGCACCTCGAACGTTTCTTCATAGACGAGCGGACGGCTTTTCCGCTCACCGACGAACATCTCTCCCAGCTTTTGCCCAAGCTCCGCGTCCTCAATGCCAAGAGAGCGCAAGCCGCGCGTCCACGCTTCCTTCCGGTACGTAGGAACGAACGCTTGCAACTGGCGAAACTCCTCCTGCTTTCCTTCCGCAAATTGCGCCCACAGTCCTTCAAACGGATTAATTCCGATCATTTTCGTAAAGGGGAATGCTTCGAAGGCTTCATACATCGCCCGAGCTTCCTTGCGGACCGCAGCTTCCAGTTGCTCCGCATCCACCTCGTAATGCTTGGCGGCTTCTCTACAGGTCGCCTGAAACGCCTCTTTGACACTGCGCTCATCCCACAATAACGTATCGTCCAAATCAAATAAAATCGCCTTGATCGCCATCAGTCTGATTCCCCTTTTTCTCCTCGTAATCTGTCTCTTGTTCTATGATTACGGAAATCTTCTGTTTTATCAACAGACTTCTGCGAAAAGAAAGCCGGATTCTCGGTCGGCATGATATCGGAAAAATCCCGTTAGCGACTGTCGGACGGCGCCTGCTCTGCCTCTGTGATCGGCAAAACCGTCGAATATTTCACTTCTCGCAGGGACAGGTTCGTTTGCAGCCGGGAAATGCCGAGCTGGTTCAGCCGGCGAATAAAGCTGTTCAGCCCCTTCCGATCCTTGATCGCGACTTTCAGCAAGTAATCGTATTCGCCCGTCAGGCAGTGGCCCTCCAGCACTTCCGGCATGGCGCGCAAGGCGTTTTCCAGCGTCTCCAACTGTTCTGCCTGGTGAATGTTCGTGCTGATAAAAATAAAGCACAACAAATCAAAGCCGAGCTTTTCCTGGTCGAGAATCGCCACCTGCCGATTGATATAGCCTTCCGCCTCCAGACGCTTTACCCGTGTGTGCGTCGCAGGCGGCGACAAATTCACGCGCCGCGCCAGCTCGGCATTGCTGATCGTCGCGTCCTTTTGCAGCAGATCCAGAATGTGCAGATCGACCCGATCCAGCACTTTACTGACAAAAGCTTCCATTTGATTTTCCCCTCTTTTGATTATTCGAACAGCGGCACGTTTTTTTCGCGAAAAACAGATGAAATTTTGTCGAAGTCCACTTTATGAAGCTTTTATTTCGAATTTTTTCTATTATACAGAATCTTATTTTGCAAGTCTAACGAAAATGTTATGTTCATTAACAAGATGATTATCCATTCTTCCGTTATCGCGAAAAAGGGGCTATCTGCTATGCCAAAAGCTTATGTCTTGCTGCTGCTCACCAGTCTTTTGTGGGGAGGAAACTTTGTCCTGGGCAAGTCGCTCGTGGGGCACGCGTCTCCGCTGACGTTGACCAGCCTGCGCTGGCTGATCGCGGTTCTGTGCCTGCTGCCGATGGTCTGGTGGAAGGAACGAAAGCTGTTGCCGGCCAAAGACTCGATCCTGCCTTTGGTGCTGATGGGCATTACGGGCGTCGTCCTCTTCAACTTGTTCCAGTTTCTCGCGCTGGAGACGACGACCGCGACGAATGTCGGGCTGATTTCGACGTTGAACATGCTGTCGATCTCGCTGTTTTCCTTTGTCTTTTTAAAAGAGCAGATCAACCTGTTCCAGATCGGCTGCATGGTGTTTTTGCTCGCGGGCGTGCTGCTTGTGTTGTCAAAAGGCAACACGGACTACCTGCTCACCTTGCAGTTCAACACGGGCGATTTGTGGATGCTCGCTGCCGTTGGCGTGTGGGGACTGTATTCCATTTGCAGCAAGTGGGCCATGACCAAGACGACTCCGATGATGTCCATCCTCTATTCGGCTGTTTTCGGGCTGGCGATCCTGGTGCCTTTTAACCTGGCTGACTTTACCGTATCCAACCTGAATGCGTCCTTCGTCGGCTCCCTATTGTACACCGGCGTGATTTCCACCGTCGTGTGCATGGTGCTGTGGAACATCGGGGTGCAAAAGCTGGGCGCCACTACATCAGGCATTTTCCTCAACTTCAATCCGATCTTCACGTCGCTTTTGGCCTTTCTATTCCTCGGGGAACAACTGACGTGGATGCAAGGAGTGGGCGGTATTATGGTGATTGCCGGATGTTTTTTGTTCTCCTCCGGGAAAACAAAAGGCAGCGCGACAAAGCCGTCCGCTGCCGGAGAGGCGTGAACGCGAGAAAGCCGTCCCTGACAGGAACAGTCCCCCGCTTGCCATGTGTGAGCAAGCGGGGGATCGTCCGGGTACAACCGAAAAACAGGCAGCCGGCTCCCCTCGAACCGCTCTCGGCCCTCCTGCTTCTGATTCCACCCATCCAACGGGAGCGGAACGAAGAAATGAAAGTCATCCGTCACCTTGTCAAGGAAATCACCTGTATATCCTGTTTCCAGCGCACATCTAAAGGCGTCAAACGCTTCACGGGTTTTCATCCTGACCAACCTCCTTTTATGGTGTGACCCTGCTTCGTTTTCTGCATCCGAGCGCGAGGTCTTCATTGGCTGAGCTTGCGCTGGCTGGAAATCGTCCCAAGATGGATTCCTTCGTGAACCAGGGCAAAGTTGAACAGCTCGCCTGCGGTATCGAATTGGAAAGGCCCCATGACATACGGCGCTTTCAATGGTGCATCCAGCATCTCAGGCGTCAGCTCGGATAGGCGGGAAAGCTGCAACGTTAGCAAGGAGAGCAATTCTTCCTTGCTCGGGGGCTCTGTCGTCCACGAAGACGGTTTTGTACCGGAGGCAAACAGCCCTTCATACTGATCCGGAATCAAGGACGGAGTATCAAAACAGAGCGTGGAGTACCGATCCATCCAATAGATCATGTGACCGACATTCCAGCGGATGGTGTTGTCGAAGCCCTTCGGCTGTACATCGAGCTGTTCCTCGGGAATGGCTTGAACCTGACCAATGACAATGTGCCGAAGTACTTTACTGGTGTGGATCATGGATTGACTCATAAGATCTTTGCCTCCTCTTTTTGGCTGTTGCTCTCTTCCATGCAAGTGTAACTCTCCCCGAAACGCGCAACAATCACACGATTCCGATGCTTTTGATCGGTCTCGCTAATCGCTCGCTGATCCCTTCGTGCAAATCATCCGTATCTTCGCTATACTGGAGAGAAGGAAAGTAATCATTTGCCACGCTGTACAAAAAATGGATAAAGGAGCCTGGCGGAATGGAACTTAGACAGCTCCAGTATTTTGCTGCCATATGCAAGGAGATGCACTTCTCCAAAGCGGCCGAAAATCTCTGTACGACTCAGTCGAACCTCAGCCAGCAAATGAAGTTTTTGGAAAATGAGCTAGGAATCCCGCTGTTTGACCGGCTGGGCAGACGCATTGCTTTAACGGAGGCAGGACAAATTCTTTTGGAGCAGAGCAAAATGATCTTCGAACGCGTCGACTATATTCAAAGGGCCATCGCGGATTTAAAGAAAGTAGATGGCGGCAAGCTGGACATCGGGATTCTTCCCGGCGACGGGGATCTTTTGTTCGATGCCCTCCTGATCGACTTTCATCGGTCGTATCCGAAGCTGTCGATAAAGGTCACGGAGTCGACAGATGTGTACGAACAGGTTCTGAACGGTATTCGGGATCTCGGCGTTACCACAACACCTGCCAATCCCGACGACCGTATCGGAGTTATACCGCTGTTCCACGAAGAGTTCGTCTTGGCCGTACGCCCGGACCACCCCGCTGCCAAAGCAAAGGCCATTCCTTTCGAACAACTACAGCATATGAAGCTGGTCATGTTCGGTCCGGAGCACCAAATTTCCAAGGTCATTACTGCCTGCTGCCAGCAAAAGGGAATCACTATCGACAGCCCGATCGTAACGTCCACCCTTTCGACCTTGTTATCCCTGGTCGAACAAGGCGTGGGGGCTTGCATTCTCCCTCGTTTGTTAGTGGATAATCTCCATCGAGATCAGATCACCTCCGTCACCTTGTTGAATCCTACGCCAAGCCAAGATATCTGCATCCTCTACCATGAAGACCGTTTTATGGGCAAAGCAGCCAAATTATTCATCGAGGGATTGCAATCTTATATTCAGCGCGTCATGGAACAAAGCAACCGATCATTCGGCTGAACGCGTCGACAGCACACAAGCCCGGCTTTTGTTAACCGGGCTTTTTGCATGATGACATCCATTCGACTTGGCGTGCCCCCATCGCGTAGCCAGGAAATGTTCTGCTAAAGCGAAAGAAGCCGCTGTCAGGCTTGGGTACTGTCGCTGTCACTCGTTTGTCATGTGGGCTGATGGGTTCATGGACACAAAATCTGAATACGACGCCCCTTGGGAGGGAGAGATTTTTATCCTATTGGAAAAAGATCATCCGTGGTGCTAGCGAAGGCTAAGGAGAAAACCCATTATACAGTCACAACGAGTAACAGAAAAATTGGGATAACGGCAGCGACTTGCCAATCTCTCACGTAAATAAAGTAAGCTGTTCATGCTCACTCAGCCGCAGCAATGAATACGGATCATAATCACGGAAATAAGCGTGTTTGATCTCCCGCTCCTTCGTCATAATCAAAGCGTCGCCACTAGCAGAAGCGCGCAAACGGCAACTGTAAACAACAGGAAAATAATCGCGAATGAATTTTCCCTCCGCATGAGCGGTCAGGGCAATGAGCTGGAAGCCTAATTCGTTGGCAATGAAGAAAACAGGGTCCAGCACGTGTTCACTGGATGCTTTCCCGAACGGATTGTCCACGATGACTGTCCGATAACGCTTGCCCGTTTGCTGGATACGCTGGCGCTTTTCCGCCAGGTAGTTGAGGATGCCCAAAAAGAGCGTCATGTTCTTGCTCCACTTTTCTCCGCCAGACCACTTGTTTGACTCTTCCCAGGACGAGAGCGCCCCGCTCACTTGTCCGTCTTTGCTGACCTTCCGACACTTTACACGAATGCTGTCATTGCCCATGACGATGCCGAGAAGCGATTTGGACTGCAGGGAGGCGTAGATAAACTTCTTCATTTTTCCTGCGTCTTCTTTCCCTTCCACATCCTTAAACTCGTCCCCGTCCAGCCGATTCAACATCCAGTCAACGTGCTGACGGAGTAGCTGTTTTCCGATCTCCTCTTTCCACTCCGGAACGTGGAAGCTGTATACTTCCTTCCTGCCGCTCTCTACCTGGACACTCGTTTTTTTCGGGATCGTCTTCAGTTCGACGGCAATTCGCTGCAAGTGGGTGTGCACGATCGTGATGAAATCTTGCAGTTCTTTGTCCCGCCCTTGCAAGTTATCCTCCAATACCCGGATACTAGTGGCGATCGTCCTGGTCAAGGTGTCTGCCCATTCCTGCACCTCGGAAAATTCCTGCTTGTTCTGAATTCCGGCCATGGCTGTGTACCGCAATTTGTTATTCCGAATCTGCCTTTCGCAAAATTGCTTGAATCGGTCCTTTTCAGCCATGACCTTCCTCCATTCCTGCTGTTCAGTCTCCTGTTTCTGGGAGAGCACCCGGATTCGCTTTCGCGCCACGGCCAAGCGCTGGTAAGGGAAAACTAGCAACTCTTCTTCCCGTACCGGGACATCGGTAACGGCGGCTTCGGCAAAACGGTAAACCTCGTTCTTGGCCTCCAGCTCCCGGATCGTGCCCTCCAGTTCTTTGACTGTTTGGCGGAAGCCCTGCTCCTGCGTCAACAAATACTCTTGTTTTGCTGCCGTATCCGCTTCCTCCTGGTTCAGCCTTTTCAGCGCGTCGTTGAGATCACCTTCAAACCTTTCCAGCGGCTCATCTCCAAATCGCTCTCCGTACTTCTCCATCAATGTCACAAGGCGGCCGTTTTGCTCAGACAAACGATTGCTCCGCTCTTCCGTCACAATACGCTGGGCCGCGACCCCTTTTTTCAATTCTGCGACCTTCCTGACTATACGTTCGTACTGGACGTCTCCATCCACCGGATAGACGACCGGATGTTCCAGCGGCTGATCCAGCTTCGCCAGCACCAGATTCATTCCGCGCTGATTCGCTTCGATCTCCTTCGCCAGACGCTCGGCCTCCCTCTCTAATTCTGCCCGGCTCGCTTGCCGCTCCCGCAACATATCTGTCAATTGCTCTCGCTCGGCACGCAACCTTTCGAAGGAGAACCGGGGAGTGGCCGGCGGGAACTCTCTCACCTGTTCATAGAGCCATTCCCCGCGAAGATGTGCCAGGGCCGTGGTCTTCTCTTCCCGCTCTTCCTGCAGTTCTTGCTCTTGCGCCTTCAGCGTTTTCAACGCCCTGTCCAGGGCCTGCAAGTTTTGCTTCAGCAGTTCCGCCTCGCGCACGAGCTCATCCTCTTGTCTTTTTGCCTCCTCCCATACTTTTTTCTGCAGCATATACTGGTTCGCCTCTTGCAAACGATAGCCCAAAGTCTGCTCCAGTCCTTTTTCTTCGGACAGCTTCTCCGTATAATGCTTCCTTTCTTGTTCGATCTTCTTGATTTGTTCCGTATGATTCGCGATGTCCTTCTGGCATCGTTCTTTTTGCGCCTGGCATTCGTCCCGCTGCCGCGTCCAGTCTGCGTACCGTGCCTGCGGATAGTCTGCGTAAAAACAGAGCAGCTCGCTTTTCAACTGGTACAGCTTCTGGTACTCGGTTTCCTTGTCTTTGCGCGCTTGAATGACTGCAGCCGCTTTTTCTTGCAACTCCCGCTTCCACTTCTCAAACCGTTCGTGATCCAGATTGTCCTGCCAATGGCTCGGGACGATTTGGCGGTAAGAGAATGCATACTCTTCGCCTGCTTCCAGCCATTTGCGCGCTTCCTGCAAGGAAAGGAGGATGACAGGACTGCGGAGCTGGTCGGCATGCTTTTGCAGCCTCGCTGCCAGTTGTTCGATTTCCTGTTCGGTAGTAATCAAGGCTGCTGCCCAATAAGGGAAGCGGGCAGTGAGAGCTTCCAGAGCGATCTCTCCACGTTGCAGCACCTCTTGGAGAAACTGCGGTCCAGTCTCCAAATAGTGAAACGACTCACTCCATCTGACGACGAGCGCGGCCAATTCGGGATCGGCCGCATACACGCCGCTTTCAGCGTATTCATCGCTCAGCCTTGTCACTTGTCGCTCCCGCGAAAATGCCTCTTCCTTTTCCTTCTCCAAAATCGCGACCTTGTCCATTACCGTTTGGGTTACGCTCTCCTGTCTGGTGTAGAGCGAATCCAGGTAGGACAGCCTGGGGATGTGCTCGATCAAGCTTGTCAGGACGCTTTTTTGCTGCTTCTCGGCTTCCGTACACCGCAATATCCATTGGTTCGCTTGCTCTTGCCAAGCCATAAGCTCCTTGCGAGTTTCCTCCAGCCTGCTTTCCAGCTTTGCCTGCTGCTCCTCGCACTCTTTGATGTGCTGTTGGTAAAGGCTTTGGTTCTCCTGATTTTTCCTCAACTCTTCCTGCCAGACAGGAATGAATTCTTCGACCGTTTCGCGAAGTGGATTGCTCAAAATATTTCCGGCAATTCTCTGCTGCTCTTTGGACGCACCTTCCATCCGCTCTCGCAAGGCCGCTTGCTTGTTCTTATTTGCCTCGAGACGTTCCCGCTCTTGTTCGCTTTCGTTTCGTTTGGCCTTTTTTTGCTGGAGCACACTGTCCAGTTGGCTGCGGATCATGCTCTCCTGCTGTTTCCATTCTTTTTCCGCCTGGTCGTAGTACCCGCGAATTTCTCTGTTCGTGCGCCCAAGCGCTTCTTTGATCTGGGAAACGTCCTGTTCTTCATCCAGCCTCGCAATCTGGGATTCGGCCAATGTCAGCTTTTCTTCGGCCACTTGCTTTTGCGACAGGTATTTGGCATATTCCAAGGTGTACTGGTGGCGTTCCGCCCTTTCGGCTTCCAGCGTCATTTTTTCAAGCTTGCGCGATTCCTCGCGCCATTCGGCACCGTATTGCTTCACGACTGCTTCCTGGGCTGCAATATCCCGGGATGCCTTTTTCCAGTTTAAAGTATGCTTTTTTCTCTGCAATTCGGAAAGTTGCCCTGCGATTTTCTCGGCTTCCGCTGTTACCAGCAAGAGTTCGTTCCGGGCGTGCTGAAACAGTGCCTTCGTCCATTCCTTTTCCCGTTCCAGCAACTCTCTCGATTCCTGATACGTGGCAAACACTTGTTTATACTGCTGCACGGACCTTTCCAGCAGTTGACACTCCTGGATCTGCATGCGGAGCTGCTTGCTTTGCTTGAACTGCTCTCGCTGTTTTTCAAAAATTTCCGCAAAAGCCTGACCATTGTTGCCGCTGATTGCCTCTTCCACCGTAGGGATCAACAACTGCGACACCAATTGGTCCGTCGTCTTGCAGTCGTCAAAAAAAATCTCCACGCCGCCTTCCGCACCGTTTATCGTCGCTACTTTACGCCATTCGGCGGGAATCAACTGAAAGTGTTCTTCCAGATAGGCATGATACTCCCTGATCGTCGCAAACGTACGCGCGTTCATATGCCGAGAACTCATCTGCGTGTAGTATTCCTGCATTTCTCCTTTATCTGCCGGTCGCTTTTTCCCAAACGCCCCTTCTCTGGAAAAAGGAAGCTCATCGATCGCATGAGGATTCCCCTCTTCATATTCATACACATAGCGCAGCGAATCGAGGTCGTTGTTGTGCAAAAACAAGGTGACAGCGGTCAAAGCGTAACGGCGAGGAGAGTCGTTGATAATCCATTCAATAGCAATATGAGCAGGAGTGCCTGCCAGCGATAACGTCTCCCTGATTTTGCGTCCCGCCAGCTCTTGATGCGGCAGCACGGTTTGCAGGGCCGTCTGGATGAAGACGGTTTTCCCTCCGCCATTTTCAAGCAAAATCGCGCCGTTATGCCCGTCAAACACGAACAGCTCATCATTATAGCGCTTGCTTCCTCCCTCATAGATCACATTGGTAAAGCGAATTTTGGAAATGACAGGCATTTACGCTCCCTCCTTCTGCTTCTCCTGCCCGGAAATGAAGTCCAGAATTCCCCGATTGTAATCCACGTCCATGTAGTAGCGCTGAATAATCGTCTTGGCTTTTTCCGTGAGCGTCAACTCCTGGTTCCCTAGATCCGCGATCAGACCTTGTTCTCGCAAAAAATTTTGGACGATAGACAAAAAGCCCAGGCGGCTGTTCGTCCGTCCATCCTGCTGCCTGGAAGACTCACGTAAGTCATCAATGGCCTCCCATTTCTCCACCAGCAGACTCCAGTTATATTCATACTCGGCGTCAAGTGCTTGCAAGCGCTCCGGACCATGTTCCTTCAACGTCTGGATACGGGCGTCGATGCTTTCCAACCAGCTTCCCAAGGTGATAAAATCTCTCGTCATTTCCGTTGAGTGGTAGCTGTCGTAAAACTCGCCAAACAGAATGAGGATAGCTACGTACATCATGTACAAATCAATGTTCTTGGCTTTGGCGGGCAAGTATTCTTTTTTCAGCGAAGCATTTTTCAAATGGAACGGAGAGCTTACCGCGAGCGGAACCATGTACAGCTTGTCCCCCGCAGGAATGACGGCACAATCCACTTCGCGTGCGAACTGCTCCACCAGCCCTCTGATTACGTCATTGCCCACATACATTCTCATGCTTTCCGTATCTGCCTGTCCGTCCCGGCTAAGTTGAGAATAGATGCGAAAGGCCGTCAGAACCTGCTCGTTGTCATACATGGGAACTCTCCTTTCTGCATACCTTCATATCTTGTATTTCAAATCGCTTCGTAAGCTGCAAGCGTTCCTCTAGCTCAATCACCTCGATGCGCTGTCCAGGCTGCAGCAGGGCGAGCACTTCCCCCAGCAAGTGATGGTCTTCCTCTTCGTGCGCCTTTTGCAACGGGGAACGCTGATGTACGAGCAACCAGAAATCATAAAAGGAACGATGCTGCAGCCAATGTTCATGTCCGTTTTCCCGCATATGCCGGGCAACCTGCGAAATCGTAGCCTCTCCTTGTTCATCGAGAACAGTGAGGACATAGCGCATGATTTTTCCAAAGTTTTGCTGCTGGACGATCGTCTGCTCCTGTTCCGCTTCATCGGTTACCTCTTCAAAATCGCCCTGACCTTCTTCCTCGAGTTCGCCCCCTACCCGCTGTTTTTCAAACACAGCCAGCGGCGACCAGCCTGTATGTTGCTCCAGGGAAAGAAACGGCGCAAGCAATGTTCTCGTCGCGGTCAGAGGCAGAGGGGAAGCGATCAGGCGAGCGACGATTTCCTGGTCAAAATTGAAAGATTGCAAAGCCACATGGTATAGCGTCTCCTGTGCCGCCTGGAGAGCTGTCGTTTTCAGCACGATGCTGTCTTTCAACAGTTCCGTATGGGCAAAGTGCACCTCTCCTAGTTCCCGATCAATGCGTAAAATATATTCATACGCCCGGTGTTCTTTTTCTCCTTTGCGCTCATACAGAAGCCGCTCTTTCGTTTCATCGACAAACCCTTGCAGTTCGTGAAACTCTTCATGCTCTCTCGCAAGACGCAGATGGATGTCTTCAATGACTTGCTTGTAGCGCACATACGTCTCTTCCGAAATAATGTTGCGCTGCACTTCATGCTTCATCCGCACCATGCGTTCCTGCAAAGCTTCCACATCGATCCGCATCTCGCTGATTTGCCGCAGCGCTCCTCCGAACTCACCTTTTTCCAACTGTTTTCTCAATAGCAATTGATTAATCGACAAATGAAACTCCCGGAAAAACTCCTTTGTGGCAAAAACCAGCTCTAGCCCGTCTTCGTCGAGGGAATAATACTGCTTGTTGGCCGCTATATCTCCCCGCTCTGCTTTCAAAATCGAAAACTCCACCTTGTCCATCTGCCGTGTCTCCCAGTTATAAAAGCTCCGGTGGTTGCGTTTGCCACTGGCGGGCCGGAACGTCTCAATAATCGTTCGGGCGATCTTTTCAAATCCCTCATCCTCTAGGTCGATCTCCTCCTGGTTCATCTGCATGAGAAAGGCGGCAAGCTCTTGCACCCCGGTCTTTTTGTTGCGGATTAACATATTTTCAAAAAAGAACAGCAGAGCTAACAACCCCAGTCCAAACATATCGATAGGCCGCTCTTGCCGATCTTTTTCCCGCTTGGCATCCAGCTTGTGCAAAGGATCAAACAACGCAAGACGCTGGATGCGCTCCTTGTAGTCCTCCAGCACACTTTCCAGCCGTTCATGCTCCACTCCCTTTCTCCTCCCTTCTCTCTGCTGCCGAATCAAGCAGCCTGTTTCGCAGCGCTTCTGCCGGGATCGCTTCTTGCGGCACATACTCTTTGTTTTTCAACAAGGCCGAAACCTGCGTTCTTTCTTCTTCCGAAAAGAACGAGATGAACTGTTCAATCGCGTTTCCGTTCACCCGCTGCCCTCCTTTTCCGGTGGATGCTTGCTGTCGCAACAATGCCCGATACAGTTCAACTGCCGGCACGGCCCCGCATTTTTGAGAAAGCGCGTGCCAGATCGCCAAACCTTCATGATCGAGGTCGCCAAAATATTCAAACTGATGACGCGCATCCCGCCCCACTCCCAACTGCTCTGAAAGGCCGTCAATTCCGGAAACAACCTTCCAACCGGCTCCATAAATCAAAGTCGCATAGGGAAGCGAAGACAGGATGGGCAATATCGCATAGTAAGTGGTTTTATTCTCGACGATCAAGTGCCGATAGATACCCTGTTTTTCTCCTACCTGTTGCAGATGGACCGCAAACATAAGCGGATCGGGCATAGCTGTAACCTTCAACTGCTCCCACACGCCGATCGCCTCCAGCAGCTTGCGCCCTCCTTTCTCATCGATCCACTTTTCGTCCCCGACCAAGTGAAAGGAACGCTCAGGTGCCGTCGCTTCGCTCTGCGGAAATCCCCGTTGCGTGAGGTAGTCATGCACTTGCTGGATGTACGGCAAATCTTTGCTCCATCTGGATTCAGCAAGCCGAAAATAGACGTCCAGCCTGATACTCGGATGAAAGCACAACTGTGCTTGTTTTATTGCTTGCTTGATCGGCTGAGAAAGGACGGATTTCTGGATGCGGTAAGCCATAGGGAGTGGCGGATTTTTGGCGTTCGTCCCGGAACTTCGAACGGGGATGAGGATCTGGTTGTCGAGCAATGTTTGCATGGCTCGGTGAAATTGCGGGTACGTTGTCTGCGGATCAGCCCATGTTTCAAACTGGCCGAGGGATATTTTTGTGCTTTTATAGGACTTTAGATGCTTGATAAATGTATCGTACATAGAATGAAATCACCCTTTTTATATTATAGGGCAAGGGAACAAGGAGAGGCAGGATTTTTTTTGGGGGGGTGTTTTTCTTTTGCTTCTAGGGGAAAAGAGCGTTTGAGTGAGGGAAAAGTCTTTTTACAGCGGTGAGGTTCATACACAAAACTTTTTACGCTCTCTCGCAGAACTGCTCGAACATAATCGTTTTTTCCGTTCAGCCTAATTTTTAGCGATAAAAGCCGTGATCTCTCCCGCCTCTTTGCCCGAATCCGACCTGTCCATCGATTCCTTTTACCCGCTCGGGCCAAAAAGGCCAAGTGCAATGCAAGCAAATCCAATCGCGGCAATGATGTTCATGCGCTTAAAAATGCGTTTGGCTTCATCCTTCTTCTGCTGGGCATCCTTTCGCATCCCTACGAACGCCATCACAATCGCAATGAAAACGGCAATGAACCCAATTGGCAATAACAGTACAAAAAACACGCTGTTTCCTCATTTCCTTATCGTTTACGGCGTCTTCTCATATCGCTGCCTGTGCCATTGTACCATGAACCTCCAAGGAGAGCCATTTTCAAAACCCTCCGATAGAATGGTGGTATCGAATCCACAGCCTACCTGCCGAACCGATTTTTCGCTTGGCAATCTTCTGGTGTTTCACGGTGAATAGTAATCAAGCGCCAGTGGGCTTCCGTCAAAGTTTCCGGAAATTGTTGCAGTGACAACCGTTTCCCCATTTTTTCTACGGCATTTGCCACATCTGTTTGAATCAGCAAGTTCTTATTTATGTCAACAATATGCAATTCGATAACCGAGGAGCCGTGGACGTGACAGGCCAATCCTTCATCATAGAGTATGGCATCTTCTGTAAAGCACTTGGCAAGCAGATTGCTATCATAAGAGTTGGATGCCTGAAAGTACGTTTCAATCGCTTCTGGTAATTGTCCATTCATTTTTGGGATACCCCTTCTTTTTGGCAAAGTATGTAGATGGTTCGAACAACTCCTTCGTCAATTGTATGCTCTACCCCGATAACGATCACTCCATGGCCTTGTTTAAGCATTGACGGCAATAATCCCCGATCTAGCCGGACAGCCGCGAACAAATTCGTCTCGAATACCAACTGCCAATCCGCATCGCTTTGCGCGAGCGCTCCGCCGATTGGAGCAGGAGAGGCGCCAACGTTGTTTACCCAAATATCAACGCCCCCAAACCGTTCAAGAATCTCGTTTACAATTTGGGTTGTTCCGACATTCTCTCTGTAAAAAATTGCTGCTTTATCTCGATATTGGACACGCGTGAAATTTTGAAAATGCTATACTCAGAGGTTAGGGAACGGTCTTGAGATGAGGAAGCCTTTGCGGGAGCATTGCGGACAGTATAGTTGAAGTCGCCGGCTCAAGGCCGATCCAATAAAGAATGGCGGTGAATGATGATGGGCGAATTTCTATGCAGAACGGGTCCGGGACCTCGTGAGGAGCACGCCGTCTGGTCGGACTGGCCGTCACTGGTCACCAGGTTCGGTGAATTTTTGCAACGGGAAGAGATGACGAAGCGCTATAGTGCGGAGCACCAGAGCGCCAGGGAAAAGCTGGCTGCCCTAGATGGAACGATGGCCTGCGGGTGTAGTTGAAATCGTCGAGGAACCAAGACCACGATCGGGGTGTGTCAATATGGCTCGTGAAGCAAAGGCCAGCGCAGCTATCTGCCGCTGAACGACTTCCTGACGCATTTGTTCCAACAACTCCCGCAGCTTTCAGATCCGCAAAAACCCAGAAGCGGGCACGGGGTCGACATTCATTGGTTAGCACCGGGATAGACGGTAGTCAAACCCTATCTACCCCAGCCTATTGAAGTTCCTGTGATCGCCAACTCCTGACCAGGAAGGCATTCTTCTTGTTTTTCGTATACTTGGCTCTTCATGAGATGTTTCCATTCACGCCTGCCTGCGACAGGCGACTGTACTACCTAGAAAGCCTTGTCCCGACTGGGGATTTCACGCGATTTCCGCGAACCTCGTTTGTACGGTCGTATAATACGCAGCGACGTATGCCCAAACTCCCCCAAATCCCAGCAACAGCAGGCATTTGCGAACCTCCCTGAAAATCTCTGTGAGCCTTGGGTTCGCAAATGCAAAATCCACTGCTAAATCATCAAAAACCCTTCCGGATCATACCCTTGTTTGGCACCGACGTGTTCGACCTTCCCCTTCCAATTAGCACCCAGCCGATAGAAGCGCAAGCTGTCTGTCTCCGGCTCTATCATCCTTTTCAGTTTGATATGCAATTCCTTCAGTTGCTGCGGATCAAGCAAACATTCAAACACCGAATTCTGCACTCGCTGGCCGTAATTTTCGCATGTTTTGGCAACCTGCCTCAACCGTCTTTGCCCGTCGGCAGAGGTTGTATTTACATCGTAAGTAATCAACACCATCATCCCACATCACCCTACTTCCAAAAAATGGCGGATAATCATCCAGATCGCCGCGCATGTATCTCGCCAACAGCATCGCTTGCGCGTAAGGAAGAAGTCCGACGGCTATCTTCTCCTCAAAAAATGGATGATAAATCTCGTCCCGCTTGCGCTGCTGCCACTCCGTCAAAACAAGCTTTCTGGCCTCATCGCTCAAAATAAACGCCCCAGACTCCTTCTCTACAAAGTCATCCTTGGTCACCTGTTTCCGGTTAATGAGCGTCAGCGCCGTTTTATCCGCCATATAGACCCGAAACTCCTCCATCAAGTCCAGCGCCAGACCGTTCCGCCCCGGGCGATCCCGATGCAAATATCCGGCTTGTGGATCAAGGCCGACCGTCTCCAGTGCATGCGTAACATCATTCGCGAGCAGCGTGTACAGAAAAGACAGGAGCGCATTCACGCGGTCCCGAGGAGGCCGTTTCACTCTGCCCCTAAACGCGAAGTCCTCTTTATTTGCCAAAATTTGCTCCGGCAACACTGAAAAGTAATGCCGCGCCGCCAGTCCTTCGATTCCCCTCAGTTCATCCAGCGACTTTGCCTTGACGACTTCCCGCATTTGTCGATCCAGCCACGTCACAACGGATTGACATTGCTCCGCTTGAATCCGTTCTGCGTAATCACGCAGCGTACGCTTAACGGATACTCTTGCATTGACAAGCTTGGAATAAACGAACCGTTTTGCCAGCAGCAGCGACTGCTCCTCCCTGTCACACCAGCGGTACTGCGTGCGCCGCAGATGAATATTGCCGGATACCTCTCCCGTCACCCGTGCCTTGAACCGGCCTGTGGGCGTCAGAAACACCAGTGAAATTCCGTTGTCCACACATAAGTTCATCGCTTCCGGACTGACGCCGACGTAACCGAAAATAACAATCGACTCTAACTGAATGCGCGGCACCTGCAATTCTTTGGCACCATCAGCGCGATGCCAGTCAACCATGCATCGCATGGCAAACGAGCCTATCATGCCCGCCCCTCCATGTAAAGCCGCCCACGTAACCATCTGCCTGTTAAAAACCCATTTACACAAAAAAATTTACATTCCCTCAATGTCTAGCACGGGTTATGGTGATGAATCAATATTATGTATGGCATCTCTTCCCCCCCGCTCCCCCCAAAATAAAAAAACCCTCCCTTCCGACCATGGGAAGAAAAGGGAGGCTGGGTGGACTGGGTTCAAATCTCTAGTTCACCAAGTCGAACGAGTTCGACTACTGCCTGAGATCGACCTTTGACACCTAATTTTTGCATGACATTCGTGATGTGGTTTGAAGCACACAATCTATAACCATCTAATTGCCTCATGAATATACTGCATATTTTCGTGGAACCCCCAACCGATTCCTTCCGTTTTTTCAACGACAGCGGCGATTCTTTCCTCAAACTCCTCAAACAAATCGTATCCGTCGTCCGCGTTTATCCTGTCGATGACCGATGCAAACATCTTCAGAATACTTTCATAAAATCGTGAATCTATATCGCCATAAGCATTGGTAAATTCCACACCCATTTCAACGTAAAAGAGCATTAATTCCAACGTATGGTTTGGGCTTTGAGTGATCTTTTCAAACTCATCAATTGCCTTTTTTGCATCTGCCAGCCTCAGTTTTGCGAATCCTCGGTCTGGAAAGAACTCATCTTTCACCTTTTTCTGATATACGGGAAGCAATGCCTCTATGGCTTCCTCCCCAATCAACTTTACGGTTAGAAATAGCTCGGCTTGTTTGCTCGATTTAAAGGTATCAACAAGCAATTCAATAAGTTCTTGCTGCGAAAGGGATTGCAGTTGTTTTTTCAGCTTTGCCGTCGTTAGCTTAATGGGTTTCTTCGATTCTTCAACTTTTATAAATTCTTTTGGATTTAGTTGCTTTTTCTTTTGCAGAAGCTGTTCATTTACTCCTTTAAGGTCAAAATGCTCGGGATCAAACCCCTTTTTCAACCAGGCAATCGTATCTTCATATTCAGGATGTGACTTCGTTGCTAAAATCTCCAAAATCCTTTGATACCCCAAGACACCGCCGCAATCCTCTGGCGGACAATGACGTTCACCTTCGAGACATACAGGATACTGCTTCTCAGGCTGGACAGGCAAGATTTTCTCAAGTATTAAATCATGTTGCCAATCATCGCCAAAGTCGTAGACATACAGCACCTGCTGCCCTTCTTTGGTGATATGGTCAACGATTTTTTCCCTTCGTGCATTCAGCTCTGGTGTGTTTCCTGGTGGAAATGTCGGATCTGGACGGGTAATCGTGAAAGACCCAAAATCAAACAGATAGAGATGATACTCTTCCCACCCCATGACAATCTGTAGCGTCTTATGCAATTGGTGAAAAGTGATTAAGCCATTCACTTGGAATCTTCTCCAGATTGTCGGGTATATATCTTTTAATGCCACTTTAAATTGATAGATCATTCGTTCTACTCCTTAGTAAAAAATAAGACGCTTTATGTTTTAACCCTATTATAGTTGATAGAAATCGTCAACAGACAACAGACAACAAACAAATCAATTTTCACTCTAACAGATAGTTATTGAATGAAAATTCAGCCATTAACGAAAGGGTTTGTACTTAGGGTTTGCTGAACGGTTTTCAAACTACAAAAACGTTTCCAAAACCAGGAATTCTATACGAAAGAAGGGGGTTTAACCAGAAGGCAAAAAGATCCCGCAGCCTGCGCTCGAGGTTCATCACCAGGAGTTGCTTGCCGATCGCTCGACGAATCACCTTGCCGTTTGCACGACGTTGTTTGGCCACGGCCAGGTACTCCTTTCGCGCTTTATCCCGATAAGTCCGTGGTTTGCGGGCACGACCAATCTGTGG